>NZ_JBTNDL010000020.1:0-1536 GCF_054511015.1 Arthrobacter sp. MDT1-48-3
GCGGTTCCCACAGTTCCCGCGGCGGACCCGAACCGTCTGGTCCTCGACGGGTCCACCGCACCTCAGCTCTTCGCGGCACTACGCTCCAGCGCCGACCTCACTTCGCCGGCTACAACAGGGGAGGAGGACAGCCATACCTCCGGTGAGGAGGACACGGCACCCGGGGGAACCGTTGACTCCACCATGGCTTCATCGCCCGTCACGGTCGCGGACGGCACCGCAGGTTCGGACGTACCTGCCACGCTTGTCGAGGCCCTTCACACTGCTGGATTCAAGGGCGCGCAGTCCCTGCCCGCCCCATCGACCCCCCTCACAGCCATCTACTACAGCGCCGGGTTCGCGGACCCCGCAACAGCTGTCGCAGCAGCACTTGGAATTCCTGCCACGACCATCTCCACGGACGAAACCATCTATGGGGTGCAGGTCTACCTCGGGACCGACGCCCGGAACGGTCTGGGCACCCTGACCGCCCAGGATGTGACCGGAACCATCAACCAGACAGCGGACCAAGTCTCCTGCCAGGACACGAATCCTTTCGGCTAGTCTCCGTATGGCGGAGCCAGTGGCTCGTTCCTACCGCTGCACCCGGGAACGCACGCGCTGCAGCACAAGCAGGGCGGCGGACACCACAAGGACGACGAGTCCTACATAGAGCAGGAACTTCAGGGTCTCGACAGCAACCCCAATGATCAGCAGGACAAGAGCGATCAAAGCCAGGACGATCAGCAAAGGTTTCATGAGTCCAGTGTGTCTAGCCCGAGAGGGCTTCTCCCAATGCTGCACGCCACACCATCCTTCTCCCGAAGGCCATTGGCTCGCATGCTGATCCGGTAGTTACCGCTCTGTCCGCGACCCTCCTTGTCCTGCCTAGTAGAGTGGATGGCATTATGGATGACCCTCCCTCACATAGACCCGTGCCCCTCACCTGCCTGAACGCCGGACTGCCGGCTGATCGAGGATGGGGGGCGCACCATGTATGAGTTGGTCATGATCGGCGTCGGCCTGATCCTCACGGTCGGCACCGGCATGTTCGTGGCCTCCGAGTTCGCACTCGTGAATCTTGACCGAGGCGACCTGGAAGCCCGCGACGCCCGCGGCGAAAAGGGCCTGAAGCCCACGATCAAGGCGTTGAAGATTACCTCGACGCACCTCTCGAGCGCTCAGCTCGGCATCACCCTGACCACCCTGCTCACCGGGTACACGTTCGAGCCGGCCATCAGTTCGCTGCTCCGCGGGCCACTGCTCGATGCGGGTGTCTCCGAGGCGATCGTGCCCGGCATCGGCGCGGTCGTGGGGATCTTCCTGGCCACCGTGTTCTCCATGGTCATCGGTGAGCTCGTGCCGAAGAACTTCGCCCTGGCCCTGCCGAGGCAGACGGCGAAGTTCGTCGTCCCCTTCCAGGCCCTGTTCACCATGGTCCTGAAACCCGTGATCCTGCTGTTCAACAACACGGCGAACAAAATCATCCGCTCCTTCGGCATCGAGCCGAAGGAAGAGCTCTCCGGTGCACGCAGCGCCGAGGAACTCAGCTCGCTG
>NZ_JBTNDL010000003.1:0-488168 GCF_054511015.1 Arthrobacter sp. MDT1-48-3
AATGAAGCCCGAAGGATGAAGCTCAAAGTCGTCCACAAGTGGATGACCCGTGCCTGTACTCACTGCACTCCACTCTTTGCCTACCCCCCCCCCCCCCCCCCTCCCCCTCCCCCCCCCCCCCCCCCCCCCCCCCCCCCCCCCCCCCCCCCCCCGCTACCGGGGTGCTACGCCTCGACGGCTTCCTGGTGCCCTGCACCGGGCTCCGTGGATTCGACCGCCGGGGATTCGACCGCCGTGGACTCGACCGGCGCGGAGAACTCTCCGCTGACGACCTCGATCTTGCGTGGCTTCGCGCGTGCGCTGACCGGGATCATCACGTTGAGCACGCCGTTCTCGTACCGGGCGGAGATGCCCTCGGTGTCGATGCCCTGACCGAGATTGAGCTGGCGCAGGAACGAGCCGCTCTCGCGCTCGCGGGTCAGCCACTTGACGCCTTCCGCGCCACGCAGCGTACGCTCCGCGCGGATGGTCAGGAGCTGGCCGTCGACGTCGATGTCGACCGATCCGGGGTCGATGCCCGGAAGGTCCGCGGAGACGATGTAGTGGTCCTTCTCGCGGTAGAGGTCCATCGGCATGAGACGGAGTCCGGGACGGTTCTCCAGCAGGGCGCCGGCAACGCGGTCCAGCTCGCGGAATGGATCGAACTTCATGGCCACTGGAAACAACTCCTTCACAGATGCCACCGGCAGGTGGTCGGTTCTCCAAGGTTGAGCGCCCTCCGCTCAACTAGGAAAAATGTTAGCACTCGACCCAGGAGAGTGCTAACAAAATCTGTTCGCCCAGGACGAACTCCCATGGACGCAGGAAAGGCCCGTACCGACGTATCGGTACGGGCCTTCCCGGGTGCTGTCTCCAGCCGATCCTCGTGCCTGCGCGGGGCCTCGATCCCCGGGCCTTCCGCGTGTGAAGCGGATGCTCTACCAGACTGAGCTACACAGGCAATTGGTTCTCCAACAGCTTAGGCCATCCGGGCGGTGCGCCAAATTCCCCTGCTGCACCGGGCCGGGGCGGAGGCCGGCGCTGGTCATCGGTCCGTCGCCTCAGTAGCCTGAAGGAAAGCCTGCTGATCATCCACCGGCGCCGGCACGGCGACGACGAAAGGGACCGAACCATGGACAACCAGGACATCCTCCAGCGTATCCAGGCACTCGTGCAGGAAGAGCACGACCTCCGCGAACAGCCCCAGGACGCCGGAGCCGGGGCCGAGCACCAGGACCACGCGGCCCGGCTGAAGCGGGTCGAGGAGGACCTCGACCAGTGCTGGGACCTGCTCCGCCAGCGCCGGGCGAAGGCGGACGCCGGTGAGGACCCGGCCGACGCCGATGCCCGGCCGATCAGCCAGGTGGAGGGGTACCGCCAGTAATGGCGTTGCCGCTGGTGCTGTTCGACGTCAACGGGACGCTCTCGGACATGGGCCGCATGTCCCAGCACTTCGAGGAGGTCGGTGCACCCCCGCAACTGGCCGCCCTGTGGTTCGCCTCGGTGCTCCGGGACGGCTTCGCACTGACCGCCGTCGGGCGTAACCCGGCCTTCGGCGACGTCGCCGAGGGCGCCCTACGGGTGGTTCTCGCGGACCAGGTGCTGAACCGGGACCTCGACGATGCGGTGACGCATGTGATGACGGCGCTGCAGGAGCTGCCGGTCCATCCCGACGTGGCGGACGGCATCCGCGCGCTCGCACTCGAGGGCTTCGGTGTCGCCGTGCTCACCAACGGGGCAGCGGCAACGGCGGCGGGCCTGCTGGAGCGGGCCGGAGTCGGGGGGCAGATCGCCGCTGTCCTCTCCGTGGCGGACGCCGCCCGGTGGAAGCCCGCGCGGGAGTCCTACGCCCACGCCCTCGAGACCCTCGGAAAGGCGGCGGGCGACGTCGTGCTGGTCGCCGTGCATCCCTGGGACATCGACGGCGCCGCGCGTGCCGGCCTGAAGACGGTCTGGCTGAACCGTGACGGCGGCCCGTATCCGACCGTCATGACGCCGCCCGACCACGAGGTCGCGTCCGTCGGGGAACTGCCCGGGGTCCTGCGGGCCTGACCGGCGTCGACCGCGGGCACCCCCGGCGGGACGCCCGGCCCCGAACTCCCTCAGACCTCCGCATCATCCGGCAGTTCCGACATCAAGGAGTACCCGTGACCGACCTGACAGCCTTCGCGCTCGTGTGCAGCCTCACCCCATCGCCGGGGCCGTCCAGTTCCGACCTGATGGCCCGGCACATCCTCGACCGCTTCGCGGAGCGGGGAATCGCGACGTCCAGCGCCCGCGTGGTCGACCACCACGTGGCACCCGGCGTGCAGAAGGACATGGGCGACGGCGACGAGTGGCCGATCCTCCGCGAGAAGATCCTCGCCGCCGACATCCTCGTGCTGTCCACCCCCATCTGGGTGGGCCACCCGTCGAGCCTCGCGCAGCGCGTGATGGAGCGGCTGGACGCCGACATCGCGGAGACGGACGAGGAGGGCCGGCCCGTGATGGCGGGCAAGGTCGCGGTGGTGGCCGTCGTGGGCAATGAGGACGGCGCGCACAAGACGATCGCCGACATGATGCAGGGCCTGAACGACATCGGTTTCTCCCTGCCGTCCCAGGGCTCCACCTACTGGGTGGGCGAGGCGATGCAGGCCGTCGACTTCAAGGACCTCGCCGAGGTCCCCGACGTGGTGGCGACGACGACCGCGGGCGTCGTCCGCAACGCCGAGCATCTGGCGAGGCTGCTGCGCCGGGAGAACTTCCCGCTGGAGTGACGGGCCGCCCCCGCTACCGGCCGACGTCCCGGCGTGACAGTCCGACGACGGCGACCAGCACGAGGATGCCGCACAGGGCGAGCACGGCCGCCATGCCCGCTCCGGCGCCGGTCGAGAAACCGTGGAGCAGCGGTGCGGGACCGAACACCCAGTCGTAGGGGGAGAGGCCCTTCAGCCACTGCAGGGCTTCCGCCTGGTTCCCGAGGGCGTTGAAGGCGTAGCCCAGGAGCGCCACCGCAGCCCCGGCGGCCACCGAGGCGGTCCGGGAGCCGGTCACCGCGCCCGCGGTGATGGCCGCCGATCCGCTGAGCAGGCTCAGCAGGTACAGGGCGAGGACACCCGCGACGGCCTTGCCGACGGCGAGGCCGAGCTCGGACGGGGCGTTCAGGGCGAGCACGGCCGCGAGCAGCACCGCGCACACGACGGCGATCCGCAGCGCGAGGGAGAGGACGGCCTCGAGCGCCACCTGCAGGCGTGTGACCCCGTGCGCCAGGGTGAGTTCGAGGGCTCCGCTCTCCTCCTCGCCACCGATCGCCGCTGCACCCCAGCCGACAGCGGCGATCGTCAGGAGGACGAAGCCGATCAGGCCCAGCAGCGTCGCCTGCGTGTATCCCGCGCCCGTGGAGATCGAGTCGAAGCCCAGGGTGGACACGAGTTCCGGGGGCAGGGACGAGACGACGGAGTCGAGTTGGCCGGAGGCACCCATCGACGGATAGATGGGCAGGTAGAGCAGGCTCGCCGCGACGAGGCCGGCCGACCAGCCGGCCATCCCGAGGCGGGAGCGTCGGAGGGTGTGCCGGACGAGGGGCAGGGTGCTAGCGGACATGGCGGGCTCCGGCCGCTCCTGCCGGGGCGGTCGGGGTCCGGCCGTACAGGCCGAGGACCGCCTGCTCGAGGTCCGGTTCCTCGATCACGACGTCGGTGAGCCCGAGGGCCGGGAGGACGTCGATCAGCGCGACGGGCGACCCGGACAACCGCCCTTCCACGACGTTTCCAGGGACCCCGGCGGACGCCCGGTCGACTCCGGGATCGGCCACCTCGAGGCCGGCCGCGAGGAGCGCGGCCGCCTGCCCCGGCGTCAGCGGTCTCTCCAGTTCGAGCCGCACGGTACGGGGCGCCTCGTCACGCAGGTCCGCCACGCGTGACGAACGGACGAGGCGCCCCTCCCGGATCACGGCGACGTGGTCGGCGCACTGCTGCACCTCGGAGATGACATGGGAGGACAGGAAGACGGCCTGGCCCGTCGACTTCGCGTCCCGGACGAGGGCGAGGAACTCCCGCTGCACGAGGGGATCCAGGCCGGAGGTGGGCTCGTCGAGGACGAGCAGGTCCGGCCGGTGCATGAGGGCCTGGACCAGGCCGAGTTTCTGCTTGTTGCCCCTCGACAGCGTCCCGATGCGGCGCGACGGATCGAGACCGAGGCGTTCGACGAGCTCGGACCTGTACGCGTGGTCCACGGGACCGGAGATGCGTCCGAGGTGGTCGAGCATCTCCGTGCCGGTGGTCCTGCCGTCGAGCCTGAGTTCCCCGGGCAGGTACCCGATGCGCTCCCGGAGGCGCGGGCCCGCCCGCCAGGGGTCCGCACCGAGGGTGGTCACCGACCCTGCAGTCGGCTTGATCAGGCCGAGGATCAGGCGCATGGTGGTGGTCTTCCCGGCGCCGTTCGGGCCGATCACGCCCACCACGCTCGCCGGTAACACCTGGAGCGATACGGCGTCCAGTGCCCGCCGCGACCCGTACGCCTTGGTCAGATCGCTCAGCTCCAGTGCGTGTTCCATGCTTCCTCCGAATGCGGGGGCTCCGGGGCCGGGCAGCGGCAGGACCCGGAGGCGTCAGGCCTTTCGCGAGAGCCAGGAGAGCGTCAGCGCGCCCGCGCTCCGCCGGAAGCCGCTCCGCCCGGAGACGACCTCGAGGACCGCCCAGACCGCCAGGCAGAGGGTGCTCGCCAGGCGCAGGCGCCCGCGGTTCTTCTCCTCGAGCGCCGCGAAGGAGGCGGCGCCGAGCAGTGCCCAGCCCAGGATCGGAGCGTTCGGCTTCTGGGCGATGGTCTGCCGGCCCAGGCTGTCGGTGAAGAAACCCATCACGCGCCCTTCTGCTTGGAGGTGCCGGCCGCCTTCTTGGCTCCGGCCTTCTTCTCGCGGTTCTTCTCGACGCTGCGGCGCAGTGCCTCCATGAGGTCCAGCACGTTGTCGCCGTCGTCCTCGCCACCGTCGGCCCCGAACGTCTCCTCGGTGCTGATGGTGTCACCCTTCTCGATCTTCGCGTCGATCAGGGTGCGCAGCTGGACCTGGTACTCGTCGGTGAAGTTCTCGGGGTCGAAGTCGGTGGAGAAGGAGTCCACGAGGGCCGCGGACATCTGCTTCTCCTTGGCGGAGATGCGGACCTTCTCCTCGAGTGCGGGGAAGGAGGCCTCCCGGACCTCGTCGTCCCACAGGAGCGTCTGCAGCATGAGGACGTCACCCCGGACGCGCAGCGCGGCGAGGCGGCTCTTCTGGCGGAGGGAGAACTGCACGATCGCGGTCCGGTCCGTCTCCTCGAGCGTGCGCCGCAGCAGGACGTAGGCCTTGGTCGAGGTGCTGTCGGGTTCGAGGTAGTAGGCGCGGTCGAACATGATCGGATCGATCTGGTCGCTCGGCACGAACTCCACCACGTCGATCTCCCGGCTCCGCTCCACCGGCAGTGACGAGAGGTCCTCGTCTGTGAGGACCACGGTGTGCTCGCCGTCGTCGTACGCCTTGTCGATGTGCTTGAAATCCACGACCTCGCCGCAGATCTCGCAGCGCCGCTGGTAGCGGATGCGGCCGCCGTCCTCGTCGTGCACCTGGTGCAGGGAGATGTCGTGGTCCTCGGTGGCGCTGTAGACCTTCACCGGCACGTTGACCAGCCCGAACGCGACCGCGCCCTTCCAGATGGCTCTCATGGGTCAAGTGAACACCAAGCAGGCTTAGTGGGCCAGAGGAGGCGGGCGGGCCGGCCCTAGACTTGGGAGGTGACTTCCGAGACCGTAGAGCCCATTGTCAGCAAGACGACCAGCGACGACGGCGGTACGGTGCTGCGCCTGGAGTTCCAGTTCGCGTTCCCGCCGACCGTGCTGTGGAAGCACCTGACGGAGGCCGACAAGCTGAAGTACTGGTTCCCCTGCGAGATGGAGTTCGAGCCGCACCCGGATGCGGAGATCCTCTTCCGCTACGCCGACCAGAAGCCTCTGCGCGGAGAGGTGCTCGAGGCGGCGCGGCCGTCGGTACTCGCCTACACCTGGGAGAAGGACAGTCTGCGCTGGGAACTGGCCCGGACGGGCGACAACGGGACCCGGCTCGTGCTGTTCCTGACACCGGGGAGCCCGCGGCACTCCGCGACCATGGCGGCAGGGTGGCACCTCACCATCGCCGGACTCGACGACTTCCTGAACAAGCGCAACCTCGGGCAGGACCCGGCGCTGTGGGATGTCTACGTCGAGCGTTACCGCGAGCAGTTCGCCGACTAGGACACAATCCCTGCCGCCTCCAGCCGGGTGTTCCGACCGAATCGGTACTGGACCACCACCGGCATCCGGTCAAGACTGGGGGGATGGCCCCCCCTCGCTCAGCACGGCAGCAGACCGTCACGGTGGAGGGGCGCACGCTCCGGCTGTCCAGCCTGGACAAGGTGCTCTACCCCGCGACGGGGACCACCAAGGCCGACGTCCTGGCCTACTACGCAGCCGTGGCACCCCACCTGATCCGCCATGCGAGCCACCGGCCGCTGACGCGGAAGCGGTGGGTGCACGGCGTGGGGACGCCGGAGGAGCCCGGCGAGGTGTTCTTCCAGAAGAACATCGACGACAATGCGCCGGCCTGGGTGCCGCGCAACGCGATCCGGCACAAGGACCACACGAACGTCTACCCCCTGGTCGACGACCTCGCGACGCTCACCTGGCTGGGGCAGATCGCCGCCCTGGAGCTCCACGTGCCGCAGTGGCGCTTCGACGCCGACGGCGCCAGGGGGAATCCCGACCGCCTCGTGCTGGACCTCGACCCGGGCGACGGCGTGGGTCTCGCGGAGTGCGCCGAGATCGCCCGGCTGGCCCGGCCGATCCTGCAGGGCATGGGGCTGGAACCGTTCCCCGTCACGAGCGGATCGAAGGGCATCCACCTGTACTGCGCCCTCGACGGCCGGCTGACCTCCGAGCAGGTGTCCGCCGTCGCCCACGAACTCGCCCGGGCCCTCGAGGCCGACCATCCCGACCTCGCGGTCAGCGACATGAAGAAGGCGCTGCGGACGGGCAGGGTGCTCGTGGACTGGAGCCAGAACCACGCCAACAAGACGACGGTCAGCCCGTACTCGCTGCGCGGCCGCTTCGAGCCGACCGTCGCCGCGCCGCGCACCTGGGAGGAACTCGACGACGTCGACCTCGGGCACCTCGACTACCGCGCCGTCCTGCAGCGGATCGGATCCCTCGGCGACATCCTCGCCGCCGCGACCCCACCCGCGACCGGCGCAGGAGAGAGGGGAAGCGCACCGACGGACCGGCTCTCCACCTACCGGGCGATGCGCGACGCAGCGAAGACACCGGAGCCCGTACCCGAGGCCGTGGGCCCGGCGGGTGGCAACAGCTTCGTGATCCAGGAGCACCACGCCCGCCGCCTGCACTACGACTTCCGGCTGGAGCATGAGGGCGTGCTCGTCTCCTGGGCTCTCCCGAAAGGACCGCCCCTGACGCCCAGCAGGAACCACCTGGCCGTGCAGACCGAGGACCATCCCCTCGACTACGGCTCCTTCCACGGAACTATTCCGAAGGGGGAATACGGCGCGGGGGAGGTCTCGATCTGGGATGCGGGCACCTACGAGCTCGAGAAGTGGCGTGAGGGCAAGGAGGTCATCTGCACACTCCACGGCAGGCCCGACGGCGGACTGGCCCGCGGCGGGACCGCTATCCGCCGCTACGCGCTCATCAACACCGGCGGCGGGCCGAACGGCAGGAGCAACTGGCTGATCCACCTCATGAAGGACCAGCCGGCCGAGGCCCGGCAGGACTCCCCGCACGACCCCGGCGCGTCGCCACCGGTCCCGGCGGACGGCGGCGACACCCCGCCCGTAGAGGTGCAGAGCATCGACCCTCCCGCTCCTGTCCGGGCTCCGGGTCCCGTCCGTCCCATGCTCGCCACCCTCGGCTCGGAGCAGGCCATCCCCGACCCCGACGACTGGGCCTACGAGATGAAGTGGGACGGCGTCCGCTGCATCGCGCTGGTGAAGGACGGCGCCGTCACCCTGGCCAGCCGGAACGGGATCGACACCACCGCGACCTACCCGGAACTCGGGGACCTCGGTGAGTACCTGAGTGCGGACAGCGCCGTGCTCGACGGCGAGATCGTGGCCCTGAACGCGAAGGGCCGCCCCGACTTCGGTCTCCTGCAGACCCGCATGAAGCTGACCCATCGGGCGGAGATCGACGACGCGCGCCGGAAGACCCCCGTGCGCTTCATGCTCTTCGACCTCCTGGAACTCGAGGGCAACGACCTCACCGGGCTGGACTACTGCCAGCGGCGGGAGCTGCTCGAGAAGGCGGTCGAGGAGGCGGAGGACGGCCACGTCCAGGTTCCGCCGGCCCTCGACGCGACGCTCGCGGAAGCCGTCGAGGCGAGCCGCCAGCTGGGCCTCGAGGGCATCATGGCCAAGCGCCTCACGAGCGACTACCAGCCCGGGACGCGGTCGGCGTCGTGGGTGAAGATCAAGCACCTCCACACGCAGGAGGTCGTGGTGGTGGGCTGGCGGCCCGGGAAGGGCAACCGGGCGGCGAAGATCGGTTCCCTGCTGGTCGCCGTCCCCGACGGCGTCGACCTCCGCTACGTGGGCCGCGTGGGGTCCGGGCTCACCGAGCGCGACCTCGCCGAGGTGGGGTCCAGGCTCAGGAAGCTGGCACGGAAGACCGCCCCGCTCGACGACGTGCCCGGCGCCGACGCATCCGATGCGCACTGGGTGCGGCCCGCCCTCGTCGGCGAAGTCCAGTACAGCGAGCACACCGGGACCGGCCGCCTGCGGCACCCCGTGTGGCGGGGCTGGCGACCCGACAAGACGCCGTCCGACGTCGTCGTCGAACTCTGAGATCCGCACCGTCCCGTTGCACCATCCAGGAGGCACACATGGCAAGTCTTGATATCCCGGCACTGGACGCGTGGTGGCGCGCCGCCAACTACGTCTCGGTCGGCCAGATCTACCTGCGGGACAACGCCCTGCTCACGCGTCCGCTCGCGGGCGAGGACGTGAAGGCGCGATTGCTGGGCCACTGGGGCACCACACCGGGGCTGAACTTCGTCTACACCCATCTCAACCGGGTCATCTCCGAGCGGAGGCAGGAGATGCTGTTCGTCACCGGGCCGGGCCACGGCGGGCCCGCCAACGTGGCCAACGCCTGGCTGGAGGGGACCTACTCCGAGATATATTCCTCCATCGGCAAGGACGGGGTGGGGCTGAACGCCCTGTTCAAGCAGTTCAGCTACCCCGGCGGCATCCCGTCCCACGCCGCCCCGGAATCCCCGGGGTCCATCCACGAGGGCGGGGAACTCGGCTACACGCTCGCCCACGCCTACGGCGCCGTCTTCGACAACCCCTCCCTCATCGCCGCCGCCGTGGTGGGCGACGGCGAAGCCGAGACGGGACCGCTGGCCACGAGCTGGCACTCGAGCAGCTTCGTGGATCCCGCGGTGGACGGCGCGGTACTGCCGATCCTGCACCTCAACGGGTACAAGATCGCCAACCCCACGGTGCTGGCCAGGATGCCCGAGGAGCAGCTCCGGCAGCTGATGTACGGCTACGGCTACGAGGCGCACTTCGTCACGGTGTCCGATCCTGGTGCCACCGAGGACGCCCACCGCGACTTCGCCGCCGTCCTCGACGCCTGCATCGACGACATCCACGCCATCCAGGACCGGGCCCGTACCTCGCCGGCAGGCGCGGACGCCGCCGCGGCCCGCTGGCCCATGATCGTGCTGCGCTCGCCGAAGGGCTGGACCGGCCCCGCCGAGGTGGACGGCAAGCCGGTGGAGGGGACCTGGCGGTCCCATCAGGTACCGCTCTCGGAGATCCACGACAACGAACAGCACCTGCACCAGCTCGAGGAGTGGATGCGGTCCTACGACCCGTCATCCCTGTTCACCGAGGAGGGGTCACTGCGGCCCGAGATCGCGGCGCTCGCGCCCGAGGGCGACCTGCGCATGAGCGCGACCCCCTATGCGAACGGCGGCCGGCTCCTCCGCGACCTCGTGCTGCCCTCGTACGCGGACCACGCCGTACCCGTGACGCGTCCCGGCGGGGAGAAGGTGAGTCCCATGACGACCGTGGGCGGCTACCTGCGGGACGTCATCGAGCGCAATCCGCACAACTTCCGCCTGTTCGGTCCGGACGAGACGGCGTCCAACCGCCTCTCCGCGGTCTACGAGGTGACGGACAAGGTGTGGGAACCGCGCATCGAGGACGTGGACGAGCACCTGGCCCGCTCGGGACGCGTCATGGAGGTCCTCAGCGAGCACCTCTGCCAGGGCTGGCTCGAGGGCTACCTGCTGACCGGCCGCCACGGGGTGTTCAACTGCTACGAAGCCTTCGTGCACATCGTCGACTCGATGTTCAACCAGTTCGCGAAATGGCTCAAGGTGCACCGCACGCTGTCCTGGCGCATGCCCATCGCGTCGTTCAACTACATGCTGTCGAGCCACGTGTGGCAGCAGGACCACAACGGCTTCTCGCACCAGGATCCCGGGTTCATCGACCACGTGGTCAACAAGAAGGCGGACATCATCCGGGTCTACCTCCCGCCGGACGCCAACACGATGCTCGCCGTGACCGAGCACTGCATGCAGACGCGCGACACAGTCAACGTGATCGTGACGGGCAAGCAGCCCACTCCCACCTGGTTCGGGCCCGAGGAGGCGCACCTGCACGTGAGGCGCGGCATCGGGATCCTCGACTTCGCGGGCTCCGAGGAACCGGGGGTGGAGCCGGACGTGGTCCTCGGCTGCGCGGGCGACGTCCCCACGCTCGAGGCGGTCGCCGCGGCGGGACTGCTCAGGGCAGCCGTCCCCGGTCTGAAGATCCGCGTGGTGAACGTCGTGGACCTCATGCGCCTGCAGGACAGCACGGAGCATCCGCACGGGCTGTCGGCCCGGGACTTCGACACGTTGTTCACGACGTCGAAACCCGTGGTCTTCGCCTATCACGGGTACCCGTGGCTCATCCATCGCCTGGCCTACCGTCGGAACAACCACGAGAACCTGCATGTTAGGGGTTACAAGGAGGAAGGCACGACGACGACGCCGTTCGACATGGCGATGCTGAACCAGATCGACAGGTTCCAGCTGGCCATGGACGTCATCGATCGCGTGCCGACTCTCGGAGCGACGCAGGCCCGTCTCCGGCAGGACCTGCAGGACCAGCGTCAGCGTGCGTGGCAGTACACGCGCGATGCCGGGAAGGACCTCGAGTCCATCACCGGCTGGACCCTCGACGAATCCTCGCCGGACGACGCCCAGTAGAGCCGCGCGCCCACGACCAGAAGGAGAACGACGCATGACGGAGTCCCGTATCTCAGCGACCCGGACGATCGACGCACCAGCCGATGCGATCTTCCACTTCCTGTCCGATCCCGCCCACCATGCAGCGCTCGACGGCTCGGGCATGGTGCAGTCGGACAGCAAGTCCGACCGCATCACCGCCGTGGGCCAGACGTTCACCATGAACCAGACCTGGGACAAGATGGGCGGCGACTACCAGACGGACAACCACGTGGTCGGCTACGACCCGAACAAGCTCCTCGCCTGGAAGACCGCGCCCGCCGGTGAGGTCCCGCCGGGCTGGGAGTGGATCTGGGAGCTGCAGCCCTCCGGCCCCGGTTCCACCGAGGTGTCGGTGAGCTACGACTGGTCCGCCGTGACCGACAAGGAGCTCCTGAAGACCATCGGCTTCCCGGCCGTGCCGCGGGAGGCGCTGGATTCCACGCTCGCGAACCTCGCGGCGCAGGTCTCGGAGGCCTGACCTCCCGCCGCAGGCACCCGGACGACGACGGCCGGCTCCCTGGAGGGGCCGGCCGTCGTCGTTGCCGGCCGGGCCGCTGCCTGCTACTGCAGCAGGGCGACGTCCGAGACGAGTTCGATGTGGCGCTGCATGGCATCGGCGGCCGCGGCGGCGTCCCGCGCCCGGATGGCCTCGGCGATACCCCTGTGCGATACGAGCGACTGCTCCGGCCTGCCCGGCTGGGCGAGCGATTCGAGGCGGGTCTCGAGGACCATCTCGCCGATGAACGCCATGAGCTGCGCCATCACGGGGGAGTGGGCGGCCCCGGTCACGGCCTGGTGGAACAGCTCGTCGCCGTGGGCGCCGCGGTCGCCGTCGTCGATCTCCGCCTGCATCGTCCGGAGCGCGTCCTCGATGGCCGCGAGATCGGCGTCCGTGCGCCGCTCGGCTGCCAGGGCCGCGAGCCTCACCTCCAGGGTGCTGCGGGCCTCCACGATGTCGGGCAGGCGGCTCCGGTGCTCGCGCAGCCCCTTGATGACGCTCGCGACACTCGCGCGGTGCCGGAGAACCGCACCGGTGCCGTGCTGGACGTCGATGACACCGAGGACCTCGAGGGCCACGAGCGCCTGGGCGAGCGTCGCCCGCGAGACCCCGAGGCGCTCGGCGAGATCCCGCTCCGCGGGGAGGAGGTCTCCCGGGCGGAGCCTCGCGGACTCGATGTAGCCCAGCAGCTGCTCGACCAGCTGTTCGTACAGCCGAGGACGCGCAAGGCGCCCCAAGGGTTGCGGATCAACGGCGTCGGTCATCCCTGTTCTCCCCGGATAGTGGTGGGCCCATGCTACCGGTGAACGATTGACAGGGACACCCACTCTCCTACAGGCTAGGCCAGTAGTCCTGTAACTCAGATCACAGGCTCGTCGAACCGTCCGTCGCCCGCTGGAGGATAATGATGTCCGCTCCACTCCTATCGATCATCATCCTTGCGGCGATGTTCCTGATAGCCACCCTGCTGCCCATCAACATGGGAGCCCTCGCCTTCGTGGGGGCCTTCCTGCTCGGCGCCGTCGTCCTGGGGATGGAGACCGACGACATCATCGCCGAGTTCCCCGGCGGGCTGTTCCTCACCCTCGTCGGGGTCACCTACCTGTTCGCCATCGCCCAGAACAACGGCACCATCGACCTGCTCGTGCAGGGGGCCGTGAAGCTCGTCCGCAACCGCGTGGCACTCATCCCGTGGGTCATGTTCCTCATCACGGCCGTCATCACCGCCGTCGGCGCGCTCGGTCCCGCGGCCGTCGCGATCATGGCGCCCGTCGCACTCGGCTTCGCGGCACGCCACAAGATCTCACCGCTGCTCATGGGCATGATGGTGGTCCACGGCGCACAGGCCGGCGGCTTCTCGCCCATCGCGGTGTACGGGGTGATCGTGAACGACATCGTCGGTGAGTCCGGCTTCGAGTCGAGCCCGCTCGCCGTGTTCCTGTCGAGCTTCATCTTCAACCTGCTGATCGCCGTCGTCCTCTTCATCGTCCTCGGCGGCCGCACGCTCCTGTCCTCGCGCATCTCCCACTTCGTCGAGGAGGCCGCCGAGGCCCGCCTGAACGCCAGCCCGGGAGCCCGCAGGGCCGACGTCGCCTACAAGGGCACCGGCAGCGGCACCTACGGACCGCGTGACCCCGCCGGCGACGGCGCCGTCGCCGTGAAGTCCCGCGAGGACCGCATCTCGCAGGCCGCCACCATCCTCGGCCTCATCGCGCTCGCCGTGATCGCCCTCGGATTCCAGGTCGACGTCGGATTCGTCGCCATCACGGTCGCCGTCCTCCTCGCGCTGATCTCGCCCAAGGCCCAGAGCGGTGCGGTCAACAAGATCGCCTGGTCCACCGTGCTGCTCATCTGCGGGATGCTCACGTTCGTGGGTGTGCTCACCGAGGCGGGGACCATCGAGTACGTGTCCGACGGCGTCGCCGGACTCGGCGCTCCGCTGCTCGCCGCCCTGCTCATCTGCTACATCGGCGCCGTCGTCTCCGCCTTCGCCTCGTCGACGGCCATCCTCGCAGCCCTGATCCCGCTGGCCATCCCGTTCCTCGAGACAGGCGCCGTGAGTGCGGTCGGCGTCGTCTGCGCCCTCGCCGTGTCCTCGACGATCGTGGACGTCTCGCCGTTCTCCACCAACGGCGCACTCGTGCTCGCCAACGCCCCCGAGGGCACGGACAAGGACCGCTTCTACAAGCAGATCCTCGGGTACGGGGCCCTCGTGGTCGTCGCCGGTCCGATCATCGCCTGGCTCGTCCTCGTGGTGCCCGGCTGGCTCTGAGCCGTCCACCCGTCCGACCAGACCGCACGAACCACCCGGAGGAAACATGAGCGACGCACCACAGGAACGAAGCGGGAGCGAGCGCGGGGAGCGCGGCGGTCCACTGTCCGGGCGCCTCGTCGTCGACCTCAGCCGGGCACTTGCCGGGCCGCACGCCGGCATGATGCTCGGTGACCTCGGCGCCCGCGTGATCAAGGTCGAGACACCGGGTACCGGGGACGACACCCGTGGCTGGGGTCCGCCCTTCGTCGGCCCGGAGGACGACCGCCAGGCCACCTACTTCCTGTCCTGCAACCGGAACAAGGAATCGATCGCGCTGGACCTCAAGAGCGACGACGGCAGGGCGGTGCTCACGGAACTGCTGCGCCGAGCCGACGTCGTGGTCGAGAACTTCCGGCCCGGGGTCCTCGACCGGCTCGGGTTCTCCACGGATGCCATGCACGAGCTGAACCCCGGCCTGGTCATCCTCTCCATCACCGGGTTCGGGCACGACGGCCCCGAGGCCAGGCGCAGCGGCTACGACCAGATCGTCCAGGGCGAGGCCGGCCTCATGTCCGTCACCGGGCCCGATCCCGACAACCCCCAGCGCGTCGGGGTCCCCATCGCCGACCTGCTGTCCGGCATGTACGGGGCGTACGGTGCCGTCGCGGCCCTGCTCGAACGGGAGCGGACGGGCCGGGGGCAGGTGGTGCGCACGTCGCTGCTCGCCGCGATCATCGGCGTCCATGCCTTCCAGGGCACACGCACCACGGTGGCCGGCGAGGTGCCGCGCGCCCAGGGCAACCACCACCCCTCGATCGCCCCGTACGGCCTGTTCAACTGCCGCGGGGGGAAGGTCCAGATCAGCGTGGGCAGCGAGAAGCTGTGGGCCACCTTCACCGCCGCCTTCGGACTCGACGCGGGCCGCGCAGAGTTCGCGACCAACGCGGACCGCGTGCGCAACCGCGACGAGCTGATCGGCGTCGTCGAGGACGCGTTCTCGGCCTACGAGGCGGAACCCCTGCTGGCGAAGCTCAACGACGCCGGCATCCCGGCGGGCAAGGTCCGCACCCTCGACGAGGTCTACGCCTGGGAGCAGGTGCACTCGCAGGGGCTGCTCCTGACCGTCCAGCACCCCGTCCTCGGCGACATCGCCCTGCCCGGGCCACCCCTGCGGTTCTTCGACGGCGACGCCGAGACGACCCTCACCGGCCACACGGCGCCGCCCCTGCTCGACGGCGACGGGGACGCCATCCGCGCCTGGCTCTCCGGGTCCGTCCCGGGAGGTACCGGAGCGTGACGGCGTCGGCTCCGGTCCGGCACCTCACGGCGCGGGAGCTCATCGAGGCCGTGCTGGACACCGGATCGTTCGCGTCCTGGGACACGCCGGTCCCGGCGGCCTACCCGGGGATCGCGGCGTCCTATCGGGAGGAGTTGCACCGGGCCAGGGAGAAGAGCGGGGCGGACGAATCCGTGCTGACGGGCGAGGGGCTCATCCACGGCCGGCGCGTGGCCGTCATCGTCTCGGAGTTCACGTTCCTCGCCGGATCGATCGGCGCCGCCGCAGCACACCGGATCACCTCGGCGGTCCTCAGGGCCACCCGGGAGCGGCTGCCCCTCCTGGCCGGACCGGCGTCGGGCGGGACCCGCATGCAGGAGGGGACGCCCGCGTTCCTGTCGATGGTGGACATCACCGGCGCGGTGCGGGCGCACCGGCAGGCCGGGCTGCCGTACCTCGTCTACCTCAGGCACCCCACCACCGGCGGCGTCATGGCGTCCTGGGGTTCCCTGGGGCACGTGACCGTCGCGGAGCCGGGGGCGCTGCTCGGCTTCCTCGGCCCCCGTGTCTACGAGGCGCTGTACGGCCGGCCGTTCCCGAGGGGGGTGCAGACCGCGGAGAACCTGTTCGACAAGGGTCTGATCGACGCGGTGGTGCCGCCCGAACACCTCGCGGGGATCGTCGACAAGGCGTTGAGCGTGCTGCTCGCGGGCAGCCCGACGGCGCCTGACGCGCCGTCCACAGTGTCGTCCCGGCCCGGCGGCGGCGACGCCTGGACCTCCATCCTCGTCTCGCGGAACCGCCGGCGTCCCGATCTGCGCCGGCTGCTCGCCTACGGGGCGCGGGACGTCCTGCCGCTGAACGGCACGGGCCAGGGGGAGAAGGATCCCGGGCTCCTCCTGGCACTGGCACGCTTCGGCGGGCAGCCCTGCATCGTGCTCGGGCACCAGCGGCCGCGCCTCGTGGGGGAGTCCGGACTGGGGCCGGCGTCGCTGCGCGAGGCGCGACGCGGCATGAAGCTCGCCGAGGAACTCGGCCTGCCCCTGCTCACGGTGATCGACACCGCGGGCGCGGATCTGTCGAAGGAGGCGGAGGAGGGCGGGCTGGCGGGCGAGATCGCCCGCTCGCTGCACGATCTCATCGGGCTGGCGTCGCCGTCGGTCTCCGTGCTCCTCGGTCAGGGCGCCGGGGGTGGCGCGCTCGCACTGCTGCCGGCCGACAGCACCATCGCCGCCGAGCACGCCTGGCTGTCGCCGCTGCCGCCGGAGGGTGCGAGCGCCATCGTGCACCGCACGGTCGACCGCGCCCCGGAGATGGCCGAGGCGCAGGGCGTCAAGGTCGCCGCCCTCGTCGACCGGGGCGTCGTCGACCACGTGGTCGACGAGCGGCCCGACGCGGCCGAGGAGGGCAGGGCCTTCTGCGAGCGGATGGCGGTCGCCATCGAGTACGAGCTGGCCCGGGTGAAGGAGCTCCCCGCGGGCGACCGTCTGGTGCGGCGTGCCGGGAAATACCGGGCGGGAGCCGGGGCGGAGGGCTAGGCGGCCGGCTACGCGCCGGGGTGCTGGCTGCGGTAGATCTCCATCTGGCGGTACCGGCGCTGGAGGCTGTCACGTCGGGGGGTGCTCTCCGCGTCCCGCGCCTCTGCCGTGAGGTCGATGTGCCGCTCGCCGTAGTGCCAGAGCAGCATGTCGTCGAGGAGCCGGTCGGGTCCGGGGGAGTACCGGTGGTCCAGCGCCTTGCGCACCGTGGTGATGGTGCCCGCCTGCAGGAGGGACACCAGTTCCAGGGTCGTCTTCAGGCCGTGGGCCGCGAGGAGTTCCGCCGCCCAGCCCCAGTTGTCGTCAGACTTCCGGTCCACGTGCGGCAGGAGCGTCTGCCAGATGTCGCGGATGCGGTTGGGCGTCAGGGGGGCGCTGCCCTCACCCTCCTCGTCCCAGAACCCGGTCACGGTCTCGTAGCGCTCGTGGAGTTCGGCGAACGCCGACTCCACGGTCTCGAGCATGGCCGCCGTTCCGGTGAACTGCCGGTCGAAGTAGGGGCTCCATGCCTTCGGGTTGGACGCCTTGAACCGGATGTCGTGCTCGATCTCCGACCAGGCGTGCGCCAGCACGGTGCGTACCTGTACTTCGAACAGGTAGCTCCCGGCGGCCCTGGTGTCGGGGTCGACGGCCTGCTGGAAGGACCGGACGACCTCGCTGTGGATGGTCCGCATGATGAGGTGGCGGCTGGAGTAGCCGTACGTGCCGGATTCGATGGAGCCGATGTCCTTCTCGCGGTCGCCCCGGCAGTCGAACTCGTGGCGCTGCCGCTTGAGCAGGTTCGCGGCGAGGTCCACCTCGTGCGGAAGGGTGGTGATGATGCGTACGCCCACCAGATCGGTGAGGTTGCGCAGCGGATCGGGGAACACGAGGACGGGCGGTGCACCGGCCTCGGGGGAGGGCAGGGTGCGGGAGGCCTTGTCACGGAAGGACTCGACGGTCTTGGTGCGCGCCGTGACGAAGAGCGGGTTCAGGTCCGTCCCGTCGAAGATCGCGGCGATGCTGTCGCGCATGGCGACCGTGACGCGGTCGAGGGCCGGCCGCACGCGCTCGTACTCACGCGTGTGCGCTTCGACGGCAGGCCGCAACCGCTCGTCGAGATCATCCCACGCGCCCATGAACCGTGCCTTTCCACGAAGAGTCTTCATCGTAGCCAACCGGGACGACGGTTAGGCTTCCCCTGTGGATCGAGGACACCCCGTGGGCCGGCGCTCCGTGCTCGCGCTGCTGACGGCCGCCGGTACGGGCGTCCTGGCCGCCTGCGGCATCAGGGCGGCAACCAGGGCCCGCGCCGCGGTGCCGCAGCGCTATCACTACGGCGGGCATCCGAGCCAATTCGCTGACCTCCATCTGCCTGCCGCCGGGATGGCAGTGCGCGGCGTCGTCGTCATCATCCACGGTGGCTACTGGCGCTCCACCTACGGCGCGGAGCTCGGCGAGCCCCTCGCGCAGGACCTGGTGGGACGCGGTTACGCCTGCTGGAATCTCGAGTACCGACGGGCGGGCGACGGCGGGGGCTGGCCCGCCACCTTCGAGGACGTGGCCGCCGGTATCGACCACCTGGCCCGCGCGGCGGACGAGCACGGGCTGGACCTCGGCTCGACGACGGCGCTGGGACACTCCGCGGGCGGGCACCTCGCGGTGTGGGCGGCGGGGAGGGCCGCACTGCCGGCCGGGGCTCCCGGGGCCGGGACGCCCGGAGTGCCGCTGACCGCCGTCGTCAGCCAGGCCGGTGTGCTCGACCTCCGCGAGGCCCGCGAACTGGGGCTGGGCGACGGCGCCGTCGAGAACCTGCTGGGTGCACCCGACGACCCCGAGCGCTACCGGCTCGCGGACCCCATGACCGCCGTCCCGCTCGACGTCCCCGTCTACGCGGTGCACGGGGAGAAGGACACCACGGTGCCGCTCAGCCAGGCGGAGAGCTATGTGCGGGCGGCGACGGCAGCGGGCGCGACGGCGGAACTGTCCCTCGTGCCCGGCGACCATTTCGCCGTCATCACCCCGGGATCGAAGGACTGGGACCGCGTCGTCGAACTGCTCGACGACGCGGCCGCCTCCGGACTGCCCGCACCGGGCTGACCGGGGTCCGGGTCACGGCGCTCCCTAGTTGAGGGGAAGCGTGCCCTCGGGCAGGGTGCCGCCGGCGAGCAGTTCGCGTGCGGAATCCGCCAGTGCGGTCAGGGCGACGCGCTGGGTCCAGGGTCCGTAGGAGATCCGGGCGACGCCGAGTTCCTGCAGGCGGGACGGTGCGAGGCTGCCGGGTACGTTGATGACGCTGAGGCGCTGCGGGCCGAAGGCCTCCACGAGGGTGGTGACGGCCTGCTCGTCGAGCAGGCCGGGCACGAAGACCGTGGTGGCGCCGAGGTCGAGGTACGCCCTGCCCCGTTCGACGGCGTCGGCCAGGACGTCCGCGGGATCACGGTCTCCCCCCTTCACGAAGGCATCCGTCCGCGCATTCAGCACGAAGTCGACACCCTCCGACGTCCCGGCCCTCAGGACCGCCTCCATCTGCGTGATCGCGTCGGCCAGCGGTCGCATCTGGTCCTCGATGTTCGCGCCGACGATCCCGACGCCGATCGCCCTGCGGACCGTGTCCCCGGGGTCTCCGTAGCCGGCCTCGAGGTCGGCGGAGACCGGGAGGTCCGTCGCGGCGGCGATCCGCCCGACGACGGTGATCATCTCGTCGAGCGGGATGTTCTCGCCGTCCTCGTAGCCGAGCGACGCGGCGATGGAGTGGCTCGCCGTGGCGAGCGCCGTCGTGCCCGGGATACCGGCGATCGTCCTCGCGCTGATGACGTCCCAGACGTTGACGACCTGGAGGATCTCCGGGGCGGAGTGCAGCCGGGCGAGCGTGGTGGCCTTCGCGGCGGTATCGGTGCGTGTTTCGGTCATTGCCTTACCTTCTGCGTGTGGGAGCTGATCCAGGCGGCTGCGCCGTCCATCTCGGTGGGGTGGATCCCGTGACCGCCCTCGCGGACGTTCCGGTCTACTTCGGCGCCGCGGCTCTCGAGGACCGAACCGACGCGGATCACGCTGTCGGTCGGGGCCATGGCATCCGCGGTCCCGTTGAACAGGGCGACCGCCGTGCCCGAGAGATCAGCCTCGATGGTGCGTCCTTCCAGCGGGTACATGCCGGAGAACGCGACGACGTCCGCGACCACGGCCGGGTGGAGCAGCGCGGCGGCGAGCGCGATGTTCGCACCGTTCGAGAAGCCCACCGCGACGAGCGGGCGGTCGGTGATGCCGTAGTGCTCCCGCGCCCAGTCGATGAATCCGGCGAGCTCGCCGGCGCGGCGGACGACGTCGTCGACGTCGAACACGCCCTCGCCGAAGCGCCGGAACCAGCGGTTCATACCATGTTCCTGCACCGGTCCGCGCGGTGCGAGGTAGCCGGCGCCGGGCGCGAGGCGGTCGACGAGCGGAAGGAGGTCGTGCTCGGTGCCGCCCGTACCGTGCAGGAGCAGGAGCACCGGCGTGCCTGCTGCTCCTGCACCGAACAGGTGCGGCCACGGATGCGTGGTGGTCATGTCCGTACCTACTTCACGAAGGCCTGGATGGCCGGGTTGTTCTCCCCGGGCAGTTCGATCTTCGCCACGGCGGCGGAGATCGCCTCGCGGTTCGGCTCGAGCCACGGCGGCAGCTTCAGGGAGCGGCCCAGTTCCAGCAGCGGCTCGTCGATGTCGAAGCCCGGTGTGTCGGTCGCGATCTCGAGGAGGGCTCCACCGGGTTCGCGGAAGTAGATCGAGGTGAAGTACTGGCGGTCGAGGATGGCCGTGACGCCGTAGCCGCGCTCGGCGAGCTCCTGGCGCCAGAGTTCCTGCGTCTGCTGGTCGGGGACACGGAAGGCGATGTGGTGCACCGTGCCGCCGGCGACGAGCCCGCGTTCGCCGCGCGCATCGGTGACGACGTCGACCACGGTGCCGGGTTCGCCGTCGTGCGTGCTCAGGCGGTAGCGGCCGTCCTTCTCGGCGAGGACGTTCATGCCGAGATCGCGCGTCAGCGTCTCGAGGGTGCGGGTGGGGTCCTGCACGGTCAGGACGGAGGAGTGCTGGCCGCGGACGGCGTACTCGGCGGGGACGGACGCGGAGTCCCAGGGATTGCGGGGGTCCGAGACGGAGGAGGCGACGAGGTCGATCTGCAGGCCGTCGGGGTCGCGGAGCGAGAGGCGCTCCTCCTCGGAGGATGCGCGGGAGACGGTCGACTCCACGCCGAGGGCCTTGAAGTGCTCCTGCCACCAGCCGAGGGTGCCCTGCGGCACGGAGAACGCGGTGGTGGTGGACTGGCCGCTGCCGACGCGTCCGCTGCGGATGCCCTGCCAGGGGAAGAAGGTCAGGAGGGAACCGGGACGGCCGGCCTCGTCACCGTAGTACAGGTGGTACGTGCCCGGATCGTCGAAGTTCACGGTCTTCTTGACGAGGCGCAGCCCCAGTCCCCTGATGTAGAAGTCGATGTTCCTCTGGGGATCACCGGCGATCGCGGTGACGTGATGAAGGCCTTCGGTTCGTGCAGTCACAGTGTCCTCCTTGGTAGCGACCGGTCCACGTGCGCCGGTATGTCCATGCAAACGCATGTATATCGGTATTTGTTCCCTCCCGCACGGCCCGGCCCTGTACACGGTAGGCAGCCTGCTGAGCGTCGTGTGTGTCCGGCGTCCTGTGTCATCCTGTGTGCATGGCAGCGAGAGAGCGGGTCCGGGGCTGGGTCCGCCGTACCGGCATCGAGGTGCTCGGGTGGACCCTCGTGGTGCTCGGAATCGCCGCCCTCGTGCTGCCCGGACCGGGGCTGCTGATGCTGGCCGCGGGCCTCGCCGTCCTCTCGCAGCAGTACCACTGGGCGCGCCGGTATCTGAAGCCCCTCAAGGAGAGCGCCTACCACGCCGCTGCGCTGGGGGTGAAGACGATCCCACGCATCGCGGCGAGCTGCCTCAGTGCCTTCGTGATCATGGGTCTCGGGGTCGTGTGGATCCTGCAACCCGGCGTTCCGTCCTGGTGGTTCCTCGAGGACAGGTGGTGGCTCTTCGGCGGGTCCGGTACAGGGGTCAGCCTCATCGCCTCGTCCCTGATAGCCCTCGCCCTCATCGCCTACAGCGTGCGGCGTTTCCGGGGGCGGCCGGTGCCGGCGAGGCGTTCACCCGTCGGGACGGACGCCGAGTAGGGCCCACGTCCGGGGCGTCCCCGACAGGGAAGAGCCTCCGGCCGGGTGACGCACCGGGGCTGGTACGTTGAAGGTGTGCTCACCGTAATCGGGGAAACCCTCATCGACGAAGTCGTCAGCGACACCGCGTCCATGCGCGCCCACGTGGGCGGAAGCCCCATGAACGTGGCCGTCGGGCTCGCGCGGCTCGGCCACCCGGCGCAGTTCGTCGGCAGGTACGGCGACGACGAGTACGGCCGCATGATCCAGCAGCACCTCCGCGACAACTCGGTGCCCTTCCCGGTCGAAGCCGACGGCTCGCCCACCAGCGTCGCCACCGCGCGCCTCGACCCCGCAGGCGGCGCGGCGTACGACTTCCAGCTGGTCTGGGACCTGCCCGGCCTCGCCGGGCAGAAGGACAGGCTCCTCGACGGGACCACCCTCCTGCACACCGGTTCCATCGCGACCATGCTCGCCCCGGGGGCCGACGACGTCCTGGCGCTGGTGACGGCCGCGCACCCGCTCGTCACCGTCACCTACGACCCGAACTGCCGGCCGACCATCATCCGGGACGCGGCTTTCGCCCGGGACCAGGCCGAGAGGTTCGTGGGGCTCGCGGACGTCGTCAAGGCCTCCGACGAGGACCTCCAGTGGCTCTATCCCGATCGGGCCCCCGAGGAGTCGGCGCGGGCCTGGCTGGAGGCCGGAGCCGCCGTCGTCGTCGTGACCCGCGGATCGAAGGGCCCGTGGGCGCTGTGCCGCGCGGGCCAGGTGTCCGTGCCCGCACCCCCGACGAGCGTCGTGGACACGGTGGGTGCCGGGGACTCCTTCATGGCGGCCCTCGTGGGATATCTCGTGGATCTCGAACTGGACGGCGCCCATCGCCGGGACGAGCTGCGCCGAATCAACCTCGGGCAGCTGACGGACCTGCTGCAGTACGCGGCCCGGGCCGCGGCCATCACCGTCTCCCGTGCGGGCGCCAATCCACCCACCCGGGACGAGATGGCGCGCCGGGCCTGACCCGAACGAGCCATGACGACCTCCAGGAGCACACCGATGACCCGCGACCCCTACGCAGACCTTCCGCAGGTACCCGAATTCGAGCTGACCAGCGAGGACATCACGCACCAGGAGCCGCTCGGCGCCGCGCAGGCATCCGGGGTCATGGGGGCCGGCGGCAGGGACGAATCCCCGCAGCTGGGCTGGAGCGGCTTCCCGGACGGCACCAGGAGCTTCGCGGTGACGGTCTACGACCCGGATGCGCCGACGGCCAGCGGATTCTGGCACTGGGCTGTCGCCGACCTGCCGGTCACCACCACGTCGCTGCCCGCCGGGGCCGGCACGGAGGGCTCCGGACTGCTCCCGGACGGTGCGGTGCAGCTCCGGAACGACGCCGGATTCGCCGGCTTCATCGGCGCCGCCCCGCCCGAGGGCCATGGCCCGCACCACTACCACGTCGTGGTGCACGCCGTGGACGCCGAGTCGCTGGGCGTCCCCGCGGACGCCACGCCCGCCTCGCTCGGGTTCGCCCTGTTCTCGCACACTCTCGGCCGCGCCCGGCTGATCGGCACGTTCGAGCAGTAGCCGTGGCCATCCGGCGGGTGGCCCCCGCGCCGCCGGTAGGGTGGGAGTCCAGGAAACGAAGGAGTCAGCGATGCGCCTCGTGGCGAGCGACATGGACGGGACCATCATCGGTCACGACGGCAGGATGAGCGAACGGACGGTCCGTGCGTTCCGCGCGTGCGTCGAGGCCGGGGTCGACGTCGTGTTCGTCACGGGCCGCCCGCCGCGCTGGCTGCAGCCGCTCCGGGACCAGCTCGGCCACACCGGGACGGTCATCTGCTCGAACGGCGCCCTGACGTACGACCTCGAGGCGGAGCGCGTCCTCGACGCGAAGCTCCTGAAGCCCGAGGACGTCTTCGCCGCACGCGACATCATCCGGGGGCTCTTCCCGGCGGCGACCTTCGCGGCCGAGACGGTGTCCGGCTTCCACCTCGAGCCGGGTTTCGGCGACGCCGCCACCTCCGAGCTGCTCGGCGGGATCACCGCCCAGCCGTTCGAGGAGTCCCTGCCGGGCGAGGACGTCGTCAAGTTCCTCTCCCGGGAGCGGGACGTCTCACCCGACGACTTCCTGGCGGCCGTCCGCCCCGCCGTCGCCCACCTCGTCTCGACGACGCACTCCGCTCCCACCATCGCGCTGCTCGAGATGGCGGTGCCGCACATCGACAAGTCCGTGACGCTCGCCGGCTACGCCGCGGCGCGGGGCATCGATGCCGCCGACGTCGTGGCGTTCGGCGACATGCCCAACGATGTCCAGATGCTCGGCTGGGCGGGGCAGGGGTACGCCATGGCCTCCGGGCACCCCGACGCCCTCGCCGCCGCGAAGCTCGTGGCGCCTCCGTTCGACGAGGACGGCGTGGCACAGGTGCTGGAGGAACGGCTTGCGGCGCTTCGTACGGCCTGACGCGGGCCGCTTCCCCTATCTCGACAACCGGTCCGGCCTGCGACCGGGCGGCCTCCCGCTCGCGCTGTCCCACCGCGGTTTCGCGCCCGACGGCGGGGAGAACACGATGGCCGCCTTCGAACGCGCCGTGGACCTCGGCTTCGGCTATCTCGAGATCGATGTCCGCGCGTCGAGCGACGGCGTGGTGATGGTCTTCCACGACGGGGACCTCGACCGGGTGGCCGGCGTCGGCGGACCGATCGCGGCGCGCACGGCGCTGGACCTGGGGGCGTTGTCCATCGGGGGACACGGCGGCATCCCGACCCTCGAGGCCGTCCTGGTCCGGTGGCCCCGGCTGCGCCTGAACATCGACGTGAAGAGCGATGACTGCGTGCGACCCTTCGCCGAGCTCGTCAACCGTCTGGGGGTCCATGACCGCGTGCTGGTGGCGTCCTTCTCCGACCGTCGGCGGCTCGCGGTGCTGCGCCTGCTCGGGAGGCCGACGGCGTCCTCCGCCGGCATGGCGGTCAACACCCTGGTGAAGCTGCTCGCGCCGTTCGGGCTGGCCGGTGCGGTCGCGCGCATCGCGCGGGTGCAGGCGCTGCAGGTCCCCGAGACGTACCGCGGCGTGCGCGTCGTGACGGGCCGCTTCCTCCGCGCCTGCCGGGCGGACGGGCTGCAGGTCCACGTGTGGACCGTCAACGAGCGCACGGAGATGGACCGGCTGCTGGATCTCGGCGCCGACGGCCTCGTGTCCGACGCCGCCGATGTCCTCGCCGCGTGCATGGCCGCTCGGTCCGCCTGGCCCCAGGGCCGTCCGGCCTGACGTGCAGGAGCCCGGTCGCGGCCACACCCGCAACCGGGCTCCTTCGGTATCGGCGCGCCGGCCGGGGTATCGCGCCCCCTGCCGGTCCACCGAGTCTGGTGGGTGCGGGCAGCTACCCGCTGCCCGTCTACATTATTCTTTACATCGTTGTAGAACATTCCCACGGCTCCGTGGTGGCCGTCAAGGAGGGGAGCCCTAGGACGCCGTACCGGCGGCCAGCACAGGATCGGTCAGGGTCCGCAGGTAGTGCAGGGCGGCGGGTGCGTAGGTGCGCATCGAATCGTCGTCGGCGTACACCAGCAGGCGCAGCCACGAACCGTACCGGTGCACCCCGGCCAGGGCCAGGGCGGGCTCGACGGCGGCCCGCAGTTCCGACAGGGGAGCGTAGCCGGTCCACCGCTCGAGGTAGGCGGTGACCACTGCCTGGAGGCGAGGATCGTCCGGCGTCGTGCGCCATTGTTCGTGCATCCGGGTGAGCGGCACGAGCAACGCGCTGAAGGGATGCGCCCAGTAGGAGTCCGCGAAGTCGAAGAACCGCAGCGGCTCGGTGCTGGTCCCGGGCAGGAAGCAGTTCCGCGGATGCAGGTCGTTGTGGTCGAGGGACAGGGGGACGGCGACGCTGCGCAGGACCTCGACCGCCTGGTGGATGGCCGGCAGGCGCCCGACGACGTCGTCCGCCTCCTCCGCGGACAGGTACAGCGGATGTCCGGCCGGCAGGCCCGTGTGGAGCAGGAGCTGGTTCTCGACGAAGTTGGCGGCGACTTCCGGGTTCATGAGGACCAGGCCGGCCTGCGAGAGCCGCTCGCCGTGCGGCGCGAGGAGCTGTTGCAGGTCGGCGAAGTCGCCCGTGATGCGGGCCCAGACGGAAGGGTCGGCGGAGCCCAGGGTGTCCAGGGTCGCGCCGTGGTCGGCGGTGAGCATCCAGCCCCTGGACGGTTCGATGGCCAGGGGCGCCGCGACGTGGTCCGGGGCGAGCTCACCCAGCAGCGACAGGACGGACGCCTCTGCGAGCTGCCCGAGGTTGTTCTCCTTGAACCACAGTGTCCCGTGGTCCGTGGGTACGGTCAGCTGGGTCGACCAGAAGCGGATGCGCGGCTGCTCCGTCGGTCCCAGCCGCGTGACACCGAAGTTCTCGAGCACGAGGTCGATCCACTGTTCGGCCTGCTGCCGCCACTCGGGGGAGGCCCAGACCTCGCGGGGAGACGTCATCGGACGCTGCGGATGATGGAGGAGCGGAGCATGGACCTCATTCTCGCATCGCCCGGGAGTCAGCCGAGCTTGGAGGGCCTGCTGCCGTGGTCGCTGGATTCGAGGTCGTCCGGACCCGCGACGTGCTCGCTGCCGCGGGCGCGGGCGATCGCCGTCATGCCGTGGAAGATGAGGAGCGCCGCGGCGGTCCCGAGGGCGATCCCGGCGAAGGTGAGATCACCGATCGTCCAGGTGAAGTCCGCGATGCCGATGACCAGGGCGACCCCTGCCGTGGACAGGTTGATCGGGTTGGAGAAGTTGACCTGGTTCTGCACCCAGATCCGGACGCCGAGGATGCCGATCATGCCGTAGAGCACCACGCCCGCACCGCCGAGCACGCCGGCGGGGACCGTGGCGATCAGGGCGCCGAACTTCGGGAACAAACTCAGGAGGATCGCGACGATGCCGGCCACCCAGTAGGCGGCCGTCGAATAGACACGCGACGCCGCCATGACGCCGATGTTCTCGGCGTACGTGGTGGTGCCCGAACCGCCGCCGGCACCGGCGATCATGGTGGCCAGGCCGTCCGCCATCAGGGCCCGCCCGGTCAGGGGATCCAGGTCCCGGTCGGTCATCGCGGCCACGGATTTCACATGGCCGATGTTCTCGGCCACGAGCACGAGCACGACGGGCACGAAGAGGCCGACGACGGACAGGTGGAACTCCGGGGCCGCGAAGTCCGGCAGGCCGACCCAGGCCGCGTCCCGGATCGCCGCGAAGTCGACCTCGCCCCGGATCATGGCGACGACGTAGCCGGCGAGGACGCCGACGAGGATGGAGAGCCGGCCGAGGATGCCCTTGAAGAGCACCGTGACCAGCAGGATCGCGATCACCGTCACGAGGGCGGTGAGCGGAGCCTGCTCGAAGCTCGACTTGGCCGTCGGCGCGAGGTTGAGGCCGATCAGGGCCACGATGGCACCCGTCACGATCGGGGGCATGGCCACCTGGATCCAGCGTGCGCCGGCGGTGTGGACGATGAACCCGATGATCGCCAGGGTCGCACCGGCCATGATGATGCCGCCGAGGGCGCCGGCCGCGCCGTGCTGCGTCTGCGCGGCGGCGATCGGTGCGATGAAGGCGAAGCTCGAACCGAGGTAGCTCGGCACCTTCCCGGCCGTGATGATCAGGAACAGGATCGTCCCGATCCCCGAGAACAGCAGTGTGGTCGACGGCGGGAATCCGGTGATGAGCGGGACGAGGAAGGTCGCGCCGAACATCGCCACGACGTGCTGCGCCCCGATGCCGATGGTCCTGGGCCAGCTGAGGCGTTCCTCGGGCGCGACGAACCCGCCCGCGGTCACGTTCCTGCCGTCCCCGTGGAGGGTCCAGCCGATTCCTCGTGCGCTCATGGGTATGCCTTCCGGGGATGGTCGAGGGGTTCCGGGAA
The DNA here is from genome assembly GCF_054511015.1 of Arthrobacter sp. MDT1-48-3. Lineage (NCBI taxonomy): Bacteria > Bacillati > Actinomycetota > Actinomycetes > Micrococcales > Micrococcaceae > Arthrobacter > Arthrobacter sp. MDT1-48-3. The sequence goes on from NZ_JBTNDL010000003.1 coordinate 27,865, forward strand.
ATCCTATCCGCAGCACGTGACCGGGATGTTACGTTGCTTGGAATCGAGGGAAGGGCAGAGGGATGGTATCGCCGATCCGGGGACGCACCGTACTGGTCACGGGCGCGGGCAGGGGCATGGGCAGGCTCTACGCCGAACGGGCGGCCAGGGAGGGAGCGGCCGCCGTCGTCCTCTGGGACGTCGACGGGCGAGCACTCGAGGAGGTGGTCGCCGGCCTGGCATCGACCACGGCGACCGTGCACAGCTACGTGGTCGACGTCGCGTCGGTGGAGTCGATCCGGTCGGCGGCCGATGCCGTCCTCGGCGACGTCGGCGCGCCGGACGTCCTCGTGAACAACGCCGGGATCGTCCGCGGGAAGTACTTCTGGGAACACGACCACGCCGCGGACATCGACCTCACGCTGCGGGTGAACACCGCGGGGCCCATGCATGTCACGCGCGCGTTCCTCCCGGCGATGATGCGGCGCGGCACGCCCGCGAGGATCCTCAACGTGGCCTCGGCCTCCGGGACCCTCGCCGTGCCCCGCATGAGCGTGTATGCGGCGTCGAAATGGGCCGTGATCGGCTGGAGCGATTCCCTGCGCCTCGAACTGGCATCGACCGGTTCCCCGATCACCGTCACCACGCTCATCCCCAGCTACATCAGGACCGGCATGTTCGAGGGGGCCCGCGGCCCCCTGATGACTCCGCTGATGGAACCGGACCATGTGGTGGACAGGGCCTGGCGGGGGATGCTCGCCGGCAGGGCACGCGTCCAGCTGCCGTGGACCGTGCAGCTCGCCGGCACCCTCCGCAACGTCCTGCCGCAGCCCGTGTGGGACGTCGTCGCGGGGCGCGTCTTCCGGGTGTACAGCTCGATGGAGCACTTCACGGGACGCCCCGGTGCTCCCGCCGATCAGAAGGAAGGCGACGCATGAACGCCGCAGGGCTCCTCGCCGACCAGCGCCGGTACTTCGGGACGGGGGTGACCCGTGCCGCCGGGTGGCGGCGCGAGCAGCTGCGTGCGCTCCTCCGGCTGCTGGCCGAACGCGAGGACGAGCTGACGGGCGCCCTGGAGGAGGATCTCGGCAAGAGCCGGACGGAAGGCTTCCTCTCAGAGGTCGTCGTGGTCCGGGCGGAAGCGCGCTACGCCCTCCGGCACCTGGACCGCTGGATGGCACCGGAGCGGATCCCCGTCCCGGGCGGGCTGCAGCCGGGCCGCGCCTGGTCGCAGGCCCGCCCGCTCGGCGTCGTCCTGATCATCGGGCCCTGGAACTATCCGCTGAATCTCGTGCTGGCGCCGCTCGTCGGGGCGCTCGCGGCCGGCAACACGGCGGTGCTCAAACCCAGCGAGCTCGCGCCCGCGACCTCCCGGGTGCTCGCGCGCCTCGTGCCGGAGTACCTGGACCGGGAGGCCGTCGCCGTCGTCCAGGGGGGAGCCGAGGTGAGCACCGACCTGCTCGCGCAGCCGTTCGACCACGTGTTCTACACGGGCGGAGAGCGCGTGGGGAAGATCGTGATGAAGGCCGCGGCCGAGCACCTCACGCCGGTGACGCTCGAGCTGGGCGGCAAGTCGCCGGCCGTCGTCGTGGGCGGGGACCTGCGCACCGCGGCCCGCCGCATCGCCCACGGGAAGTTCCTCAACGCCGCCCAGACGTGTGTGGCGCCCGACTACGTCCTGACCACACCGGCCGCCGCGCCGATCCTCGCCGATGCGCTCGCGACAGCCGTCCGGGACTTCTACGGCAGTGATCCGAGCTCCTCGGGCGACTACGGCCGGATCATCAACGAGCACCACTTCGACCGTCTCGTGGGCCTGCTGGACGGGGGCACCGTGGTCTCCGGCGGTCACCACGAGCGCACGGAGCGGTACATCGAGCCGACCGTCCTGCGCGATGTCGATCCGGGCTCCGCGCTCATGCAGGAGGAGATCTTCGGCCCGCTGCTGCCGATCCTCGAGGTCGAAGACCTGGACGAGGCCATCCGGTTCATCGGCGCGCGGCCCCACCCCCTGGCCGCCTACCTGTTCAGCGACCGCGAGGAACACCTGCGCGAGTTCACGGACCGGGTGCAGGCGGGCGGGCTGGCCCACAACGCCTGCACCATCCAGCTCGCGGTGCCGGGCCTGCCGTTCGGGGGAGTGGGCGCGAGTGGCACCGGCAGCTACCACGGACGTCAGTCGTTCCTGACCTTCAGCCATGTGCAGCCGGTGTTCTCCAAGCCCACCCGCATGGACACGCTGCGCCTCGCGTATCCACCCTTCGGGCCGGTCAAGAGGAGGCTGCTGCGCAGGCTCCTCTGAGTCCCGTCAGCTGATGACGCCGTCCACCAGGGCCTTCGCCTCGGCCTGCACCTGCTTCAGGTGCTCCTCGCCCCGGAAGGACTCCGCGTAGATCTTGTAGACGTCCTCGGTGCCCGACGGGCGCGCGGCGAACCACGCGTTCTCGGTGGTGACCTTCAGGCCGCCCACGGGGGCGCCGTTGCCCGGTGCCTCCGTCAGGCGGGCGGTGATCTCCTCGCCGGCGAGGGTCGTGGCGGTGACGTCCGAGGGCGAGAGCCTGCCCAGGGCCGCCTTCTGCTCGCGGGTCGCTGCGGCGTCGATCCGCGCGTAGACGGGCGCGCCGAACCGCTCGGTCAGCCCGGTGTAGTGCTGCGACGGGGTCTTCCCGGTGACGGCGGTGATCTCCGAGGCCAAGAGGGCCAGCAGGATGCCGTCCTTGTCGGTGCTCCAGGGTGTCCCGTCGTGGCGCAGGAAGGATGCGCCGGCGGACTCCTCGCCACCGAAGGCGAGGTCGCCGGTCAGCAGTCCGGGCACGAACCATTTGAAGCCCACGGGGACCTCCTGCAGCACGCGACCGAGGTCGAGGGCGACGCGGTCGATGATCGACGACGACACGAGGGTCTTGCCGATCACGGCGTCTGCGCGCCAGTTGGGACGGTTGGCGTAGAGGTACTGGATGGCGACCGCGAGGTAGTGGTTCGGGTTCATGAGGCCGGCGTCCGGGGTGACGATGCCGTGGCGGTCCGCGTCGGCGTCGTTGCCCGTGGCGATGTCGAACTCGGCGGCCCGTCCGATGAGCGACGCCATGGCCGACGGCGACGAGCAGTCCATGCGGATCTTCTCGTCCCAGTCCAGGGTCATGAACGCCCACTGCGGATCGACGGTCGGATTGACCACGGTGAGGTTGAGGTTGTGCCGCTCGCCGATGGCACCCCAGTAGTCGACGGACGCGCCGCCCATCGGGTCCGCGCCGATGTGGACGTTCGCGGACCGGATGGCATCGAGGTTCAGGACCGAGGGGAGGTCGTCGATGTACTGCTGCAGGAAGTCGTAGCTGCCGATGCCCTCGGCGGTGCGGGCCTGTGCGATCGGCAGGCGCCGGACGTCCCGCAGTCCACCCTCGAGCAGGTCGTTGGCGCGGTTCGCGATCCAGGTCGTGGCATCGGAGTCCGCGGGACCGCCGTGCGGCGGGTTGTACTTGAAGCCGCCGTCGCCGGGGGGGTTGTGCGAGGGCGTGATGACGATGCCGTCCGCCTGCTCGACCTTGGCCGCGTTGTAGGTGAGGATGGCGTGGGACACGGCGGGGGTGGGTGTGTAGGCGCCGCGGGCGTCGACGAGGACCGTGACCCCGTTGGCCGCAAGGACCTCGAGGGCGGTGTTCTGCGCCGGCTCGGAGAGCGCGTGCGTGTCCTTGCCCATGAAGAGGGGCCCGGTGATGCCCTGACCGGCGCGGTACTCGACGATCGCCTGGGTGATCGCCGCGATGTGAACCTCGTTGAAGGACGACTTCAGGGACGAACCGCGGTGGCCCGAGGTGCCGAAGGCCACCCGCTGCGCAGGGTCCTGGAGGTCGGGTTCGACGTCGAAGTACGCGTCGAGGAGCTTGGTCACGTCGACGAGGTCGCTGGGAAGGGCAACAGTGCCCGCTCGGTTAGCCATGGCCCCAGCATGCCAAAGAACTCGTCCGATTACACCCGTCGGCGGGTGCATGACGGGTTCAATGACGGACGTGGCCCACGGGTTGCCCGCATGCCGATCATCAGTAAGCTGAGTATCAGCACCCAGCCAGGGGGCAGACGCATTCCGGAAGGTATCACCATGAGCGAGAATTCCAGTGACAACCCAGCCGCCGACCCCGAGGAGCAGGGCGCGGAGGAGGCCGGCACGCTCGAGGAGCAGACCGCGGGCGGCTACGGCGGGCCCGGCACCGAGGACGAGATCGCTCCGGACTTCGAGGCGGACAACGACGGCGGCTCCGGCGACTGACACCCGTCGGTCGGCCCCGGAGCGGGGCTCGACCGCCCGCTAGGGTGGACGGGTGACCACGCCAGCGCAGCAGCGCCCGCTCAAGATCGTCCTCGCACCCGATTCCCTCAAGGGCAGCCTTCCCGCAGCGGAGGCTGCCCTCGCCATGTCCGCGGGGGTCCGGGCGGCGGCGGCCCGGCTCGGCCATCCCGTACCCCACGTGGTCCTGGCGCCGCTCGCCGACGGCGGCGAAGGGACCCTCGACGCGCTCCTCACGGCCTGGTCCGCCGAGGCGCGGACCGCCGCCTGCCACGACGCGGCCGGCCGGACGCGCACCGCACGCTACGGCATCTCGAGGGCAGGAGGCCCGGGGGATGCGCCGGTGCGGGGCGTCCTGGAGGCTGCGGAGGCCAACGGCCTGCCCCTCGTCGCCGATCTCCCCCTCGATGCGCTCACGGCCACCAGTTTCGGCGTCGGGGAGATCGCGGCGCAACTGCTCGACGACGGCGCGGAGGAGATCCTGCTCTGCATCGGCGGCTCCGCGACGACGGACGGCGGGACGGGTCTGCTCTCCGCCCTCGGTGCCCGCTTCCTCGACGCCGACGGTGATCCCCTGCCGCCGGGCGGAGGAGCGCTCGCGGCCCTGGCGACCATCGACACCGCCCACCTCCATCCGCGCTCCCGCGAGGTCCGCTGGCGCATCGCGGTCGACGTCGACAATCCCCTGTGCGGACCCCGCGGTGCCGCAGCCGTCTTCGGTCCGCAGAAGGGCGCGACGCCGGACGACGTCGCCGTCCTCGACCATGGCCTGGCGCACCTGGCCGCCGTCGTGGGCGCGGTGTCCGGCGTCGACATGCTGGAGGTCCCCGGGGCGGGAGCGGCCGGCGGCCTGCCCGCGGTGCTCGTCCCGTTGCTGGGCGCGGAGATCGTCCCCGGGTCCGCCCTGGTGGCCGACGCCGTCGGTCTGGCCGGCGCGCTGGCGGACGCCGATCTGGTCCTGACGGGTGAGGGGTCCTTCGACTCCCAGTCACTGGGCGGCAAGGTGGTGCAGGCCGTGGTGGAGAACGCCCCGGCGAGCTGCGCCGTCGTCGCCGTCGCGGGGCGCGTGCAGCTCACGGCGGCCCAGGTGCAGGACGCCGGGCTGGCGGGGGCGTTCTCCATCGCGACCGGTCCCATGGTGCTCGGCGAGCTGATCCGGGATGCCGGGATGCTGATGGAGGACGCGGCCGCGCAGGTCTACGGCGTCTTCGCGGCCGGTCGGGGCTAGAGCCTGATCTCGCGCTTGAGGATCTTGCCGGTGGGTCCCTTCGGCAGGGCGTCGACCAGCACCACGCGGCGCGGGTACTTGTAGGCGGCGACCCGGTCCTTCGCGAAGTCGACGATCTCGGCCGCGAGTGCCTCGCGGGCGCCGTCGTCGGCCGGGGCGTGTTCGGCCTTGATGCCGACGACCGCCACGATCTCCTCGCCGTGCAGGTCGTCCGGCACGCCGATCACGGCGGCTTCCGCCACGGCGGGGTGCTCGTACAGCACCTCCTCCACCTCGCGCGGGTAGATGTTGTAGCCCCCGCGGAGGATCACGTCCTTCTTGCGGTCCACGATGAAGAGAAGGCCGTCCTCGTCCACGCGGGCCAGGTCGCCGGTGCGGAACCAGCCGTCCGGGATGGCCGCCTCCGTGGCGGCCGGGTTCTCCCAGTAGCCCTTCATGACGCAGTGACCGCGCACGGCGAGCTCGCCGACGTCGCCCTGCGCCACCTCGTCGCCCATGGGGTCGAGCATCCGCACCTCGACGCCCTCCACGGGCGTGCCGATGGAGCCGGGTTTGCGCAGGTGCCCCACCCGGTTGAAGCTGACGATCGGGGAGGTCTCCGACAGTCCGTAGCCCTCCAGGAGGTCCGCACCGAAGACACGCTCGAACTCGTGCAGCACCTCCACCGGCAGCGCCGATCCGCCGGAGACGGCCACGCGGACCGAGGAGAGGTCGGTGTCCGTGACACCCGGGTGGCGCAGCATCGCGATGTACATGGTGGGGACGCCCTCGAAGATCGTCACCCGGTCGCGGGCGATGATCTCGAGCGCCTTCCCGGGCTCGAAGCGCGGCAGGAGCGTGACCGTGGCCCCGGTGAGGACGGCGGCGTTGAGCGCGCAGGTCTGCCCGAAGATGTGGAAGAACGGCAGTCCGCCGAAGAGCACCTCGCCCTCGGCGGTACCCATGAGGTCGCGGGAGATCTCGGTGTTGCGGGAGAGGTTGGTGTGGGAGAGGGTGGCTCCCTTGGGGCGGCCGGTGGTGCCGGAGGTGTAGAGGACCACGGCGGTCTCCTCGCCGTCCAGGTCGACGACGCCGGGGGTGGGCTCGGCGGCGGACACCTGCTGCATGAACGTGGTGCTGTCCACGGGGATCACGCTCACGGGATCGCCGGTCTCGGCGCCGGACGCCTCGGCGCCGGCCTGCGTCTCAGCGAGGATGCCCTCCCAGGCGAAGACGAGCCGGGCGCCGGAGTTCGTCAGGTGATAGGCGACCTCGCGGCCCTTGAGGAGCGGATTGAGGGGCACGACCACGGCGCCCGCCCGCAGGACCCCGTAGTAGACGAATGCCATCTGGGGAATATTGGGCATGATGAGCGCCACGCGGTCCCCGCGCTGCACGCCGTGCCCGGCGAGCAGCGTCGCCACCTTCTGGCTGAGTACCTCGAGCGCCCCGAAGGTGACCTCGATGTCGTCGAGCTTGATGGCCACGGCCGAGGGGCTCCTCGTTGCAGTGGCCACGAGGTTGTTGGCGAGGTTCGGCACGCGATCTCCTTTGATCTCCAGCACGATGCTGCAACGGACGGTACGGGAGTTACCGGTCGGTAGAAGTCTGGGCGATGGGCGCTTCGCATGCAACAGGACCCGCCCGGAGGTGCCGGGCGGGTCCTGTTCATGCCGGGGGCCGCACCGGCCCCGGGCAGTGCTGCAGACCTAGCGGACCCCGCTCATGGCCCTCCGGATCGCGGGGGCGCCGGCGATGAGCGCTCCGCCGAGGATGATCGCCGTGATGCCGCTGAAGGCGAAGTAGGGCACCTCGTTCGCCTCGGAGTAGAACCCCGCGAGCAGGCCGGACACCGTGGTGCCCAGGGAGATCGACAGGAAGAACAGGGCCAGCATCTGGGTGCGGAAGGCCTCCGGCGCCAGCTTCGTGGTCACCGACAGCCCGATCGGGGAGATGAAGAGCTCGGCCCAGGTGAAGAGCAGCAGGATCCCGGCGAGGCCGACCAGCGGCGTGCTGTTGGGGCCGCCGCCCGCGAAGGGGATGAAGGCGAGGAACGCGACACCCATGATGATCAGGCCGAAGGAGAACTTCAGCGGGGAGGACGGCTGGCGGCTGCCGAGGCGGGTCCAGAGGGCCGCGAAGATCCCGGCGAACACGATGATGAAGACCGGGTTGATCGACTGCACCATGCCCGGCGGCATCTCCCAGCCGAACAGGTTCCGATCCAGCCGGCTCTCCGAGTACAGCGCCACCACGGTGAACTGCTGCTGGAACAGGGACCAGAAGGCGGCACTGGCGAGGAAGAGCGGCATGAAGGAGTAGACCCTGCGCCGTTCCACCCCGCTGACCTTGCTGCTCGAGAGGATGACCGCGAAGTAGGCGATCGTCGCCGCGATGGCGGTGTAGGCCATGACGTTGGCCAGGTTGCCGGCATTGAGGAGCCCGGTGGCCAGCACCACGCCGAGGAGGACGACGACGGCGGCGGCGATGACGATCCAGCGCGGGTACGCCGTGCGGGGGAGCGGGTTCTCCACGAGGTGCGCGGCGTCCGGGAGGTTCTTCCGGGTCGCGGCGTACTGGAGGAGCCCCGCGGCCATGCCGATCGCCGCCAGTCCGAACCCGACGTGGAAGCCGTAGGCGTCCCATGCGAGGTTCGTCAGCAGCGGTCCCACGAGGGCGCCGATGTTGATGCCCATGTAGAAGATGGAGAAGCCGGCATCGCGGCGGTCGTCCCCGGGGGGGTAGAGCGTGCCGACGAGCGACGAGGCGTTGGCCTTCAGCCCGCCCGAGCCGACGCCCACGAGCACGAGGCCGATCGCCAGTCCGACGACGCCGGGCAGCAGGGCGAGCGCGATGTGGCCGCACATGATGATGATGGCCGAGTAGAACAGCACCCGCTCGGAGCCGAGCACGCGGTCCGCGAGCCACGCTCCGAGGATGGTGGAGAGGTAGACGCCGCCGCCGTAGGCCCCGACGAGGCCCGCGGCCGTGGCGGAGTCGAAGCCGAGCCCTCCCTCGGCGAGGGAGTAGGTCATGTAGTAGAGGAGCAGTGCCTGCATGCCGTAGAAGGAGAAGCGTTCCCACAGCTCCACGCTGAAGAGGTTCGCCAGCATACGCGGGTGGCCGAAGAACGTTTTCCCGCCGGTGGCGGCGGTCCGCTGGGTTGTGCTCATTCACTCCATGGTGCCACCGGGCGCAAGGGGAGTAAATTCGCGATCTTCCTGGCGCAGGGCCTCGATCTGGGCGGTCACGGCGAGTAGCTGGGCCTCCTCGCCGGGCCGTCCGATGAGCTGCACGCTCATCGACAGGCCGTCCGGCAGGCGCAGCGTGGGGACGGTCACGGCGGGCAGGCCGCAGACGTTCACCATCGACGTGAAGGGCGAGTAGCGGCACTGCCGGAGGTAGTCGGTGTCGCCGTCGGCGTCGGTGTACCAGCCGAGGGGGCGGGGTGTCATGGCGGCGGCGGGGGTGAGCACCATGTCGAAGCCGGAGTACTGCCTGATGGTGTCCTGCTCGAACTGCCGCAGGACGTCGACGGCGGCCGCGAGATCCGCCGCGCTGCGGCCCAGGGCGCGACGGCGCAGCACGCGCGTGATGTCCGTCAGCCGGTCCTCGCGCTCGTCGGGGATCGGCGCGGTGGCGAGGCCGGCCGTCCAGACGAGCTGGAACGCGTCGTGGTAACGGCGGTCGTAGGTGAGGTCCGCGTCGACGACGTCGTGGCCGGCCTGCTGCAGCCGGCGGATCCCGGCGGAGAAGGCATCGGTGGCGGCGCTGTCCAGGCTGATGTCCATCGCGCCGGAGAAGGGGGAGGCCGTGCTGACGCCGATGCGGAAGCGGCCCTCGGCCCGCAGCGCGGCCTCGGTGAAGGACCCGGGGTAGCGGGACGCCGCACTCGTGGGCCGGTAGTTCGGCTCCCGCACGAGGGCATCGAGCATCAGCCCGGCGTCCACGGCCGAGCGGGCGAGCGGGCCGGCGACGACGAACTGGCCGAGGTCCGCCTGTCCCGAGCCCGACGGCACGCGGCCGCGGTTCGGCTTGAGGCCCACCAGCCCGGTCGCCGCCGCCGGGATGCGGATGGAACCCCCGCCGTCGGTGCCGGGCGCGAAGGGGACCATTCCGGCGGCGACGGCGGCGGCGCTGCCGCCCGACGATCCGGCCGGGCTGAGGCGACGGTCCAGGGGGTTGCGGGCCGGTGGGGCGATCCGGTTCTCGCTGTAGCAGCTCAGTCCGAACTCGGGGACCTGGGTCTTGCCCAGGCTGATGGCGCCGGCCCGGCGCAGCACCGAGGCCAGCGGGGCGTCCTGCTCGGCGACGGCGTGGTCGAGGGCCGCCGTGCCCAGGGTGGTCCTCACGCCGGCGACGTCGGTGAGGTCCTTGTGTGCCAGGGGCACGCCGTGGAGCGGGCCGAGGGCAACCCCGGACGCACGCAGCCGGTCGGCGTGGTCGGCGGCCCGCAGGGCGTCGTCGTGGGTCACGGTGACGAAGGAGCCGAGGTCGGGGTCGAGGGTGTCGATGCGCCGGAGGAAGTGCTCGGTGACCTCGCGGGCGCTGACCGCGCCGCGCACCAGCGCGTCGCGGAGTGTGAGTGCGGAGAGTTCGTGGAGTTCGCTCATGGGTTCCCAATCGGAGGCGGGCGGTTCCGGGACCCGCCGCGCCATGGGCCCGTGAAGAAACGACAAGGACAACTATAGGAGCCGTTCCCCCGCCCGGTGCGGCCGTAGCAATGGCGGCACCCTACCGGGCCGTGAAAAGGTAGGCGCATGAGCGAACCCCAGAACGTACCGGTGACGGCCGTGCCCGACGACGCGAGGATCCTCGACGTGCGCGAGGACTACGAGTGGGAGGCGGGCCACGTCGACGGCGCGCTGCACATCCCGCTCGACCAGCTTCCCGCCCGGCTGGGTGAACTGGATCCGGACGAGGACCTGCACGTCATCTGCCGCAGCGGTGGCCGCTCGCAGCGCGCAGCCCAGTGGCTCGAGGGCAACGGCTATACGGCGGTCAACGTCAGCGGCGGCATGGGTGCCTGGCTCGAGGCCGGCAAGCCGATGGTGTCCGAGACGGGCAGCGAGCCGACCGTCCTGTGACTCGGTCCGATTCCTACGCCTACTTGGGCCCTGAGGGGACCTTCACGGAAGCCGCACTGCTCCAGGTGCCGGGGGCGGAGGACGCACGCCGTGTCCCGGCGTCGACGGTCGGCGCGGCGCTCGACGCCGTCCGCTCCGGAACCGTGGATGCGGCGATGGTGCCCATCGAGAACTCCGTGGAGGGCGGGGTGAGCGCCACCCTCGACGCCATCGCCGTGGGTGAGCCGCTCCGGATCCTGCGCGAGGAGCTCGTGCCGATCACATTCGTGCTGGCTGCCCGTCCGGGCACGCCGCTCGACGCCGTCCGCCGCATCGCCACGCACGGCCACGCCTGGGCGCAGTGCCGCAACTGGGTCGATGCTCATATACGCGAAGCGGAATACTTCCCGGCGTCGTCGACCGCCGCCGCCGCGTACGGGCTGGCCGACACGGATGCGGGCTACGACGCCGCCATCTGCTCCCCCCTCGTCGCCGGGCGCCTCGGACTCGCGGTCCTCGCGGCCGACATTGGGGACGTCACCGACGCCGTCACGCGCTTCGTGCTGGTGGGCAGGCCGGACGCCCTGCCGCCACGCACAGGGGCCGACAAGACCACCGTCGTGATCCCCCTGCCCGACGACCACCCGGGTGCGCTGATGCAGATCCTCGACCAGTTCGCGGCGCGCGGCGTCAACCTGAGCCGCATCGAATCCAGGCCCACGGGCCACTTCCTCGGGGACTACTTCTTCAGCGTCGACGCCGACGGCCATGTCGAGGACGCCCGTGTGGCCGACGCCCTCAAGGGGCTGCACCGGATCAGTCCGGGACTGCGCTTCCTCGGGTCCTACGCCCGCGCCGACCGCCGCACCCCCGCCGTCGAACGCCACACGTCCGACGACGCCTTCGGTGCCGCCGATGCCTGGCTGGGCGGGATCACCGGAGGGCGATAGCGGGGGGCACCGGGAGGACCGAAAGCACAGTAGGCTTACTATCGAAGGTCCTCCTCCCACAAAAGGCTGGTTCCACGATGGCTCGATTGCGCCGCAGCAACACGCGCAGGCCCGGTATCACCCGCCGCCGCCACGGCAAGGGGTTCAGCTACCGCGCCCCGAACGGCGAGCTGCTGCAGGACCGCGACGAGATTGAGCGCATCCGGGACCTCGTGATCCCGCCGGCGTGGAAGGACGTGTGGATCGCGCCCTATCCGAACGGGCACGTCCAGGCGATCGGCACGGACGACGCCGGCCGGCGCCAGTACATGTACCACCCGGCATGGCGCGAGCAGAAGGACCGCGAGAAGTTCGACCGCGCCCTGGATTTCGGAGCGAAGCTGCCGAGCGCCCGCCGGGCCATCACCCAGCACCTGCGCAGTGATGGCGTGACGAGGGAACGCGCATTCGCCGCTGCGCTGCGGATCGTCGACGCCGGGGCGCTGAGGATCGGGTCGGCCCAGTACGCCGAGGCGAACGGTTCCTTCGGCGTCACGACCCTCCTCGTGGAGCACTGCACGATCGAGGGCTCCATCATCACCTTCGACTTCCCCGGGAAGAGCGGGCAGCACTGGGAGACGCGGCTCGAGGACGAGGACCTCGCCGGTGCCCTGCGGCCCATGATGGAGCGCGAGGACGCCGACACGGTGCTCGCGTACCAGACGGAGGACGGCAAGTGGCACCACGTGGACGGCTCCCTGCTCAACGAGTTCCTCCGGCAGGTGACCGGCGGTCCGTTCACGGCGAAGGACTTCCGGACCTGGCAGGCCACCGTCGTCGCGGCCATGGCGCTGGCCAAGGAGGACCTGAAGGCGACGAGCCGCACGGCCCGCCAGAAGGCCGTGACGGCGACCATGAAGGCCGTGGCCGACCACCTCGGCAACACGCCGACCGTCGCCAGGAGCTCGTACGTCGACCCGAGGCTCGTGGACCGGTTCATGAGCGGCGAGGTCATCCCCATCACCACCTACTCCGCCTCGGAGAAGGCCGTGCAGGAACTCCTGCGGAACTGAACAGCACATTTCCAACCATCCCGCCGGTCAGTACGCTGGCAGCGGGCGCCCAACGAGGAGCGCATCCTTCGACGAAAGGAAGCATCATGACCGAGAACGCTCATGGAGGACACATCGTGAACCCCAACGAGGGCGACGGCTCGACGTCGGACCCCAACTGGCAGGGCGATATGGGCGACCAGGGGAACGACGTCCGCTTCGCCGAGGAGCAGGCCCTGATCAACGAGCAGGCCGGCCGCGCCGACCGCGACCCGGCGGAGGCCGTCGACGCCTCCGAGCAGGAGGGCCACTACACCAGCTCGGATCCCGCCGGAGCCTCCGGTGGCTACACCTCGTCGCAGGACCCGGCCGAGGAGGGCGAGTACACCGACAAGGACAAGCCCCTCATCGACGAGCCCGAGGGCCAGGGCGAGTACACGGACCGCGACCGCTAGGACGGACCGGCCCTAGGGGCGGCGCAGGACCTTCTGCCGGCCCCGCTGCCAGCCCTGCTGCCACGTCCTGGGCCACCGCCGGTGCCAGTCGGGCAGCGGCAGCACCGAGGACCCTGATGGTCCGGGAGCCGTCACCGGCACCCGGACCATCAGTGCGTCCGGGTCCACCCGGGCGGTCAGCGAGGTGATGGAACCGGAAGAATCGCCGTCGAGCTGGGTGGCGATCGGATCGGCTGACCAGACGGTCACCTCCCGGGCGCGGTAGTAGCTGATGACCGGGATGACGCCGCGGTGCCGCGAGAGGATCTTCGCGGCCATCCAGGTCCAGCCGAGCAGGCTGCGGGGGCTCAGCACCACGACGTCGAGGTAGCCGTCGTCGATCACGGCGTCGGGCACGAAATCCACCCCCGCCGGCAGCTTGCCGCAGTTCGCGACGAGGAGGCTGCGGACCTTCCTGCTCTGCGGCGGCTGTCCGTCGAGGCTGATCGAGATGCGCCGGCGCCTGCCGGGCAGGTGGCGCACTCCGGCCTCGCTGTAGGCGAGCCAGCCGAATTTCTCCTTCAGGTCCTGCTTCGCGTCGGCCACCACGCTCGCGTCGAAGCCCACGCCGCCCATGACGAGGAACGGGTGCTCGGACACCACCTCGCTGCGGTCGTTGCGCAGCCTGATCCGGGCCATGTCGATGCGCCGCTCGGAGCCGTGCAGGGCGAGCCGGAGGCAGCCCGCGATGTCGTTGTACGGCAGGCCGAGGTTCCGGACGAGGAGGTTCCCGGTCCCGAGGGGCAGCAGGCCGAGCGCGGCGGGCTGGTGCGCGAGTGCCTGCGCCACGGCACGCACCGTGCCGTCGCCGCCGGCCGCGATGACGACGTCGGCCCCGGCCGCAAGTGCCTGCGCGGCCTGCCCCGTGCCCGGATCCTCGATGGTGGTCTCGAGGACGAGCGGGGGTTCCCAGCCGGCGTCCGAGCACGCCTGCTCCACGAGGGCACGCGTCGCGTCGGCCTGGAGCTTCGAGGGATTCAGCACGAGTGCGACGCGCTGCGGGCCCGCCGCCACCGGCGTCGGCTCGTGGACGGAGGCGGTGGGGGTGCGGGTCTGCTGCAGCCGCCGGACGGACCAGTACGTCTGGAGGGACGCGACGGCGGCGGACGCCGCGGCGGTTCCGGCAAGCAGTTTGCGGCGCATGGTCATCCAGAATAGCGGCACGGCCACCGCGGGCGGCCGTGCCGCCGGGTTTGGGTAGTCTTGACGGGTGATCGACGTCAACGACCTCCGCCTGAATCCCGAGCAGTTCCGAGCATCGCAGCGCGCCCGCAGGGCGGATGAGTCCCTCGTCGACGCCGTCCTCGCGGCGGACACGACGCGGCGGGAGTCCGTGACGGCCTACGAGACGCTGCGCGCCGAGCAGAACGCCTTCGGCAAGCGGGTGGCCCAGGCCAAGGGCGAGGAGAAGCAGGCACTCCTGGCCGAGGTCAAGGAACTCGCGGCGTCCGTCAAGGCCGCCGCGGCACGCTCCGAGGAGGCCAAGGCCGAGCAGGAGGCGCTCCTGCGCAAGCTGCCGAACCTCGTGCAGGACGGCGTCCCCGAAGGCGGCGAGGACGACTACGTCGTGGTGAAGAAGGTCGGCACCCCGCGGGACTTCGCGGCCGAGGGTTTCGAGCCCCGCGACCACCTCGAGATCGGCGAGCTGATCGGCGCCATCGACATGGAGCGCGGCGCCAAGGTGTCCGGTTCGCGCTTTTACTTCCTGAAGGGCGTCGGTGCCCGCCTCGAGCTCGCCCTGCTGCAGATGGCCCTCGACCAGGCGATCCGCGCCGGCTTCATCCCGATGATCACCCCCACCCTGGTGCGGCCCGAGACCATGCAGGGCACCGGCTTCGACATCGCCCACGACGCCGAGATCTACCGGCTCGAGGCGGACGACCTGTACCTCGTGGGCACCTCCGAGGTGGCGCTGGCCGGGTACCACTCGGACGAGATCCTCAACCTCGGTGCGGGTCCGGTCCGGTACGCCGGCTGGTCCTCCTGCTACCGCCGCGAGGCGGGGTCCCACGGCAAGGACACGCGCGGCATCATCCGCGTGCACCAGTTCAACAAGGTCGAAATGTTCACCTACACGACCGTCGAGGACGCCGCTGCGGAGCACGAGCGCATGCTCGCCTGGGAGGAGGAGATGCTCGCGAAGGTGGAACTGCCGTACCGCGTCATCGACACGGCGGCCGGCGACCTCGGGATGTCCGCCGCACGGAAGTTCGACTGCGAGGCGTGGGTCCCCACCCAGGGGGACTACCGCGAGCTGACGTCGACGTCGAACTGCACGACCTTCCAGGCCCGCCGGCTGAACATCCGCGAGCGCCAGGACGGGGAGGGCCAGAAGGGGACGCGCGCCGTCGCCACCCTGAACGGGACGCTGGCGACCACCCGCTGGATCGTGGCGATCCTCGAGCACCACCAGAACCCGGACGGTTCCGTCACCGTGCCGGCGGCGCTGCGGCCTTATCTTAACGGTCTGGAAACACTTCCGGTACTGTGAGCGCCGTCCTACCGGGGCTTCAGTGAGGTCTGGTTCACTGAACCATGAGTACTTTGAGCGATGCCGGCATCGATGACCGGCAGGAGAACAGGAAGCACCACCTCGTCGCCCTCGACGTCGACGGCACCCTTGTGGATCACGAGGGGTCGATGACCGAAGAGGTGCGGGACGCCGCGCGGGCCGTCATCGAAGCCGGGCACGACGTCATCATCGCCACGGGCCGGTCCCTCGGGGCCACCCTCCCCGTGATCCGGCTCCTCGGTATCACGCGCGGTTACGCGGTCTGCTCCAACGGCGGGGTCACACTGAGGATCGACGCGGCGCTGCCGGAGGGATTCGAGGTCCTCGAACGCGTCACCTTCGATCCGAGACCCGCCCTCACCGCGCTCCGCGAGCGGCTCCCCTCCGCCAAGTACGCGCTC
This sequence comes from Arthrobacter sp. MDT1-48-3, assembly GCF_054511015.1. Classification (NCBI taxonomy): domain Bacteria; kingdom Bacillati; phylum Actinomycetota; class Actinomycetes; order Micrococcales; family Micrococcaceae; genus Arthrobacter; species Arthrobacter sp. MDT1-48-3. The sequence continues at coordinate 43,790 of NZ_JBTNDL010000003.1, forward strand.
GAGGACGATCGCGGCCGCTTCCTGTCCACGGAGAGCTTCCAGGACGCGAGCTTCGGTTCCGAGGCGCAGAGCGTCGGCTTCGAGGAGATGCTCGAGAGCCGGGCCGTGCGTGTGGTGGTGTTCAGCACCGACAGTTCGGCCGACGAGTTCGGGAACGCCGTCGCGTCGATCGGGCTGCACGGGGTGACCTACTCCGTGGGCTGGACCGCCTGGCTGGACATCGCCGCCTCGGGCGTCACGAAGGCCAGCGCCCTGGAGGCCCTCCGGCAGCGCCTCGGGACCGACCGCAGCCTCACGGTCGCCGTCGGCGACGGCCGGAACGACGTCGAGATGCTCGAGTGGGCCGGCCGCGGGGTCGCGATGGGGCAGGCACCCGAGGAGGTCCGTGCTGCGGCGTCGGAGGTCACCGGCAGCGTGTACGACGACGGCGCCGCGAAGGTCCTGCGCTCGATCGTCTGACTCCGTCTAACTCCGTCCGACTCCGTCCGACCCCGTCAGTACGCCAGGGCCGCCTCGGGCAGTGATGCCGGTCCGTGCGTGAGGTCCAGCAGGCGGGCTGCCGCGGGCCGCGTGGCCCACTCCTCCATCCAGTGCGAGCGGACGACGGCGCGGCTCACGGCCTGCGTGGTGATGCCGAGTTCCTGCGCGACGTACTTCTGCTGCCCGCGGGCACCCGGCGTCATGAGGTCCAGGACGGCCCACTCCGCGTCCGTGCGCGTGTACACGATCTGCCCGAGCAGTCGCAGCACCGCCTCGGCCTCGGCCGCGATACCGCCGTCGGGCCCCTCCACCGCGAGGGGGATCCGCTCGCCGGTCTTCCGGGCGCGGTCCACCGCGCGGCGCGCGTAAACGAGGCCGTAGCCCTGCGCGTCGACGAGCCGCTCGGGGACCGGGGGCGTGAGGCCGCCGACGCCGATACCCACGTGCCAGCGCCGGTAGCGGATGGCCTGCAGCGCGGCGTCGACCGCCGTGGACGCCGCATCCACGACGCCCTGCACCTCGTCGCCGACGGAGCGCTGGAACGGGATCACGGTGGGGAGCCGGCGCAGGACCCTGAGGAGGTCGCCGACCAGGTCCCCGGCCTCACGCGAGTCACGCTGGTTGATGGTCAGGACGTAGTGCATGGCCCCAGTATGGGGGACCTACCGCCGAAATCAACGTCTTCCGGTTGATCGGGGCGGCTCAGGGCCCCGCAGCGGGCGGAGGAGGGGCCGGAAACGCAGGAGCTCCCGCCGTCCCCGGCGGGAGCTCCTGCAGGGACGTCCTAGCGGCCCTCGGGGGTCTCCGTGGCGTTCTTCGCCTCCACATCGACGGAGCGGCCCTGGGGCTCGTCCTGCGCGCTGCCCTCGCCGATCTCCTGGAAGCGCTTCAGCGACGCCTCGACCTCGGCCTCGGCCTCCTCGCGCCCGGCCCAGTCGGCGGCCTCGACCCACTTGCCCGGCTCGAGGTCCTTGTACTTCGTGAAGAAGTGCTTGATCTCGTCGAGCAGGAAGTCCGAGACGTCGGACAGGTCCTTGATGTGGTCGAAGCGGGGATCCACGGGTACGCACAGCACCTTCGCGTCCCCGCCGCCGTCGTCCGTCATGTTGAAGACGCCGATCGGGCGCGACTCGACGAGCACGCCCGGGATGAGGTCGAAGTCCTGCAGCAGGACGAGCGCGTCCAGCGGATCGCCGTCCTCGCCGAGCGTGTTCTCGAAGTAGCCGTAGTGCGTGGGGTACTGCATGGCCGTGAACAGGACGCGGTCGAGGCGCAGCCGGTGGGTGTCGTGGTCGATCTCGTACTTGACGCGCGATCCCTTCGGGATCTCGATGGTGACGTCGAGCTTCATGGCAACTCCTGGGGCTAGGTGCGGTGGCAGCCGGCGGCCGCGCCCTCCGCTGGAGGGCCGCCCGACCGGTCTAGTGTTTCATTCGTCAGCCCTAACATATCGGTCGGCCGCCGGTACCAGAGCATTTCCTCGTGGTTGCGGCGCTGCCCCGCCGGACCTTGCGAAAGGACACCATGAAGCGCCTGCTCCGCCTGCTGACCGGTCTCCTCCTGGTCCTGGTGATGGCGGGGATCGCCGTACCCCTGGCCGTGTACCTGACGCCCCGGGTCCTCGCGGCCGTGGATCCCGCCCCTTCGGCACCTCCCGTGACGCCCTCCCCGCAGGTGCCGCCGACGGCGGTCCCCCTGCCCGACGTCGTGACCCCCCTCTCCCCGGCGGCGCCCGCACCGGACCCCGCGGTCCTCGGCCCACCGCTGGACGCCGCCCTGGCGATCCCCGGGCCCGGGAGCTTCGCGGGCACCGTCATCGACTCCGCGGACGGTGCCGTGCTGTACGCGAGGGACGCCGACCGCCCGCAGCCACCGGCGTCGAACATCAAGCTCCTCACCGCCGTCGCGGCCATGACCTACGGCCGGCCGGACCAGGTGCTGGAGACGACGGTCCTCACCTCGGGGACCGCGCCCGGAGCGCTCTACCTGCGCGGCGGGGGTGACGTCCTCCTCGGCTCCGGTCCCTCCGACCCCGACGCCGTGATCGGGCGGGCAGGCCTCGCCACCCTCGCCGCCGACGCGGCCGACGCCCTGCCCGACGGCTCCGGCCCCTACAGCGTCTACCTCGACGACTCCCTCTTCGCCGGTGCCACCCTCAATCCGACCTGGGCGGACGGCGACGTCCAGGCGGGGGAGGTCGCGCCGGTCCACGCGCTCGCCGTCAACTCGGCATGGCTCGAGGAAGGCAGGACCGGCGGGCCGCGATCCCAGGACGCCGCGCTCGACGCCGCCCGTGCGTTCACCGCCGCGCTCGTGGCGGCAGCCGGGGACCGCGGGATCGCGGTGGGCCCGGATGTCCGGCGCCAGGTGGCTCCCGAGGACGCCGAGACCGTCGCCGCCGTCGCCTCCGCGCCGCTGGAGGAGCAGATGCGCCACATGCTCGAGATCTCCGACAACTACCTCGCCGAAGCCCTGGCGCGGATTGCCGCGCTCGAGAGCGGACGGCCGGCATCCTTCGGGGGAGCCACCGAGGCGCTCACCGCCGCGGCCGTGCGCCTCGGCGTGCCCCAGGAGGGGCTCAGCGTCGGCGACGCAGCAGGACTGTCCGTCCGCAACGCCGTGTCCCCGGCCCACCTCGCCCAGCTGGTCCGCGGCACCACCACGTCGCAGGAGCCCGGCCTCGCCGCCGTCGCACGATCGCTCCCCATCGCCGGCCTGACCGGGACGCTGGCGACACGGTTCACGGCCGAGGACGGTGCGGGTGCGGGTGCGGGGACCGTCCGCGCGAAGACGGGGACGCTCAATGCCGTCACCGGGCTCACGGGGCACGTCGTCACCGCCGACGGCCGCCTGCTCGTCTTCTCCTTCCTCGCCTCCGGACTCGACGGCACCACGGCCGAGGCGCGCGCCGCGGCGGACCGCGCGGCCGGACTGCTCGCGGGATGCGGCTGCCGCTGAGCCCCTACGGGCTGATCCTGCCCGTTCTCTGGGAGCCGCCGTCGGCAGGATGTGATCGAATAGGCGCATGTCCAGGAACGAGCCCGCAGCACCCCGTCCGCAGCTGGTCAACTGGGACGTCGCGGCCTCCACCGCGGCATCGCTGACCCCTGCCGGACCCACCATGGCGCCCGCGGACATCGCCCGCGCCGTCCAGAACATGCGGGAGCTGGCCGATGCGTCCGTCGGCCACGTCCACGCCATCTCCCGGCTCGACGCCGCGCGGGACCTGCGGGACTCCGAGCTGCTCGTCGTCGACCGCGCGACGTGGTCGAGGGCCAATTCCCAGAGCTTCCGCACGCTCATGGAACCTGCCCTGGACCAGCTCGCGGCATCCCGTCCCGAGGTCCTGAGGTCGGCGTCCCTCGCCCTCGGCGGAACGGTCACGGGGGCACAGCTCGGTGCCATCCTGGCGTTCCTCTCGAGCAAGGTCCTGGGCCAGTACGATCCGTTCGTGCCGTCGCGCAACGGGCAGGGCGGGCGGCTGATGCTCGTGGCGCCCAACATCATCTCGGTGGAGCGGGAACTGAACGTGGACCCGTCCGACTTCCGGCTGTGGGTGTGCCTCCACGAGCAGACGCACCGCGTCCAGTTCGCCGCGGCCCCCTGGCTCAAGGACCACATGACGAGCCACATCGGCCAGCTGACGTCCGGGCTGATGGACAAGGCGGACACGGTCTCGGAGCGCCTCGGTGCGGCCGTGAGGAACATCGCCGCGGGCAGGGCGCGTGCCCGCGGGGAGGGTCCGGCCGTGGACGCCCTGCCGTCCCAGGAGGTCGGCGTGCTGTCGATCCTGCAGGACCCGGACGACAAGGCGCGCCTGTCCCACCTCACCGCCGTCATGAGTCTGCTCGAGGGCCACGCGAACGTGGTGATGGACGGTGTGGACGGGAGCATCGTGCCGTCAGTCAAGACCATCCGTCGCCGTTTCAACGCCCGGGGGAAGTCCCGCGGGCCGCTCGAGAAGGTCATCCGGCAGCTTCTGGGACTGGACGCGAAGATGCGCCAGTACAGCGACGGCTCGAGGTTCGTGCGCCGCGTCGTCAGCCAGACGGGCATGGAGGGCTTCAACGCGGTCTGGGAGTCCGCCTCGCACCTGCCCACCGAGCGGGAGATCCACGCCGCCGACGAGTGGATCGACAGGATGAGCCTCCGCCGTCATGGCTAGGCGCCCCCGGCTGCTTCCCGCCGTCGGGGCCGCACGCAACCTGCTCGAGGCGAGCCTGCAGGGACTCCTGGCGGATCCGGTGCGGCAGGATCGTGCCGAGCCCGCATCGTCGGGTGCCCCTGGCGGCCGTGCCGCCCGGAACCTGCCGCTGGTGCTCGTCGCCTGCAGCGGCGGACCGGATTCACTGGCCCTGGCGGCCGTCGCGGCGCACTTCGCGCACACGGGCCGCTGTCGCGTCGGGGCCGTCGTCGTCGACCACGGACTGCAGGCCGGCAGTGCGCGGACGGCCGCGGCCGCCGCCGGCGCCGCGCGCGAACTCGGCCTCGACCCCGTCGAGGTGCGGCGCGTCGCCGTCGAACGCGAGGGCATGGGACCCGAGGCGGCGGCCAGGACCGCCCGGTATGCGGCACTCGACGACGCCGCCGCGCGGCTCGGAGCCGCCGCCGTGCTGCTTGGGCACACCCTCGACGACCAGGCGGAACAGGTGCTCCTCGGGCTGGCGCGCGGTTCCGGCACACGCTCGCTCGCAGGGATGCCCGCACGCCGCGGCCTCTACGTCCGCCCGTTCCTCGAACTGCGCCGCTCGGACACCGAGGCCATCTGCGACTTCTACGGGCTCGACCCCTGGCACGACCCGACGAACCTCGACCCGGCCTACGCCCGCTCACGCGTCCGCGCCGATGTGCTGCCGTTCCTCGAGGAGCAGCTCGGCCCGGGCATCGCCCAGGCGCTGTCCCGGACCGCACGGATCCTCGGGCAGGACGCGGACCACCTCGAACGCCTGAGCGCCGAGGCCTACCAGCAGCTCCGGCGGCTCGACGACGGCGGCATCCTGCTGTCCGAGGAGGGGCTGAGGGCCCTGCCCGCAGCCCTGAGGCAGCGGGTCCTCGCCCTCGCCGCGCTCGAACTGGGGGCCTTCCAGCCGAGCTTCGAACGCCTTCGCGCCGCCGAGTCCCTGCTCGACAGGAAGGGGTCCGCCGGTCCGGTGCAACTGGGCGGGAAGGTGAGCGTCCACCGCCAGGTGCGGGGGCGGGCGGTTCTCCGGGGAGAGCCGAGCTATGGCAATCTTGTCCTTAGAAGCAATGGCCCCGGCGTGAAGCAGTCGCGCCGTCCAACCCAGGAGTAATCGGTGGATTCCAACGACGTCCAGTCAGATCTCAAGCACGTCCTCTACACCAGGGAAGAGATCCAGCAGCGGATCAACGAGCTGGCCCAGCAGATCGATGCCGACTACCAGGGCCGGGACATCCTCCTCGTGGGTGTCCTGAAGGGTGCGGTGATGGTCATGGCGGACCTCGCACGCGCACTCCACTCCCACATCACCATGGACTGGATGGCGGTCTCGTCCTACGGCTCGGGAACGCAGTCCTCCGGCGTGGTCCGGATCCTCAAGGACCTCGAGACCGACCTCATGGGCAAGCACGTCCTGATCGCCGAGGACATCATCGATTCCGGTCTGACGCTGTCCTGGCTCAAGGCCAACCTCCTGTCCCGCGGACCGGCATCGGTCGAGATCTGCACCCTGCTGCGCAAGCCCGACGCCGCGAAGGTCGATATCGACGTCAAATACGTGGGCTACGACATCCCCAACGAATTCGTCGTCGGCTACGGCCTCGATTTCGCCGAGAAGTACCGCAACCTCGATTTCATCGGCACCCTCGCGCCGCACGTCTACGAATAGGGGATTCCCCCTCGCCCCATGCGGGGAGTACGCCAAGAGGGAACTATTGCCACAATCCGCGCGTGGTGAATCTCGGACGGTGTATATGTTGAGGTGCTCCACGGGCACCCACGCAGCAGTGCGCCCGCACACTTTTACTTGCATCAGCAGGAGGGACAGGGCTTGCTGCCCTGAGACGTATGAAATTCAAGAACATCTTCAAGGGGCCCTTCTTCTGGATCATCCTCGCGGTCGTTGCGCTCCTCCTGGTCCTCCCGAGCCTCTTCGGCACGGGCAGTTCCCGCGTCGACACCAACGTCGGGCTCCAGCTCCTCGAAGATGACAAGGTGTCGCAGGCCAAGATCTACGACGGCGAGCAGCGCGTGGACCTCACCCTCCGTGAGGACTACGAGGGCAAGGGCGAGAGCGTCCAGTTCTACTACAGCACCGCCCGCGCGGAGAGCGTCGTCGATGCCATCAACACCTCGGACACCGACGGCTTCACCGACCAGCCCGCCGAGAGCAACTGGCTGCTCAGCCTCGCCGGCCTGATCTTCCCCATCCTGATCCTCGGCGTCATCTTCTGGTTCCTGCTCAGCCGCATGCAGGGCGGCGGCTCCAAGGTCATGCAGTTCGGCAAGTCCAAGGCCAAGCTCATCTCCAAGGACATGCCCCAGGTGACGTTCAACGACGTCGCGGGTGCCGACGAGGCGGTCGAGGAACTGCTCGAGATCAAGGAGTTCCTGCAGGAGCCCGCCAAGTTCCAGGCCCTCGGCGCCAAGATCCCCAAGGGCGTCCTGCTGTACGGCCCTCCCGGGACCGGCAAGACCCTCCTCGCACGCGCCGTCGCCGGTGAGGCCGGCGTCCCCTTCTACTCCATCTCCGGATCCGACTTCGTCGAGATGTTCGTCGGCGTCGGCGCGTCCCGCGTCCGCGACCTGTTCGAGCAGGCGAAGAACAACTCGCCCGCCATCATCTTCGTGGACGAGATCGACGCCGTCGGCCGCCACCGCGGTGCGGGCGTCGGTGGTGGCAACGACGAGCGCGAGCAGACCCTGAACCAGCTCCTCGTCGAGATGGACGGCTTCGACGCGACCACCAACGTCATCCTGATCGCCGCGACCAACCGTCCCGACGTCCTCGATCCCGCGCTCCTGCGCCCGGGACGCTTCGACCGCCAGATCGGCGTCGAGGCCCCCGACATGAAGGGCCGCGAGCACATCCTCTCGGTGCACGCCAAGGGCAAGCCCATGGCGTCCAACGTGGACCTGAAGGCCGTGGCGAAGAAGACGCCAGGCTTCACCGGCGCGGACCTCGCGAACGTCCTCAACGAGGCGGCACTCCTGACGGCCCGTTCGAACGCCCAGCTGATCGACGACCGCGCACTCGACGAGGCCATCGACCGCGTGATCGCCGGTCCCCAGAAGCGCAGCCGCGTGATGAAGGAACTCGAACGGAAGATCACGGCGTACCACGAGGGCGGCCACGCCCTGGTGGCGGCGGCGCTCCGCAACACCGACCCCGTGACCAAGGTGACCATCCTGCCGCGCGGACGCGCCCTCGGATACACGATGGTCATGCCGAGCGACGACAAGTACTCGGTGACCAGGAACGAACTGCTCGACCAGCTCGCCTACGCCATGGGCGGCAGGGTGGCCGAGGAGATCGTGTTCCACGACCCGTCCACGGGTGCCTCCAACGACATCGAGAAGGCCACGGGGACCGCTCGCAAGATGGTCACCCAGTACGGCATGAGCGAGCGCATCGGCGCCGTGAAGCTCGGCCAAGGAGCCGGCGAGCCCTTCCTCGGCCGCGACATGGGCAGCGACCGCGACTACTCCGACCAGATCGCCCTGGTGGTCGACGAGGAGGTCCGCCGCCTGATCGACAACGCGCACGACGAGGCGTACCAGATCCTCACCGAGAACCGCGACGTCCTGGACCAACTGGCGCTCGAGCTGCTCGAGCGCGAGACGCTCAACCAGGCGGAGATCGCCGAGGTCTTCCACAACGTGCGCAAGCGCGACCTGCGCGAGGTGTGGCTGTCCAAGCAGACGCGCCCCGTGCACTCGCTGCCGCCGGTCACGTCCCCGAAGGAACGCGCGGAAGCACTGGAGAGCGGCCGGCCCACCCCGGAATCCGTGGCGCCGCAGGACCAGATCGCCGACGCGGACATCCCCGGTGATTTCGACGTCCGGGGCTCGGACCTCCCGTCGCCCGAGTCGGGCGACCGCCCCGGGGACAGCCGGGACGGCTAGTCCCGCAGGAGTACGCCACCGGCCAGGGGGCCGGTGGCGAGCAGTGTCCGAGGAAGGGGTGGAAGAGCTGTGACTGATTTCGACGACGAGGTGGTGGAAGCCGCGCTGGAAGCCACCGGTTCCCCCGTGGACCAGGTCCGCATCCAGCGGGCGGTCCGGGAGATCCTGGCGGCGATCGGCGAGGACCCGGATCGCGACGGCCTGCTCGAGACGCCCAAGCGGGTGGCGAAGGCGTATGCGGAGATGTTCGCGGGGCTGCACCAGGATGCCAGCGAGGTGCTGTCCACCTCGTTCGACCTGAACCACCAGGAACTCGTGCTGGTGAAGGACATCCCGTTCTACTCCACCTGCGAGCACCACCTGGTGCCGTTCCACGGGACGGCCCACCTCGGCTACATCCCGTCGGAGGAGGGCCGCGTCACCGGCCTCAGCAAGCTCGCGCGCCTCGTGGAGGTCTACGCCCGGCGCCCCCAGGTCCAGGAACGGCTGACCACGCAGATCGTCGATGCGATGATGGAGCACCTGAAGCCCAAGGGCGCGATCGTCGTCATCGAATGCGAACACATGTGCATGTCGATGCGCGGGGTGCGGAAACCCGGAGCAAAGACCGTCACGTCAGCCGTGCGCGGCCAGATCCGTGAGACGGCGACGCGTGCCGAGGCGATGAGCCTCATACTCGGAAGGTAGGACCCCATGGATTCTCTCGCTGCAGCGCCCGGGACGGGGCCGGCGACCTCGCCGCTGCCCGTCCTCCGGCCGGTCCGGGTGGCAAAGGCCGTCGGGGACCTGCCGGCGGACCGCGCCGTCGTCCTGGGGATCCTGAACGTCACTCCGGACTCCTTCAGCGACGGCGGCAGGTACGCCACCACCGACGACGCGATCGGCCACGGCCTCCGCATGCACTACGCGGGTGCGGACATCATCGACGTCGGTGGGGAGTCGACCCGCCCGAACGCCCGCCAGGTGCCGGTCGAGGAGGAGCTGGCCCGCGTGCTCCCGGTGGTGAAGGCCCTCGTGAAGGCCGGAGCCCTGATCAGCATCGACACCATGCACGCGGAGACCGCGCGGCAGGCACTGGATGCGGGTGCCGCGATCGTCAACGACATCTCGGGCGCCGGCTTCGATCCCGCCATGCCGGCACTCGTCGCCGAGCGCGGCGTGCCCTACGTCCTGACCCATCGGAGGGGCACGGCCGCGACGATGGACGGCCTCGCGACCTACGGCGACGTCGTCGCGGAGGTGACCGCGGAACTGGTCGGACTGCGCGACCGGTTCATGGCCGCCGGCGTCGCCGCCGAGCAGATCATCCTCGATCCGGGACTCGGCTTCGCGAAGACCGACGAGCACAACTGGGCGATCCTGCGGAACCTCGACGCCTTCACCGGGCTGGGACACCGCGTGCTCGTCGGTGCCTCCCGCAAGCGGTTCCTCGGCACCCTCCTGACCTCGGCGGGCAGGGCCGCGGCGCCCGGAGAACGCGACTCCGCCTCACTCGCGGTCGCGACCCTGGCCGCCGCCGCCGGCGCCTGGGGCGTCCGCGTCCATGATCCTGCCGCGACGCTCGACGCCGTCAAGGTCGCCGCCGCCGGCGCCCGACGGTGAACGGGTCTCCCGTGCCGGGCAGGCCCGGTTCACCCTCCGGGCACCTGGACACGGTGGTGCTCACCGGCATCACCGCCAAGGGGTACCACGGCGTCTTCGACCACGAGCGCCGGGACGGCCAGCCCTTCGCGGTGGATGTCGTGCTCCACCTCGACCTGCAGCCCGCGGGGACCAGCGACGATCTCGCCAGGACGGCGCACTACGGGGAGCTCGCCGAACTGGTGCACGGCATCATCGGCGGGAAGCCCTTCGACCTCATCGAGGCCCTCGCAGAGACGATCGCCTCGGCGGTCCTGGCCGCGTTCCCCGTCGCCGCCGTCGACGTGACCGTCCACAAGCCGAAGGCACCCATCGAGGTGCCGTTCGGCGACGTCGCCGTGACGCTGCGCCGGAGCCGGGCATGAGCACGGTCCGGTCGGTCCTCGCACTGGGCAGCAACCTCGGAGCCAGCAGCGACACCCTGGTGCGCGCCGTCGCCGACCTCGTGGATTCCGAGCACGTGCGCCTCCGCGCCGTCTCCCCCGTGGTGCGGACGAAGCCGGTGGGAGGCCCGGAGCAGCCCGACTACCTCAACATGGTGATCGAGGTGGAGACGGACCTCGGACCGTACGAGCTCCTCGCGCACTGCCAGTCCGTCGAGGACGTCCACCACCGCAAACGCACGGTGCGCTGGGGGCCGCGCACGCTCGACGTCGACATCATCACGTACGGGGCGTGGACCTCCGACGACGACGCGCTGACGATCCCGCACCCCCGCGCCGCGTCCCGTGCGTTCGTCCTGCAGCCCTGGGCCTGGATGGACCCCGGGGCGGAACTGGGCGGCCGGCCCGTCGCCGGGCTCGCCGCGGAGGCCGCCGATCTTGCGGGCCTGGTGCCCTTCGAGGGAGTCTAGGACGCTGTGAGCACCCTTCGGTTCCGCTGGCTGGCCCTGGTGGGCGTGCTGGCCGGACTCGCCGGCTGGCTGGCCAACTGGCTCGCGACCCGCAACGGCTACGGCACCCCGACCCTGCCGCTGACGTCCCTCGTCACCACGGCGGTGATCCTCGGGATCACCCTGGTCTTCGGGCGCCGCGTGCTGCGGTGGCGCAACGGCAACCGCGATCGGCCCCTCGATCCGATCCTCGCCACCCGCACCCTCGTCCTCGCACAGGCCTGTGCGTACGCGGGGGCGCTCAGCCTCGGCTGGCACGCAGGGATCCTCGTGGACCAGGTGGCCCTCCTGGCGGTCCGCTCCACCACGGCACCCCTGTGGGGGTCCGTGGCACTCATGGTGGGCGGGATCCTGATGATTGTGGTGGGATTGGTCGTCGAGAGCTTCTGCAGGCTTCCGCCCGACGACGACGGCACGGGCGCTCCGGGCTCCATCGAGGGGGAATATGCGTAGGGAACCGATCGACCCGTCCGGGCTCGAGTGGTCCAGGGTGTCACCGAAGTACCTGCGCGTCCGGCTGCTCGGCTGGCTCATCGGGTCGGTGGTCTGGCTCGTCCTCGCGAGTGTCCCGCTCGTCCTCCGCCTCACGGGCCTCTGGGACTCGTTCCCGCCGCCCGTGATCGCCTGGGGGCTCCCCGCCGTCGTGTTGGTCATCGCCGTGTGGCGGGGCATGCTGCTGCCGCGCCAGGTCGCCTCGATCGGCTATGCCGAGCGCGACGACGACCTCCTGGTCCGCCAGGGCGTCTTCTTCCAGCGCACCATGGTGGTCCCCTACGGCCGCATGCAGTACGTCGACGTCGCCGTCGGGCCGCTCGAGCGCGCGTTCGGGATCTGCACGCTCAAGCTCCACACCGCGTCCCCCGCCACGAACGCCCTGATCCCCGGCCTGCCCTCCGAGGAGGGCACGAGGCTGCGCGAGCAGCTGTCCGCGCGGGGAGAAGCCAGGCTGGCCGGGCTGTGACGGCCCCGCCCGGCTCCTCCGGCGGCCTCCCGGCGACTCCCGCCCCGGACGGACCGGAGGCCACCGCTCCGCCTGCCGACACCTGGCACCGGGTCCACTTCATCTCCCCGCTGGTGCGCGGCTGGATCGCGCTCGTCGCCATCCTCTACTTCGTGGGCAGGGACTGGTTCGAGGGCCTGTTCAGCGGCGGATCGCGGGAGCGGGGTCCCCTGCCCGAGGGCATCGGCCTCCTGGTGGCCGGCGGGATCGTGCTCGGCGTCGTGGTGGTCGTCGCGGCCGCCTTCCTCGTCTCGTGGTACTTCACGCGCTACCAGGTCACGGCCGAGCACGTGCGCGTCCACTCCGGCGTCGTGTTCCGGCAGCAGCGGCAGGCGCGCCTCGACCGGGTGCAGGCCATCGACATCGTGCAGCCCTTCCTCGCCAGGATCTTCGGGCTCGCCGAGCTCAAGTTCGAGGTGGCCGACGCGGGGGAGTCCGCGGTCCGGCTCGCGTTCCTGAAGCTGGCCGACGCCCGCAGGCTGCGCGCCACGATCCTCGCGCGCGCGGCAGGCGTGGACCCGGACCCGGAGCATCCGGAGGAGGCCGTGGAGGCGCCCGAGCGGGAGGTGGTCGCGATCCCGCCGGCGCGGGTCGTCGGCGCAGCCGTCCTCTCGGGGACCACCGTGGCGCTGGTCGTGGCCGCCGCCGTCGTCACCACGCTCGGGGTGGTCCTGGAGACACCGATCATCGCGACGTCCTTCATCCCCATCCTCATCGGCGTCGTGGGCGCCTACTGGTCGGCCCTCAACACCGGCTACAACTTCCGGGCAGCGACCTCCCCGGACGGCATCCGCATGCGCTACGGACTGCTCGACACGCGCTCGCAGACGGTACCGCCGGGACGCGTGCAGGCGCTGAGCATCCAGCAGTCACCGCTCTGGCGGTTGAAGGGCTGGTACCGCGTCACCGTGAACGTCGCCGGCTACGGGGCGTCGGTCTCCAGCGAGGGACAGGCACGTGCGACGCTCCTCCCCGTCGGCACCCGCGACGAGGTGCTGCAGATCCTCGCCCTCGTGCTGCCCGATCCCGGGACGCCGCGTCCGGTCGAGGTGTTCACCGCCGGCATGGCCGGCCGGGACGGCGCCGAGGGCTTCGCGACCACTCCGCGCCGGGCCCGGTGGCTGGCACCCCTCGCCTGGCGGCGCACCGGCTTCGTCGGAACGCGGACGGCACTGCTCATGCGCTCCGGCGTGCTGTGGCGCCAGCTCGTCGTCGTCCCGCACGAGCGGACCCAGTCGCTGTCGATCGAGCAGGGCCCCGTGGAGCGGCGCTTCCGCGTCTCGAACCTGCAGTTCCAGACGACGCCCGGCCCGGTCAATCCGCGGGTCCTCCTCGCGGACTCGGCCACGGCCTGGGAGCTCTTCCACGGACAGGCCGCCCGCGCCGCCGAGGCCCGGCGCCGCAGCGGCCCCGAGCAGTGGATGAAGCCCGTCCCCGGCGCGCTCCCCGCGGCAGCCGCCACGGGGACCACGGAGGACACGGCCGCCACGACGGACACCGGGGCGGAGGACACGGCCGCCACGGCGGACACCGGGGCGGGGGAGGCCGGATTCACGGGGGACACCGGGCAGACCCGGCACGACGACGCCGGGACGCCGCAGGACGATGCGCGGCCCGCCCCCGGCGTCCGGGACGTGATGCCCGAGGTGCCGCTCTACGCGCCCGCGCCCGGCGGGACGGAGGAGCCCGCTGATGGCCGCTGACGCATCCCGCCGGCCGGGACGGCTCGGCGTCGGCATCGTGGGCGCGGGGAGGGTCGGCGCCGTCCTCGGTGCGGCCCTGCGATCGGCGGGCCACGCCGTCGTCGGAGTGGCCGCCGTCTCCGAGGCGAGCCGTGAACGCGCCGAGAACCTGCTGCCCGGGGTCCCGGTCCTCGAGGTCCCCGACATCATCGAGCGTGCGGAACTCGTGCTGCTGACGGTGCCCGACGACGCCCTGTCCGAGCTGGTCGAAGGGCTCGCCCAGCTCGGGGTCTGGCAGGCCGGGCAGCTCGTGGTGCACACCTCCGGCCGGTACGGGACCGCCGTGCTGGGCCCCGCACGCGCGGCCGGTGCCATCCCCCTGGCCATCCACCCCGCCATGACCTTCACCGGGATGAGCCTGGACCTCGGGCGCCTGCCGGACAGCATGTTCGGCATCACCGCCCCGTCCGCCGTGCTGCCCATCGCGCAGGCACTCGTCGTGGAGATGGGAGCGGAGCCGGTCGTCATCGAGGAGGAGTCCCGGGCGCTGTACCACGCGGCCCTCGCCCACGCCTCGAACCACCTGGTGACGATCGCCGCGCAGTCCGCCCAGCTCCTCGCCGACCTCGGCGTCCAGCATCCCGACCGCATGCTGGGCCCGCTCATGAAGGCCTCCCTCGAGAACGCCCTGTCCTCGGGCGAGGGTGCCCTGACCGGACCGGTGGCACGCGGTGACGCCGGGACCGTCCGTGCGCACCGTGACGCCCTCGAGGCGCACGACGCCCCCGACACCCGCCAGGCCTATCTCGGTATGGCCCGTGCCACCGCACTGCGCGCTCTCGAGCGGGGCATCCTCACGCCGGCGCAGGGCGAGGCGATCCTCGCCGCGCTCGCGGACGTCCCCGGCGGGAGCGGGCCTCCCCGCCCGCCGCAGGACGGCCCCTCCGGTCCGCCGTCCTGACCTGCCCCGATCCCTCCCCACCCGCCTGATCCGCCCCGCCGTGCAGCGGCACCGCTCCCACTTCCCCGAAGGACCTCCCGTGACCCCGACCGGCACCACCCGCCCGGCCACCCCGCTCCTCGTCTCCACCCCGGCCGAGCTCCGGACCGCCACCTCGGCGCTCCTGGACCGGGCGGCCGCCGGCGGCGGAGCCGACGGCCCGCCGTCGCTCGGCCTCGTCCCCACCATGGGCGGCCTGCACGCCGGGCACGCCGCACTCGCACGGACGGCGCGGGAAGCCGTCGACGTCGTCGTGGCGTCCGTCTTCGTCAATCCCCTGCAGTTCGGCGACCCGGCGGACCTCGACCGCTATCCGCGCACGCTCGACGAGGACCTCCGGCTCCTGGGCGGGTGCGGGGTCGACGTCGTCTTCGCCCCGTCCGTCGAGGACATGTACCCGGGCGGGGAACCCTCGGTCCGGGTCAGCGCGGGCCGGATGGGCGAGGTGCTCGAGGGGGCATCGAGGCCCGGCCACTTCGACGGCATGCTGACGGTGGTCGCGAAGCTGCTGAACCTCGGGCTGCCCGGCACCACGGCCGAGTACCGGGCGTACTTCGGCGAGAAGGACGCGCAGCAGCTCGCCCTCATCCGCCGGATGGTGCTCGATCTCAACGTGCCCGTACGCATCGAGGGCGTGCCGATCGTCCGCGACGCCGACGGGCTGGCGCTCTCGAGCCGGAACCGTTTCCTCGGTCCCACCGAGCGGGACGCGGCGCTGGTGCTCTCACGCGTGCTCCGCGGGCTGCGCGACGCCGCCGGCCGGGGCGCACCGCCCGACCTCGACCGTGCGCGCGCCGAGATAGCGTCCGAGGAACTGGTGGAACTCGACTACCTCGAGGTCGTGGACCCGTTGTCGTTCGCCGTCGTCGGGGACGATGGCCGGTCGCACCAGGCGCTCGCCGTCGTCGCGGCCAGGGTCGGTGCCGTGCGCCTGATCGACAACACCTTCCTGCCGGTCGTGGGCTGAGGCACACCGGCACCCGGCGCCCGGCGCGGAGCCGTAAACTTGTTTTCCGTGACTCACGACGAAATCCTCCCCGCGGAAGACCTCAACGAGCAGATGCGCTTCCGGCTGCAGAAGCGGGCGGCCCTGCTCGACGCCGGTACCGAGGCCTACCCGGTCAGGCCGGAGCGGACGCACTCGCTCGGCGAGGTGCGGGAGCAGTTCGGCGAGCTCCCCACGGGAGAGTCGAGCGGCCGGCAGGTCGCCGTCGTCGGACGCGTCGTCTTTATCCGCAACTCGGGCAAGCTGTGCTTCGCCACGCTGCAGGAGGGGGACGGCACCCGGCTCCAGGTCATGCTGAGCCTCGCGGAGATCGGCCCCGACCGCCTCGCCGACTGGAAGGCGCTCGTCGACCTCGGTGACCATGTCCAGGTGCGCGGCGAGGTCATCAGCTCGCGGCGCGGCGAGCTCTCCGTGATGGCGGACTCCTGGGCCATGGCCTCGAAGGCGCTCCGCCCGCTGCCCACCCTGCACGCCGGGGTCAACGAGGAGACGCGCGTGCGGCAGCGCTACGTGGACCTGATGGTCCGCGAGGAGGCCCGGCAGATGGTCCGCACCCGCGCCGCGATCACGCGCACACTCCGGGAGACGCTCAACCGCCACGACTACATCGAGGTCGAGACACCCATCCTCCAGCTCGTCCACGGCGGAGCGACGGCCCGGCCGTTCGAGACCCACCTCAACGCCTTCGACCAGAAGATGACGCTCCGCATCGCCCTGGAGCTGTACCTGAAGCGCGCCGTCGTCGGTGGGATCGACCGCGTCTACGAGATCGGCCGGATCTTCCGCAACGAGGGCGTGGACTCCACGCACAGCCCGGAGTTCACGATGCTCGAGTGCTACGAGGCCTACGCCGACCAGTTCGTCATGGCGGACCGCATGAAGGAGATGATCCTCGCCTGCGCCGACCTGCTGGGATCACGCACCATCGAGACCGCGAAGGGCACGATCGACCTCGACGGCGAGTGGGCGTGGCTCGGCGTCTATCCCGGTCTGTCCGCCGCGGTGGGCCAGGAGGTCACGCCGGACACCGGACTCGAGGAGCTGCGGTCGATCGCCGAACGCCACGAGGTCTCGCTGGACCCGGCCTGGGGCGCGGAGAAGGTGGTGCTCGAGCTCTTCTCCGAGATCGTGGAGCCGACCCTCATCCAGCCGACCTTCGTCTACGACTACCCGCCGTCGGCGCAGCCGCTCGCCCGGCCCCACCGGGAGGACCCGCGGCTGATCGAGGCATGGGACCTCATCATCGGCGGGATGGAGCGCGGCACGGCCTTCTCCGAACTCATCGACCCGGTGATCCAGCGGGAGCGGCTCACGGAGCAGTCCCGACAGGCCGCGGCCGGCGACGACGAGGCCATGCAGCTGGACGAGGACTTCCTGCGGGCCCTCGAATACGGGGCCCCGCCGATGGGCGGCATCGGTCTCGGAATCGACCGGCTCGTGATGCTTTTCACGAACGTCGGAATTCGCGAGTCCATCCTCTTCCCGATTCTCAAGCCCGAGGCGGGTCAGTAGCGGTGGAATATGTAGCGGTCCTCCTGCCGTCAGCCTGCTTGGCAGTGCTTTTCTACTTCGTGATCAAGGCCATATTCAATGCCGACCGCGCCGAACGCGAGGCGCTGGCACGTGCCGAGGAAATGCAGGACGCCGAGGACGCGAGGAACCGCGAGGCCGCGCGGGAAAAGAATGACGGCCAAGAAATCGATCCGAGTTAGGAATGCTCTTCTTTTGACCTCGATTCATCAATGCCGCATACTAATTCATGGGGCATTGATATCGAGGAACTTAATAAGGAGAGCATTGTGGCGCAGAAGGTAAAGATCATTCTCATCGATGACATCGACGGCGGGGAAGCCGACGAAACCGTGCGCTTCGGCCTCGACGGCGTGCAGTACGAGATCGACCTCTCGGAGACGCATGCCTCGGAACTCCGCACGACCCTCGCCGAGTACGTCGGGGCAGCCCGTCGCAGCAACTCCCCGAAGCAGCAGCGTTCGAGCGCCCCGGCCGCCTCCCGCAACCAGGAAGCCGCCCAGATCCGCGAATGGGCCAAGGAGAACGGCTACAACGTCTCCTCCCGAGGCCGCGTCAACAGCGAGATCGTCGAGGCCTACCGCGCCGCCCAGCGCTGACCACCACCACGTGGCGCCGGAGGGGAAGCCCTCCGGCGTTATCTCGCCTGTGGCGAACACGCACCCAAAGCTCATGCCGTACCCGTAGCATCGAATTACGCGTTAGCTAGGAGTGTGTGTCTCATGTTTGAGAGATTTACAGATCGTGCCCGTCGAGTTGTCGTGTTGGCCCAGGAAGAGGCCCGCATGCTCAACCACAACTACATCGGCACCGAGCACATCCTGCTTGGCCTGATCCACGAGGGCGAGGGTGTCGCCGCCAAGGCCCTGGAGTCGCTCAGCATCTCGCTGGGTGCCGTGAGGGAGCAGGTTCAGGAGATCATCGGGCAGGGCCAGCAGGCCCCGTCCGGTCACATCCCCTTCACCCCCCGGGCCAAGAAGGTACTGGAGCTCTCCCTGCGGGAAGCACTCCAGCTCGGCCACAACTACATCGGTACCGAGCACATCCTGCTCGGCCTCATCCGCGAGGGTGAGGGCGTCGCCGCGCAGGTCCTCGTGAAGCTCGGCGCAGACCTCAACCGTGTCCGCCAGCAGGTCATCCAGCTGCTGTCCGGCTACCAGGGCAAGGAGCCGGCTGCCGCCGGCGGTCCGCAGCAGGAGGGAACCCCTGCCGGCTCGGTGGTGCTGGACCAGTTCGGCCGCAACCTGACGCAGGCGGCGCGCGAATCAAAGCTCGACCCCGTCATCGGGCGCGAGTCCGAGATGGAGCGCGTCATGCAGGTGCTCTCCCGACGCACCAAGAACAACCCCGTCCTGATCGGTGAGCCCGGCGTCGGCAAGACCGCCGTCGTCGAGGGCCTCGCCCAGGCGATCGTCCGCGGCGACGTCCCGGAGACCATCAAGGACAAGCAGCTGTACACGCTGGACCTCGGGTCCCTCGTGGCCGGCTCGCGGTACCGCGGCGACTTCGAGGAGCGGCTGAAGAAGGTCCTCAAGGAGATCCGCACCCGCGGCGACATCATCCTGTTCATCGACGAGATCCACACCCTCGTCGGCGCAGGTGCGGCCGAGGGCGCCATCGATGCCGCGTCGATCCTGAAGCCGATGCTCGCCCGTGGTGAACTCCAGACCATCGGTGCCACCACGCTGGACGAGTACCGCAAGCACATCGAGAAGGACGCCGCGCTCGAGCGCCGTTTCCAGCCGATCCAGGTCGCCGAGCCCTCCGTGGCCCACGCGATCGAGATCCTCAAGGGACTGCGCGACCGCTACGAGGCGCACCACCGCGTGTCCATCACCGACGGCGCCCTGTCCAGCGCGGCGACGCTGGCCGAGCGCTACATCTCGGACCGCTTCCTGCCGGACAAGGCGATCGACCTCATCGACGAGGCGGGAGCGCGCCTGCGCATCCGCCGGATGACCGCGCCGCCGGAGCTCAAGGAGATCGACGAGCGCATCGCGGACGTCAAGCGCGAGAAGGAGTCGGCCATCGACTCCCAGGACTTCGAGGGTGCTGCCGCGCTGCGCGACAAAGAGCAGAAGCTCCACGACGAGCGCAGCGACAAGGAGCGCCGCTGGAAGTCCGGCGGACTGGACGACATCGCCGAGGTGGATGAGGAACTCATCGCCGAGGTGCTCGCAAACTCCACCGGTATCCCCGTGTTCAAGCTGACCGAGGCCGAGTCCTCGCGACTGCTGAACATGGAGGCCGAACTCCACAAGCGGGTCATCGGACAGAACGAGGCCATCAAGGCGATCTCGCAGGCCATCCGTCGCACGCGCGCCGGCCTCAAGGATCCGAAGCGTCCGGGCGGCTCCTTCATCTTCGCCGGCCCCACGGGTGTCGGCAAGACGGAGCTCGCCAAGGCACTCGCGGAGTTCCTGTTCGGCGAAGAGGATGCCCTGATCACCCTCGACATGTCCGAGTACTCCGAGAAGCACACGGTCTCGCGGCTCTTCGGTGCCCCTCCGGGCTACGTGGGCTACGAGGAGGGCGGCCAGCTGACCGAGAAGGTCCGCCGCAAGCCGTTCTCCGTGGTCCTGTTCGACGAGGTGGAGAAGGCGCACGCCGATCTCTTCAACTCGCTCCTGCAGATCCTCGAGGACGGCCGCCTGACGGACAGCCAGGGCCGCATGGTGGACTTCAAGAACACGGTGATCATCATGACCACCAACCTCGGTACCCGCGACATCTCGAAGGGCGTCATGACGGGCTTCCAGTCCGGCTCCGACACCCAGACGAGCTACAACCGGATGAAGGCGAAGGTGCAGGAGGAGCTCAAGCAGCACTTCCGCCCGGAGTTCCTGAACCGCGTCGACGACACCGTGGTGTTCCCGCAGCTCACCCAGGACGAGATCGTCCAGATCGTGGACCTGTTCCTCGAGCGCCTGAGCCGCCGCATGGCGGACAAGGGCATGACGATCGAGCTCACCCCCGCGGCCAAGGTGCTCCTTGCGACCCGCGGCTACGATCCCGCGATGGGTGCCCGGCCGCTGCGCCGTACCATCCAGCGCGAGATCGAGGACCAGCTGTCGGAGAAGATCCTCTTCGGCGAGCTGAAGTCGGGAGAGCGCGTCGACGTCGACGTCGAGGGCGAGGGCGTGGATGCGCGCTTCACCTTCGTCGGACACGGTGCTCCCAAGGAGCTGGAGGATGCGCCGGCCGCTCTCGAGGCCACCGTCCCCGAGTAGTACCGGCAGCACGCACGGCACGGCATTACGGAACCCGCCCTGGTCACCAGGGCGGGTTCCGCCGTTCTAGGGTTCCGCCGTGCGATGGGTGCCTTCAGCAACGGAATTCCTCCCTGAGTGAACGGCTGTGACCGCGGCCACACGCGGTGGTAGAGATGACGCATGACCACCCCTTTCTCATCGCTCGACGACTTCGTCGCCCTGCCGCGCCTGAGCGGCCTCGTCCTCGACCGGGCAGGCACGCGCCTCGTGACGTCCGTCGCGACCCTCGACCCCAAGAAGACCGCCTACAGGACCGCATTGTGGGAGGTGGACCCTGTGGGCGAGCAGCCCGCGCGGCGCCTCACACAGGGCGCGGCAGGGGAGTCCGGCGCCGTGTTCCTCTCCAGCGGCGACCTGCTCTTCACCTCGGCACGCCCCGACCCGGAGGACGCGGACGGCGAGAAGCGTGCCGCGCTGTGGCGTCTGCCGGCCGCGGGCGGTGAGGCGTCCCTGCTCCTGACCCGTGACGGCGGCGTCGCAGGGGTGGCCGCGGCCGACGCGGCCGACGTCGTCGTCGTCACCGCGAACGCGCTGGCCGGCTCCGCGAACGAGGAGGACGACGCCGAGCGCCGCACGGTGCGCAGGGAGGCAGGAGTCGCCGCCATCCTGCACGACGGCTACCCGGTGCGCTACTGGGACGCCGACCTCGGCCCGGACGAACCACGGTACTTCGGGCTGCAGGGGCTCGACGACGACGGCGCGCGGTCGCTCGAGGACCTCGCCCCGTCCGTGCGCGGAGGTCTCCGGGACGCCCACCCCGTGCTCAGCCCCGATGGATCGGTGCTCTTCACGGCCCTCACCGTGCCCGAGGAACGCGGCTCCCAGCGCACGGTGCTCGCCCGCGTCGACCTTGCCACGCGGGAACTCACCGTCCTGCTCGACGACCGCGACAGCGACTACTCGCCCGGCCCCGTCAGCCCCGACGGCCGCCACCTCGCCGTCCTGAAGGACCGGCGCACCGCCGTGGACCTCGCGCCCTCCACCACCCTGCTGCTGCTCCCCCTCGAGGGCGGGGAGCCGACGCCACTGGCCGCCGACTGGGATCGCTGGCCGTCCCCTGCCGCGTGGCTGCCCGACGGCTCGGCCCTCGTCGTGACGGCGGATGACGACGGCGCGGCGCCGGTGTTCGTGATCGAGGTAGCCACGGGGATGGTGCGGCGGGTGACGGAGGACGCGGCGGCATACTCCGACGTACAGGTCTCCCCGGACGGCGCCACCGCCTACGCCCTGCGCAGCTCGTACCTCTTCCCCGCGGAGGCCGTGCGGATCGACCTCGCCTCCGGCGCCACCGAGCGCCTCCTGAACCCGGCGGAGCGGCCCGCCCTGCCCGGCAGGCTCGAGCGCATCGCATCCGTCGGAGAGGACGGGCAGCCGGTGAAGTCGTGGCTGGTGCTCCCCGAGGGGGCCACCGAGGAGTCTCCCGCGCCCGCACTGCTGTGGATCCACGGCGGGCCGATCGGTTCGTGGAATGCGTGGACGTGGCGCTGGTCGCCGTGGATCATGGCGGCACGCGGGTATGCGGTCCTCCTGCCGGACCCGGCGCTGTCCACGGGGTACGGGCAGCACATGGTGGACCGCGGCTGGGGACGGTGGGGCGACGCGCCCTATACCGACCTCATGGCGGCGACGGACGACCTGGTGGCCCGGAAGGACATCGACGGGACCCGTGTGGCGGCCATGGGCGGCAGCTTCGGCGGCTACATGGCGAACTGGGTCGCCGGGCACACCGACCGCTTCGCGGCCATCGTGACCCACGCGAGCCTGTGGTCGCTGGACCAGTTCGGCCCCACCACGGACGCCGCCTTCTACTGGGAGCGGGAGATGACCCCCGAGGCCAGGGAGGAGAACTCCCCGCACCACCATGTGGAGAAGATCAACACCCCCATGCTCGTCATCCACGGCGACAAGGACTACCGGGTGCCGATCGGCGAGGGCCTGCGGCTCTGGTACGAGCTGCTGTCGAAGTCGCAGCTGCCCGCCGACGCCGAGGGCCGGACACCCCACCGCTTCCTCTACTTCCCGGACGAGAACCACTGGATCCTCAAGCCCCAGCACGCCCGGATCTGGTACGGCGTCGTCGAGGCCTTCCTGGCGCGGCACGTCCTCGGCGAGGAGCGGGAGCTACCCGCCGAGCTGGGTCTGTAGGGGCGGGGGCGGGCGGCGCTTTGTAGAGTGGGTCGAATGACCCTCCCCTTCACCATCCGCCCCGCCCGCACCTCCGACGTCCCGGCCATCAAGTCGCTGGTCGAGCCGCTCGCCGAGGAGCGCATCCTGATGGCCAAGGAGACGGTGGCGTACTACGAGGGCCTGCCCGAGTTCCGCATCGCGGAGTCCGACGGCGGGGAGGTGCTCGGCTGCGGGGCGCTGCACATCATGTGGGAGGACCTCGCGGAGGTCCGTACCCTGGCGACCTCCCCTGCCGCCCGCGGCCGCGGTGTCGGGCATGCGCTCGTCGAGGGACTGCTCGAGGAGGCACGTGCCTTCGGGGTGAGCCGGGTGTTCTGCCTGACCTTCGAGGTGGAGTTCTTCCGGCGCCACGGCTTCGAGGTCATGGCCGACCAGTCGGCCGTCGATCCGCAGATCTACTCGGAACTCCTGCGGTCCCACGACGAGGGTGTCGCGGAGTTCCTCGACCTGGCGCGGGTGAAGCCCAACACGCTCGGCAATACGCGCATGATCAGGCAGCTCTGAACCGGGGCGGCTCGCTTTTCGCCGCCGGAGGGGGATAAGGTAAGACGACTTAGTATCTCCCCGGAGATGCTGGCACGCCACCGGAACCGGTGGCTGAACACCGAGTCGAAGGAGGTCCGCATCATGGGACTGGATGACAAGATCGGGAACAAGGGCGAAGGCCTGGGCGGCAAGATCAAGGAAGGCCTGGGCAAGGCCACCGGCAACGAGAACCTGGAGGCCGAGGGCCACAAGGACCAGGCCAGCTCGAACCTCAAGGACGCCGGCGAGAACGTCAAGGACGCGTTCAAGCGCGACTGATACAGCACAGGCCTGCCGGTGACCCCGCAGGCCGGACCACCTGAGGGAGGGCGCCCGGACACGGGCCCCTCCCTCAGGCGTTGAAGCCCCGAAGGGACGGCTGCGCCGGTACCTGTCGCCTATAGGCAGCGGCAGGAACGGACGGTAACGTGGCCACTGGCCGGGGTGGTCCATGGAATGCGGGCTGCAGGCTGTCAGAGTGTCCGTTCGCAGTCAAGGAGCAGCCGTCGTGAAGAAGCTCATCAATGACCCCAGGGCCGTGGTCGACGAGTCGGTCGAAGGATTCGGCATCGCACATGCCGACCTCGTGACCGTCCACCCGGACCCCCTCTTCATCACCCGCAGGGACGCACCCGTGCAGGGCAAGGTGGGCATCGTCTCCGGGGGTGGCAGCGGACACGAACCACTCCACGCCGGTTTCGTGGGACGCGGGATGCTCGACGCCGCGGTGCCGGGAGCGGTCTTCACCTCACCGACGCCGGACCAGATCATCCCCGCGACGTCCGCGGTCGACGGCGGCGCCGGCGTCCTGCACATCGTCAAGAACTACACGGGCGACGTCCTCAACTTCGAGACGGCGGCGGAGATGGCGGAGGCGGACGGCGTCACGGTGCGGTCGGTGCTCGTGGACGACGACGTCGCCGTCGAGGACTCCCTGTACACGGCGGGCCGGCGCGGCGTCGGTGGGACCGTCTTCGTCGAGCGGATCGCCGGTGCCGCGGCCGAACGCGGCGACGACCTGGACGGCGTCGCCGACGTGGCGCAGCGCGTGGTCGACGGCGTCCGCTCGATGGGCGTCGCCCTCGCCGCATGCACCGTCCCGCACGCCGGGGTGCCCAGCTTCGACCTGGCGGAGGACGAGATCGAGATCGGCATCGGTATCCACGGGGAGCCCGGACGGCATCGGATCGCCATGGAGGACGCCGACGGGATCACGCAGCGGCTGCTCGACCCCATCGTCGCCGATCTCCGGCTGGCATCGGGGGACAGGACCCTCGTGATGGTCAACGGGATGGGTGGGACGCCCGCGAGCGAGCTCTACATCGTCTTCCGGAAAGTCGCGCAGCTGCTCGACGGACTCGGTGTCACGATCGAGCGGTCCCTCGTGGGCAACTACATCACCGCCCTCGAGATGCAGGGGGCGTCCCTGACCATCCTGCGCGTCGACGACGAGATGCTCGAGCTGTGGGACTCCCCGGTCCACACCGCCGCGCTGCGCTGGGGGGCCTGAGGATGGTGCAGCCCCTCGACACCGCCTGGGCCGTCCGCTGGATCCGGGAGACGGCCCGCGTGGTCGCCGAGAACCGCGCCCTGCTGATCGACCTCGACCGGGTGATCGGCGACGCGGACCACGGAGAGAACCTGGATCGGGGCTTCAGCGCGGTCGTCGCGAAGCTCGACGCCGGGGACGCCCCGGGCACGCCCGCGGCCGTCCTCAAGCAGGTCGCCATGACCCTGATGTCCACGGTGGGCGGTGCCGCCGGACCGTTGTACGGCACGGCCTTCCTCCGTGCGGCGACCTCCCTCGGTGACGCCGGCGAGGTGGACGCCGCAGCCGCGTCCGCGATGATCAGGGCGGCCCGTGACGGCATCGTCGCCCGCGGCAAGGCCGAGGTGGGCGACAAGACGATGGTCGACGCCTGGACACCCGCCACCGAATCGGCGGAGACCGCGGCCAGTGCGGGAGCCACCCCACCCGAGGTGCTCGCGGCGGCCGCCAACGCCGCCCACGCGGGAGCCGTGGCCACCGAACCGCTGATCGCCCGCAAGGGCAGGGCGAGCTACCTCGGCGAACGCAGTGCGGGACACCAGGATCCCGGGGCGGTGTCCACTGCGCTGATCCTGCAGGCCGCCTCGGAGGCCGCCGGAGGAGAGGTCGCATGAGCGTCGGACTGGTCATCGTCTCGCACAGCGAGAAGATCGCCGAGGGGGTCGTCGAGCTCGCAGCGCAGATGGCACCCGACGTCGTCCTCGTGGCTGCGGGCGGTGCGGAGGACGGCACCGGGCCGGCGCGCATCGGCACGAGCTTCGACCGCGTGCAGTCCGCGATCGGGCGCGCGTCGGAGGGTGACGGCGTGGTGGTCCTGACCGACCTCGGCTCGGCCGTCATGACGGCCGAGATGGTGCTCGAGTTCCTCGACCCCGAGGTCCGGGACACGGTGCGTCTCGCCCAGGCCGCCCTCGTCGAAGGGGCCGTCGCCGCTGCCGTGCAGGCGCAGGGGGGATCCTCCCTCGACGACGTCGTCCGGGCAGCAGAGAGCGCCGTCGTCTCCGTCCGGCCCGAGGAGTTCGAGCCCTTCGTGAGCCATGGCGCGGCGTCACCCGGTCGTGGTGCCGGCGAGGACGGGTCGCCGTCCGTCGGAGCGACGGTGAGCGGCTCCTGGGTCCTGCCGAACCAGATGGGACTGCATGCCCGCCCTGCCGCCACCCTCGCCGCGGGACTCGCCGACCTCGACGCCGAGGTGACCGTCAACGGCGTCGACGGCAAGTCGGTGATGCTCCTGATGAGCCTCGGTCTCGGGCAGGGCCGGACGGTCACCGTCGAGGCCAGCGGCGCCGACGCGCAGGCGGCCGTGGATCTCGTCGGCCAGGCGGTCGAGTCGGGGTTCGGCGAACCGGCCTGATCCGATCAGGCGGCCTCCGCCCGACCGGTCGGGCTGCGCAGTCCCGGAGCCTCCTGGCCGGGTGACCTCCTGCGATCAGTCCCCTAGCCGGGCAGCCGCAGGCCCGCCTCGGTCTCCTCGGCGAGGCCGTCCGCCAGCAGCCCGGCGAGGGCGCGCTCGAGCTGCTCGGTCGGCGCCTGCAGGCCGTGCAGGGCGGCGAGTGGGCCCGCGTTTCCGGCGAGGTGGGGGACGTCGACGGGCACCCCGATGCCGAGGTCGACGGGAGCCCACAGCAGGATCGGGCGTGCCACGGGGCTGTCGGCGTGCCGCAGCACGGCGACGATGGCGCCGCGGACCTGCCGGTCGGTGCCCGCCCATGACTGGCCCTTGGGCACGTACTCGGGAGCGGGACGCCCGGCGGCGATCCAGGCGCAGGCGTCGATGACCGGGCAGGCGTCGCAGAGCGGTGCACGCGCGGTGCAGACCACGGCCCCCAGTTCCATCACCGCGGCGTTCCACTGCACGGACAGAGCCTCGTCGTCGGGCAGGAGGGCCACTGCCCGCCTCGTCTCCGCCGCCGTCAGCGCCGGAGCGGGGAGGGCGGTCCCGCCGACGAGGCGCGCGTGCACGCGGCGGATGTTCGTGTCGACGACGGTCTCGCGGCGACCGAAGGCGAAGGCGGCCACGGCGGCGGCGGTGTAGGTGCCGACGCCGGGCAGGGAGAGGAGCTCGTCGTACGTGGCGGGTACCTCGCCGGCGTGCCCGGCGACGATCGCCGTGGCCGCGGCGTGGAGGCGCAGTGCCCGGCGCGGGTAGCCGAGGCGGCCCCAGTGGCGTACAGCCGCCCCCGATGGCTCGGCGGCGAGATGCGCCGGCGTCGGCCAGCGCTCCAGCCACTCCCGCCACACGGGGAGTACGCGGACGACCGGTGTCTGCTGCAGCATGACCTCGCTGACGAGGATGCCCCAGGGAGAGCACCCGGGATCCCGCCAGGGCAGGTCCCGGGCATTCTCCCGGAACCAGTCCGTCATCCGCAGGTGGAGGTCCGCAGGTGCGGGGGCGGCCCGTCCCGCCGGGTTCCGCGGGCTGCCGGGACCGGGGGGTGTTCCGTTGCCGGGGTTCATGGGTGCTCCTGGATTCTCGTCGTGAATACTCTAGCCACCGGCGTGGTGCCGGGAAGAATGCGAGCGGCCGTCCCTAGCCTTGATGGATGGCATCTACGGGCGGTCACGGCACGGGCAGGCGAACAGGCGGCAGGCGGGGACCCAGCCCCGCCATGTACCGCCGTCGGCGGCTGGCGGTGGTCCTCCTGGCATTCCTGGTGGTCGCGGCGCTCGCCGTCGGGGCGATCGCCCTGGCCGGCGTGCTGGGCCGCGGCGCCGACGCGGCCGGCGGGACGCCCGCGCCCGCCACGGCGTCGGCCGTTCCGTCCCCGACATCGACCGCGACCCCGCCGTCGGGCCCCACCCCGTCGAGCCCCCCGTCGAGTGCGGCCCCGACCCCGACGGCGTCGCGCACGTCACCCGCTCCCACGCCGCGTGCGACGACCGCCCGCCCCTCTGCAGGCGCTGCTGCGGCCGCCTGCGCAGCCGACGTGACGGTCGCGGCGGAGACCGACGAGCAGGCCTACGGACCGGACGAGGACCCGGTGCTGTCCCTGGTTGTCCGCAACGAGGGGACGGAGCCCTGCACGGTGAACGTCGGCACGTCGCAGATGGAGTTCGTCCTGACCCGCGCGGACGAGCGCGTGTTCTCCTCGATCGACTGCCAGCAGTCCTCCCAGGACCTCCAGCGCACCATCGCGCCGGGCGGTGAGGAGCGCGCCACCTTCGAGTGGTCGCGCAACCGCAGTGTCCCGGGATGCACCGCTGTCGACGAGCAGCCCGCGGCCGGAGGCTACTCCCTGACCACGAGGCTCGGGGCGAGGAGCAGCGCTCCGGCCGAGTTCACGCTGCAGTAGGTCCTCCGCGGCGCTGCGGACGGGCGCGTGTCCTGCGCACCGCCCGACCGCACCCCCGCCGTCACATGAAGCGGTCGAGGAGGCTCGTCTCGGCGATCCGCGAGAGGCCCTCACGGACGGTGCGCGCCCGCTGCTCACCGATGCCGTCCACCGCCATGAGGTCCTCGATGTTCGCGGCCATGAGGTTCTGCAGTCCGTCGAAGTGCTCCACCAGGCGGTTGGCGACGGCCGGCGGAACGGCCTTGATGCCCGACAACAGCCGGAAGCCCTTCGGCTGGATGACGGCCTCGAGGGAGTCGACCGACGGATTGAAGCCGAGCACGCTGGCGATCGTGCCGAGGTCGATGAGATCCGTGGAGCTGAAGCCCTGCAGGGTGGCCACGCGCTCGTCGAGCGGAGCCGTGCTGGAGCCGAGGTCCATGTAGTCGCGCAGCACCATCTCGCTGCCGGGTCCGAGGCCGGTCGTGAGTTCCTCCACCTGCAGGGACAGCAGGCGGCCGTCGACCCCGAGTTCCAGCACGTACTGGGAGATCTCCTCCGAGATCCTGCGGACCATCTCCTGGCGCTGCAGCGTCACGGCGACGTCCCGCACGGTCACCATGGCCTCGATCTCGAGGGCCGAGAGCGAGTTCGTGACCTGGTCCAGGCGAGCACGGTAGCGCTCGAGCGTGGCGAGGGCCTGGTTGGCGCGTGCGAGCACCGGTTCGGAACCCTCCAGCACGTGACGGAGCCCGTCGATGTAGAGGGCGATGATCTGCATGGACTGGCTGACGCTGATCACGGGCAGGCCCGTCTGCTTCGCCACGCGCTCGGCGGTCCGGTGCCGAGTGCCGGATTCCTGGGTCTCGATGGTGTGGTCCGGTACGAGCTGCACCGCAGCCCGCAGGATCCGGCTCGCGTCCTTGTCGCACACGATGGCGCCGTCCATCTTCGCCAGTTCGCGCAGGCGGGTCGGTGAGAACTCGATGCCGATGTCGAAGCCGCCCGAGCAGATCGAATCCACCGTGCGGTCGAAGCCGAGCACGATCAACGCACCCGTGCGTCCCCTCAGGATTCGCTCAAGACCGTCCCGCAACTGGGTTCCCGGGGCTACTCTGGCGAGGGTGGCTTTGAGCGAGTCCTCCGGACTACGAACCATGGGCCTATCCTTTCACCGCCCGCGCTGTTGAAGGCCCGGCGCAGTCGGGCGGCCGCCGTCGAGCCTCGGACGGCAGTCAACGGCCGCGGGTCTAGCCGCGCAGCCGATGATAATACTACTGGCGCGCGGGAAATCCTCCGTACCGGCCGTCGTCGCAGATCGGTAACACTCCATCCGGCCGTCCTCCCGGATCGCGTCGACGGCGGACCCGGCGTTCCGTCCGGATGCCACGGCCCGGGCCTCACTGCCTAGAACAGGAGGGCCAGGGCCTCGGCGAGCGTCGACACCTCCCGGACGGAGAAGCCCTTCGGCACAGGGCCCGTCCCGCCGGGCGACGCCGGGACGATCGCGTGCGTGAATCCGAGCCGCTCCGCCTCCTGGATGCGCCGGCCGATCCCGGGCACCGGGCGCACCTCCCCGGCCAGTCCCACCTCGCCGAACGCGATGAGCCGGGCAGGCAGGGGGTGGTCGGTCTTCGCGGATGCGATGGCCAGGGCGACGGCGAGATCCGTCGCGGGCTCGGACAGGCGGACACCGCCGACCGTCGCGACGTAGCTGTCGTCCTTGGAGAGGCTGACCGATGCGCGACTCTGCAGCACGGCCAGGAGCATGGCGACGCGCGAGCTGTCCAGGCCGCTCGTCGCCCGCCGCGGCTGCGAGTTGGCCGATTCCGCCAGCAGTGCCTGGACCTCCGCCAGCAGGGGGCGTCTGCCCTCGAGGGTGACGGTGATGCACGTCCCGGACACCGGGTCCTTGGTCCGCGAGACGAAGAGCCCGCTGGGGTCTGCGAGTCCCTCGATCCCGCCGTCCGTCAGGTCGAAGCAGCCCACCTCGTCCGTGGGGCCGTACCGGTTCTTGACCGCGCGCAGGAGACGCAGCCGGGAGTGGCGCTCGCCCTCGAACTGGCAGACGACGTCCACGAGGTGTTCGAGCAGCCTCGGACCGGCGATGGAGCCGTCCTTGGTGACGTGCCCGACGAGGAGCGTGGTCATCCCGCGCGCCTTCGCGGCCCCGATGAGTGATGCAGCGACCTCCCGGACCTGGGTGACGCCGCCGGCGCTCCCGTCCACCGCCGCGCTACTGAGCGTCTGGACGGAGTCGACGATCAGCAGGGCGGGATCGAGCGTCTCCACCTGGCCGAGGGCCTGGCCGAGATCCGTCTCCGCGCTGAGGTAGAGGGAATCGGCGACGGCGTCGATGCGGTCGGCGCGGAGCTTCACCTGGGCTGCGGACTCCTCGCCCGTGACATAGAGGACGTCCTTGCCGAGCCGTGCCACGCGCGCCGCGACGTCGAGCAGCAGGGTGGACTTCCCGACGCCGGGCTCCCCGGCGAGCAGGATCACGGCGCCCGGCACCAGCCCACCGCCGAGCACGCGGTCCAGCTCGTCGATCTTCGTCGGCTGGAACCCGGACAGGGTGGCATCGACCTCGGCGATGCGCCGCGCCGGTGTCGTCACGGCCGTGGCCGCGGTGGTCCGGGCTGCCACCTGGCCGGTCTCCTCCACGGTTCCCCAGGCCTGGCACTCACCACACCGGCCCACCCACTTGGCCGTCGTCCAGCCGCACTCCGCGCAGCGGTAGTTGGGTGCGTTGCTGCGGCTCGCTCGGGTGGCAGGGGAGGTCTTGGTGGCCATTTCTTCAGGCTACCGGCGGGCACCGACAGAGCCGGCCCGGCGCCGTCTCTCCGCCCGTACCCGCCCGTTCCGTCAGAGCCGGGGCAGGTAGTCGGCGGCGTCCTCGTGCGAGAGGCCCGTCGCCTCGAGCAGATCCACGACGAGCGGGCGGAGCAGGAGCACGAGGCCCTCGCCCTCGAGCCGGCTGATGTTGAGCGTGGCGGGGTGGAGGTCGGTGGCGACGGCCGCCAGGTCGTTGCGTGCCTGCCGCAGATTGAGGCGCCGCTCGGCGGAGTCCCGGGCGGACAGCGCGCGGGACAGGACGTCGACGGCGTCCGCCGTGTCCTCCAGTGACTGGCCGAGGGCCTCGATGGCCTCGTCGGTCAGGGCGGCATGGTTGATCGCGGAGGTCAGCCGGCGGGAGAAGACACGGCTGTTGCGGATGGCGAGGTCGATCGACTCCACGGCGCTCCGCAGGGACCCGAGCTCGTCGCGGTGCCGCCGGTAGGCGGGGGAGATGCGGGCGACCTCCTGCGCCGCCTTCATGCTGCCGGTCAGGCTGTCGAGCTGGGCCTGGCAGCTCCGGGCCCGGACCAGCGCATGCCACGCCAGGGTCGAATCGCTCGTGCGGAGTGCGGAGGCGCTCTCGCGGAGCACCCCGGACAGCTCACCCAGGAGGCCGCGGACGTTCGTCTTCGGCTCGCGGCGGGGATCACGTGGCAGCAGCATGGTGATCACCAGCGCGAAGAGGCCGCCCACGATCGCGTCGACACTGCGGGTGAACGGTCCCCCCTGCGGCGCCGGGAGCAGCACGACGAGCAGGGACTGCAGCCCGAGCTGGGTGGTGAAGATGGTGCCGCTGTCCAGGAAGCGGGCCAGCAGGATCGAGATGAACAGGACGACCGCGGCCTGCCAGAGCCCGGTGCCGAAGAAGGTCAGCAGGAGGTCGCCCACCGAGATGCCGAGCGTGCAGCCGATCGCCACCTCGAGCACCCGGCGGATGCGTGGATCGCGCGAGAAACCCAAGGAGATCATCGACGAGGTCGCAGCGAACAGCGGACCGTTGTGCCCGAGGACCTCTTCCGCGAAGGCGTAGGCCCCGACCGCGCACACCGTCATCTGCACGGCGGCCACCACCGACCCGGAACTGCGCTTGAGTCCCGTGCGGGAGCGTTTACGCAGGAAGCCGAGGGCGGCGGAGACTCCCTGGCGCGGCGGCATGCCCCCAGTCTAGGAGGTGCATCGAAGCGAGACGTTCGTCTCATTCACCGGCACGAACCGGCCACGCAGGTCAATGGCCCGACGCTGTTCACCTTCCGTTCATGTCGCTTGGTCAGTCTCGTTACCTGCACTGCCTAGCTTCGAGGATGTACAAGAACGCGTACATCTCTACCGAGTGCCTCTCGTGCACCGATGAATACATCCCTGGAAGGGGCAAAATTTCGTGAAGGCTCTTCGCTTTGGCCGCGCTGCGGCAGTTATCTCCGTAGCCGCGCTGGCGCTGACCGCTTGTGGTTCCGACAACGCCACCGGCGAGCCCGCTGCTGAGGGACCCGCGTCCTCCGCCGCCGGCACCGCGGTGTCCGGCACCCTCACCGGCATCGGCGCCTCGTCGCAGAACTCTGCGATGGAGGCCTGGAAGGCCGGTTTCGAGTCCGCCAACCAGGGCGCCATGGTGCAGTACTCCCCGGACGGATCGGGTGCGGGCCGCAAGGCCTTCCTGAGCGGCGGCGCGCAGTTCGCCGGCTCGGACGCCTACCTCAAGGACGAAGAGATGACCCAGGCCATGGAGGTCTGCGGCCCTGACGGCGCCATCAACATCCCGGCCTACATCTCGCCGATCGCCATCGCCTTCAACCTCGAGGGCGTCACCGAGCTGAACCTCGACGCACCCACCATCGCGCAGATCTTCGGCAAGAAGATCACCACCTGGAACGATCCCGCGATCGCGGCCCAGAACGAGGGCGTCGAGCTCCCCGACACCCCCATCACCGTCGTGCACCGCTCGGACGAGTCCGGCACCACCGAGAACTTCGTCGACTACCTCGCCGCCGCGGCGCCCGAGGACTGGACCTACGAGGTCAGCGGCGCCTGGCCCGCAGAACTGCAGTCCGAGAACGCCAAGGGCACCTCGGGTGTCGTCCAGACGGTCACCTCCACCGACGGCGCCATCACCTACGCCGACGCCTCAGCCGTGGGAGACCTCGGCAAGGCCAAGGTCAAGGTCGGCGAGGAGTACACGGAACTCAGCTCCGACGCGGCCGCCAAGGCCGTCGAGGTCGCCACCCCGGTCGAGGGCCGCCCCGAGACCGACATGTCCCTCGAGCTCGAGCGCGACACCACCGAGTCCGGCGCCTACCCCGTCGTCCTGGTCAGCTACCACGTGTACTGCACCTCCTACGACAGCCAGGAGACCGTCGACCTCGTGAAGGCGTTCGGCTCCTACGTCATCAGCGAGGAAGGCCAGGCGGAGGCAGAGGCCTCCGCCGGCAACGCCCCGCTGTCCGCGTCGCTCAGCGAGAAGGCCAAGGCCTCGATCGAATCGATCAAGGTCGCCTCCTAGCGAGGCATCCCGGTCCCGTCTGGTCTAATAAAGACCGGGCGGGACCGTCCGCCGTTCACGGCTGGCATCAGCAGTGACGCCCCGTCGGCCCATCACCGGGCCGTCACTGCAAACGAAATCGACCGCCCTGGAAGGCAGAGACGTGTCAACCAATACGCTGAAAGCGACGACGGATCGAGGCCGCGCAGGCGACCGGATCTTCTCGGGAATCTCCCTCACGGCCGGCGTCCTGATCCTGGCAGTGCTCTTCAGCGTCGCCGTGTTCCTGCTGGTGCAGGCTGCACCGACCTTCACTGCCGACCCCACCGAGATCACCGGCGGCAACGGCTTCGCCGCGTACATCCTGCCGATCGTCATCGGCACCGTCATCGCCGCGGTCATCGCGCTGGTCATCGCGACACCCATCGGTATCGCGGTCGCCCTGTTCATCTCGCACTATGCGCCGCGACGCCTCGCACGGGCCTTCGGGTACGTCATCGACCTGCTCGCGGCCATCCCCTCGGTGATCTACGGCGCCTGGGGCTACATCGTCCTCGCGCCGCAGCTCGCCAAGGGCTACACGTGGCTCGCCGAGAACCTCGGCTGGATCCCGATCTTCGCCGGACCGGCCAGCCAGACCGGCAAGACCATGCTCACCGCCGGCATCGTGCTCGCAGTCATGGTGATCCCCATCATCACGTCGCTCAGCAGGGAGATCTTCCTGCAGACACCGAACCTCCACGAGGAGGCGGCGCTCGCGATGGGCGCCACGCGCTGGGAGATGGTGCGCATGGCCGTCCTGCCGTTCGCACGCCCCGGCATCATCAGCGCCACCATGCTCGGCCTCGGCCGCGCCCTCGGCGAGACCATGGCCGTGGCCCTGGTCCTCTCGCCGGGCGCGCTCGTCGCGAGCCTCGTGAAGACGGGCAACCAGACGATCGCGGCCGAGATCGCCCTGAACTTCCCGGAGGCCTTCGGCCTGCGCCTCAACGAGCTGATCGCGGCGGGCCTCGTGCTCTTCGTCATCACGCTGATCGTCAACATGATCGCCCGCTTCATCATCACCCGGCACAAAGAATTCTCCGGAGCTAACTAAATGGCAGCGAACCAGACCCTGCAGCGTCGCCAGTCCCAGCTCACGCGCGGGCACCTCCCCTCCTACGCCGTGTGGGTGGTCCTCGCGGCCGCCGTCATCCTCGGTGCGGCGCTCTCCTCCCTGATCGGGTTCAGCGTCGTCGGCTGGGCGGTCATCTCGGCGATCGTCTTCGTCCTCGCCGCCACCCTCGTCACGGCCGTCGCGGAGGGCGAGCGCAAGGCGAAGGACCGGCTCGTCACCTTCCTCGTGTACGGGGCCTTCCTGATCGCGCTGCTGCCCCTCGTCTCGGTCCTCTGGACCGTCCTCGAGCGCGGCGTCC
This sequence comes from Arthrobacter sp. MDT1-48-3, assembly GCF_054511015.1. Classification (NCBI taxonomy): domain Bacteria; kingdom Bacillati; phylum Actinomycetota; class Actinomycetes; order Micrococcales; family Micrococcaceae; genus Arthrobacter; species Arthrobacter sp. MDT1-48-3. The sequence continues at coordinate 78,638 of NZ_JBTNDL010000003.1, forward strand.
CGGGCCTCAGCTACAACTTCCTGTTCACGTCCATGAACGGCGTCACCGGGGCCGTGGACAACCAGGCCGTGGAGAACGGTACGCCCGTGCTGGGCGGCGCCTACCACGCCGTCCTCGGCACGCTGCAGATCACGCTCTGGGCGACGCTCATCTCCGTGCCCATCGGCCTGCTCACCGCCGTCTACCTGGTCGAGTACGGTGCCGGCAAGAACCTCACCAAGGCGATCACCTTCTTCGTGGACGTGATGACCGGCATCCCGTCGATCGTGGCCGGCCTGTTCGCCGCCGCGCTGTTCGCGCTCCTGTTCGGACCGGGCACCCGTACGGGGTTCGTCGCGGCCGTCGCCCTGTCCGTCCTCATGATCCCCGTGGTGGTCCGGTCCACCGAGGAGATGCTGAAGATCGTCCCGAACGAACTCCGCGAGGCGTCCTACGCCCTCGGCGTGCGCAAGTGGCGCACCATCACCAACGTGGTGATCCCGACGGCGATCTCCGGTATCGCCTCCGGCGTAACCCTCTCGATCGCCCGCGTGATCGGGGAGACCGCCCCTATCCTTGTAACGGCGGGATTCGCCAGCTCCATCAACTGGAACGTCTTCAGCGGCTGGATGAGCACGCTCCCCACCTTCATCTACTACCAGATTCTCACGCCGACCTCCCCGACGGCGCCCGATCCGAGTACACAGCGCGCCTGGGCCGCAGCGCTCCTGCTGATCCTCATGGTGATGCTCCTGAACCTGGTCGCCCGGTTCGTCGCCCGCATGTTCGCCCCCAAGACCAGCCGCTAAGCGCCAGCGGTACCTCACCCGAAGGAAGCAATGTCCAAGCGAATCGACGTCAAGGACCTCAACGTCTACTACAGCAAGTTCCTTGCGGTGGAGGACGTCAACATCAACATCGAAGCCCGTTCCGTCACGGCGTTCATCGGTCCCTCCGGCTGCGGCAAGTCCACCTTCCTCCGTACCCTGAACCGCATGCACGAGGTCATCCCCGGCGCGCGGGTCGAGGGCGAGGTGCTGCTCGACGGCGACAACCTGTACGACGCGGCCGTGGACCCGGTCACCGTGCGCGGGCAGATCGGCATGGTCTTCCAGCGGCCCAACCCGTTCCCCACCATGTCCATCCGCGACAACGTGCTGGCCGGCGTGAAGCTCAACAACAAGCGCATGAGCAAATCGGATGCCGACGACCTCGTGGAGAAGTCGCTCAGCGGCGCCAACCTGTGGAACGAGGTCAAGGACCGCCTCGGCCGGCCCGGATCCGGCCTGTCCGGCGGCCAGCAGCAGCGCCTGTGCATCGCCCGCGCCATCGCGGTGTCGCCCCAGGTGATCCTGATGGACGAGCCCTGTTCGGCACTGGATCCCATCTCCACGCTGGCCATCGAGGACCTGATCAACGAGCTCAAGGCCGACTACACCGTGGTGATCGTGACGCACAACATGCAGCAGGCAGCGCGTGTGTCGGACAAGACGGCGTTCTTCAACATCGCCGGCACCGGCAAGCCGGGCAAGCTCATCGAGTACGACGACACCACCACGATCTTCAACAAGCCCTCGATCAAGGCGACGGAGGACTACGTCTCCGGTCGCTTCGGATAGCGGGAACCGCCCGGGCGGGCGATCGACGGCGACGACGGCGGCTCCCACGGGGCCGCCGTCGTCGTTCCCCCTCCCTGTGCAGGGAGTCCAGGCGCGGTGCCCCTGTCTCCGGCGCATCGGCGGGGGGCCCGGCAGGGAACGCGGCCTCCCGCACGGCGCGGGCCGCGCCGATTACAGCAGCGGGCTGAGCGCCAGGAAGAACACGGCTCCCAGCAGCGCGGTGACCGGTGCGGTCCAGAGCCAGACCGCGAGGATGCGCACCACGCGGGGCCGCTGGACGGACGCGAAGCGCTGGTTGGCGCCGGCTCCGACGATCGCGGACGTCATCGTGTGCGTGCTCGAGAGCGGGAAGTGCAGCGAGATGGCGCCGATGAACAGCATCGCCGAGCTGACGCCCTGTGCCGTCATGCCGCGCAGCGGGTCGATGTGGACCAGCCGGTTGCCGAGGGTGTGCGTGATGCGCCAGCCGCCGAACAGGGAGCCGCATGCCAGCAGCACGGCGGCGAAGAGCTGGACCCACAGGGGCATGTCGGATCCGCTCGCGTACCCCGAGCCAACGAGTGCCAGCAGGATGACGGCCATGGTCCGCTGGCCGTCCTGCAGCCCGTGCCCGAGCGCGAAGGCCCCTGCCAGCACCGACTGCGCCATGCGGTTGCCGCGGTTCACCTTCGCGGGGGACCCGTGCCGCAGCAGCCAGGTCGCCGGGAACACCGCGGCGTACGCCAGGAGGTAGGCGACGACCGGCGACAGGACGAGGGGCAGGACGATCTGCAGCAACAGTGTCTCACCGGCCCCGCTCATCGCCGGGCCCCTCACCAGCTGCGACGCCGCACCCGCGCCGATGATGCCGCCGAGCAACGCGTGGGTCGACGACGACGGCTTGCCCCGGTACCAGGTGAACACGCCCCAGCTGCCGGCCGCGAGCAGGGCGGCGACGAGGATGCCGAGGCCCGTCGGGCCCGGCGGGAGACCGATGCCCGCATCCGTGAAGAAGAGCGCGAGGGAGGTGCTGAGCAGCGCGCCCACCAGATTGAAGAAGGCGGCGAGCAGGACGGCGACGGTCGGGGTGAGCGCCCGGGTCCGCACGGCGGTCGCCACGGAGTTCGAGACGTCGTGGAAGCCGTTGAGGAAGGCGAAGCCGCCTGCGGCGGCGACCACCACACCGAGGAGGAGGGCTTCCACCTACGATTCCTTGACGAGGATGGTGCCCACCTGGGTGGCGACCCTCCGGATGTCCTTGGTGACGTCGACGAGCTGGTTCGCCACGTCGCGGTGCCGCGCATAGACGAGGGGCTTGTGGTCGTTCAGGAGTTCGGCGCACCAGCTGCGGTGCGTGCGCTCGGCGCGCCGGGCCAGCCGGAGGATCTCGATCCAGTACTCCTCGAGGTCCTCCATGGAATTCAGGCGCTGCATGGCGACGGCGGTGAGTTCGGCCTGCCGGTTGATGACCTCGAGCTGGTCGGCGGCCCGCTGGCTCAGCTTGCTCAGCTTGTACAGGGCGATGAGTTCCCCGGCGCCGTCGAGTTTCTCGATGGCCTCGTTGAGGAGCCGGGACAGCGCGTAGAGGTCCTCGCGGGGGAGCGGATTGATGAAGGACGTCCGCATGGACGTCAGGAGGGCGAAGTGCAGATCGGTCGATGCCGATTCGTGCTGGTGCAGCTCCTCCGACAGGCGGTCGTACTCCGAGGTGGGGGCGCCGAGGATGGCGGACATCGTCCCGACGCCGAGCACGAGCTGCCGGGCCATGCGGGAGAGGAGTTCGAGGCCAGCGTTCTCCTCGGGGAAGAGGCGTAGTTTCACGGAGTCTTCCTCGGAGGATATGAAGGAGTCAGCGGTCCGGCCGAAGCCGTACCGGGTACTGAAGGGCAAAGTAGTGGCGCCGAACCGGGAGCGCCTCTCGGCGGAAGGCCGCTCGAAGCGGCTGAGTGTTGAAGCCCGGGGGTTCCACGGTCCGACGCCGTGTTAAGTCTTGCCCTCCCCGGAGCCGCTGTCAACATCGCCGGCGGCAGGAGGTTCAGTCGAGCTCTCCGCGCCGCCAGGATGCCGCCGCGTGCTCGAGATCCTCCGCGGTCTTGATGAGCTGGTGAGAGTTGCGCGTCAGCTTCGACGCGTGTGGGCCGTTGGCCAGCTCGGCGTCGTCCGCGTGGTTCGCCTGACCGAGGGCGACGACGCGGCAGAACGCGGCGAACCGCTCGAGCGCGACGTCGAACTCGCCCTCGAACGCCCCGGAGAGGATGGTGTTCGCCATGGTGGTCATCTCCGTGGCACCGGGCGGCTCAGCGACGCCGGCAACGACCTTGGAGACCTGGGCCACCTCCTTGCCCGAGGCGAAGTAGGCGGCGATGCGCTCGGGGTTCTGCTGCGTGGCTGCGCGGAGCGCGTACAGGCGCCAGAGCGCTCCCGGCAGGGACCGGGCGGGGCTCTCCGCCCACATCTCCGCGATGGCCTCGAGGCCCTGCTGGTCGGCGAGCTCGACGAGGCGGCGCGTCACGTCGGGATCTTCGGCGTCACGCCCGTGGTGCACCAGCGCATGGGCCGCCATGTGCGCCGCCTCGGACACGCGCGAGGGATCGACCCCACCCGCGAAAACCTCGAAGTCCGCGGGAGCGAATGGCTTCGGCTTGTGGGGCCGCGGGCTGTTGTTGGTGTATTCGCCGTCCATGGAACGAGGATACTCCTGCGGAAATTCGGGCCGGAAGGCAGGGCTGCCGCGCGGTCCCCGGGGCAGGATCGATTGCGATAAAGTTAGCGGGTCATCGCGCCTGCACGGCGGCATCCTCGGATCCGTCGGGCGGGCAGGTGTGGCGGGCCCTTAGCTCAGTTGGCTAGAGCAACGGACTTTTAATCCGTGGGTCGTGGGTTCGAGCCCCACAGGGCCCACCTGTGCACGACGGAAGGACCCCGGGAACGCATCCCGGGGTCCTTCCGTCGTCTATCCGGCGAGCTCGTGGACCACGAACGCCGTGAGGAAGCCGAGCGCTGCGATCAGTCCCGTGAGCATGTGCTGCCGCTCGAACGCCTCGGGGATCATGGTGTCGGCCACCATCGCGAGGATCGCCCCGGCGGCGATGGCCGTGATGAAGGCGACCGTCACGCCCGAGGCTCCCGCCAGCAGCGAGTACCCGGCGAGGGCCGAGAGGCCCGAGGCCAGCGCGATGCCGCCCCACAGCCCGAAGACATAGCGGGGACCGCGCCCCGCGTTCTTCATCCCGGCGGTGCTCGAGAGCCCCTCGGGGACGTTCGAGATGAAGATCGCGACCAGCACGGCGGGGTTCACGGCGCCGCCCGCCACGAGTCCGAGCCCGAGGACCACCGATTCCGGGATGCCGTCGAGCAGCGCCCCGAGCGCGATGGCGTTGCCGCTGCCGGCGTCCTCGCTCTCGGAGGGCTGCTGGCCGCCCGAACGCTTGCGGTGCTGGGCGCCCTGCCGGGCCAGGAGGGCATTCGCTCCGACGTACACCACTGATCCCACGAGGAAGCCGAGGGCCGTGGGTACCAACCCGCCCGTCTCCTGCGCCTCGCCGACGAGTTCGAAGGCGAGGGCCGAGATCAGCACTCCCGCGCCGAAGGCCATGACGAAGGACACGACCCGCGGCGGCACGTTCCACCGCCAGGCGATGGCCGACCCCACGAGCAGGGCCCCACCGGCGACAGCACCCCATGTGAAGGCCTGCAGCCACAGCGGCACAGGTGCCTCCTTCCGGTGCACACGGCACGACGACGAAAAACCTGGCCCAGCCTGACACAGGGCGCGGACCGGCGCACGGAAGGCCCGGACGGAAGAGGGCATTGACTCATCGGCGTCGCTCGTCTGCACTGGTAGGAGGAGCAACCCGACGACGGGTCAGGTGACCGGCGCGGGCCCGCTGCACGAGAGCAGGAGGAATCCCGTCAACGTCGCTGCCATCACCGGAAGCCTGGCCGCCTGCGCCGTCATGGCGGTCGCCGCCGCCCTGACCGGCTGGCGGATCGATGCGGCCTTCCGCCGCGACACGGGAGCGGACGACTCCTTCTGGACAGCCTTCGGTGGCATCGTCGTGATCGCGGGCAGCGGTGTCGCGGCGGGGACGATGAGCGGCGCTGGAGCCGTGCTGGCCGTGCTGACCGGTGTCGGCGCGTGCACTGCGGCTGCCGCCTGGGTCTGGCGCCGGCACGCGCAGCGGACCCGGACCGCACGGGAGTCGGCGCACTCGGCCGCCTGGGGCGAGTTGCGCCGGCGCCACGACGCGGTCGTCCGGCAGTGGGCCGACTACGACGTCGACCCCGCGAAGGCGATCCGGTACCCCGCGATGCACGATCCCGGACACCCCGCCGCGCGGCCTGTCGTCCGCGCCCTGCGAACGGCCCGCGACGAAGGGAGACCGGAGCCGGGGGGCCGGGGGAACGGCAGGGACCTGCAGCGCTACGCGGAAGCCGTGGCGCGGCTGGAGCACACCTTCGACGCCGCCGAACGGGAACTGGGTGCGCAGGGTGCACGACGCCCGGCACGCCACCGGGAGGCCGCAGGTCGGTTTTGAATCGTTACATCCGGGCCGGTCGCGGAGGGCACGGCGCCACTAGGCTTGAGTTCCAGAAGAAACCACCGGGGCTGCCGTCCGTCCGACGGCACGGCCCACCACCGAGGAAGGGGAGACGTGCGAGTCCTGTCGCGGTTCTCAGCAAGCCTGCTGGCCGTTTCCCTGCTCGTCACCGTCGCCCCTGCCGCCCTCGCGGGTCCTGCGGACGACACCCGGAGCGTGGTCCCGGACGCCGGCCAGGGTGCAGGGCAGAGCGTCCGCTTCGCCACCTACAACGCAAGCCTCAATCGTTCGACGCCCGGCGGGCTCGTCCGGGACCTGAGCACGCCCGGGGATGCCCAGGCGCGCGCCATCGCCGAGGTGGTGCAGACCAACCGGCCGGACGTGGTCCTCATCAACGAGTTCGACTACGTGCCGGGCAACAGGGCCGCCGACCTCTTCGACCGGAACTACCTCCGCGTGGGCCAGAACGGCAAGGCTGCCGTGGACTACCCCTACGTGTACACGGCGCCATCCAACACGGGCATACCCAGCGGCTACGACCTGAATGATGACGGTACGGTCGGCGGACCGGATGACGCCCTCGGCTTCGGGGCGTTCGAGGGCCAGTACGGCATGGTGATCTACTCGAAGTACCCCATCCAGACCGGGGCGGTGCGGACGTTCCAGGACTTCCTCTGGAAGGACATGCCCGGAGCCCTGCTCCCCGACAACCCGGCCACCGATGCCCCCGGCGACTGGTACTCCGCGGATGAACTCGCCGTCCTCCCCTTGTCCAGCAAGTCGCACTGGGACGTCCCGGTGAGCGTCGGCGGCAGGACGGTGCATGTGCTGGCCAGCCATCCGACGCCCCCTGTCTTCGACGGGGAGGAGGACCGCAACGGCCGGCGCAACAGCGACGAGATCCGGTTCTGGTCCGACTACGTGACGGCCGGCCCCGGAGCCGCCTACATCTACGACGACGACGGGGCTCCCGGCGGGCTCAAGCGCGGAGAACGCTTCGTCGTCCTGGGCGACCAGAACAGCGACCCGCTCGACGGTGACTCGCGGACCGGTTCGATCGACCAGCTCCTCGGGAACAAGCTGGTGCAGGACCCGCTCCCGTCCTCGGAGGGCGCCCTCGAGGCGGCGGCGCTCCAGGGCGGCGCCAACGCCGACCACCGCGGCGACCCCCGGTACGACACGGCGGACTTCGAGGACCGCAATGCCGGCAACATCCGGGCCGACTACGTCCTGCCGTCGCGGAACCTGCGGGTCTCGGCGTCGGGGGTGTTCTGGCCGCGGGCGGGCATGCCCGGCTCGGAGCTGACGGGGATCTTCCCCTTCCCCACGAGCGACCACCGGCTGGTCTACGCCGACGTCGTCGTGAGCGGCGCACGGCGGAGCTAGCACACGGTGGCGGCCGGACGCGTGCGACCCTTGTCCGGGCGCCGCGGCCGGGTGTACCGTCGATGGCATGAGGACACTTATTTTCCAGTAACCGAACCGGCTCCTGCCGAGTTCAGCGCCACTTGTCGATGACACCACTCCAAGGGCGCCCACTGGACCTGTCCGAACCATCAGCACATCCCGCGTACGCCGCTGCGTGCGCCGTGCCGTCCCGTTCCGACTGTTCCACGGGCGCAGGAACCCAGAAAGGAACACCATGACCAGCACGCCCCAGAACGATCGATCCCGAACGGACGAAGCACCGGCGGCCGGCACCGGCGGGACCGCCGGTGCCAAGGGCTCCTCCGGGAAGCTGCAGGACGACCCGCGTGCCCGCCTCGCGCTGGCGAGGAAGAACCACGCCGCGAATCCGACGGCGTCCTCCGGCGCGGGCCATGTGAAGGCGGCCCATGAGAGCAGCAAGCAGGGGAAGAAGGAGAAGAAGGTGCGCTGGTAGCCACCCCTGGTCCGCTGACCCGGCGGTGTCCGGGTCGTTAAAGTGGAGCTGGCTCCGAGTTCTGCGTATGGGGGAATCGCAGAAATCGGAGCCAGCGATCTCAGTATACTTCGACTCCAGACCGAAATGTCCAATCGAAAGGTGATGATGGCCGTCACAGCCAAGGCGTTCCAGCTGTGGCGTTCCCAGATCGCTCCGCACGACAACGTGTCGGACGTGTGCCGGGTCGCCGGCATCAAGCGCTCCACGCTCGCCCAGCAGCTCGTCCGGGGGAAGGTGTCGGTGACGACCGTCGTCGCGATCGCCCGCGGGTACGGGGTGCCGCCCGTACAGGCGCTGGCCGTTTTCGAGGGCTACGAGGACCTGCCCGGCGGCATCCGGCAGCCCACCGACGCCGAACTCGTCAGCCAGGTCAGCCACATCGACATCCTCCGACTGCTCATCGCGCGCAGCGAGGACAGGGGCTGCACGGCGACGGACCTCGAACTGAGCCTCGCACCGTTGCCGCACCGCAACTCAGTCCGCGCCTGGGTCGAGGCGGTGGATCCGGGTGACCTCCGCCAGCAGCTGGCGGCGAGCACCGGCGTCGCCCGCCAGAATCTCTCCGCCCAGCTCACCGCGGGCCGGCTCGCCCCCGAGATCGCCGTCCAGGCGGCGCGGATAGCGAACGTGTCGCTGGCGAGCGGTCTGGTGGTGACCGGGCTGCTCACACCCGAGGAGGGCGGCTGGCCCGAGGACGGCCGTGCCCGCGCGCTGTGCGCGATGCCCGACCTCGACCTGGTCTTCCTGGCACGCGACCGCCTCGACGTGCTGGGCAAGCAGATCCGGCGGGCAGAGCTCGACGACGGCAAGGACCGCGCGATGTGGGAGAACCTGGGATGACCGCGACCATCCAGTGGATCGCCCTCTGCATCTGCGCCCTGGGGGCCGCCGTCCGCGTCCCGGGAGTGCGGAACGGCCAGGGCCGGACCGTGTTCACGGCGCTCGTGCTGCTCACGGTCGCCGTCGGACTCTCGATCGTTCCCATCTACGAAGCCGTGGACGGCGTCCTGGGCGGGGTGAACATCGCGAACCTCCTGCTGCGGCTGACCCTCTACGCGGTCTTCGTGCTCCTCGGCGTCCGCACGGCGGCGGCGTTCGGATCGTCCCTCGCCCGGCGCCTGGTCGTGGGCCCGTTCGGGCTGGCGATCCTCGGCCTGACCGTCGCCGCCACCCTGTACTTCTTCGTCGCCAGTGAACTTCCGGGCACCTCCACGGGGCTGCACGCCTTCGGGGACCAGGACACGGTCCAGCAGTACGCGGCGGTGGGACGGCTCTATCCCGGCTACGTGGCGGGGTGCCTGGTCATCCCGGCGGTCGCATCGGTGGCGGACCGCCGAGCGCGGACCGCCCACCGGGTCGCCTGTGCGTTCCTGGCCTGCGGCTTCTCGCTGGTGGTGGTCTTCGTGCTGCTGAGGCTGACCCCGCTCGATCTGGGGGCCTGGGACGTCGTCCTGCCGTTCTCGGCGATCATGTCGAACGTCGTGGGACTGTTCCTCGTGTGGCTGAGCCATACCCTCAATCGACGGCGCAACCAGCGGGCGAACAAGCTCGCCTGAGGCGAGGGCACCCGACTTTCCGTGCTCACCGTGCAGGAAAGTCATCCGATTGTGTCCTTGCCCCATTCACGTTTTCATGATCGTGTGCAAAAATAATGATTATGTAACTGCCGCTGTCCGTGGGGGGTCAGCGGATCGTTATCCGGCAGGTAGGTGCGTCCATTAGAACGGGTGGACCCACCTACCGGTCGGGCAAGCTGGGGACGCCGGAAGGGCACCATCCGCCATGTATCGACGGCGGATGGTGCCCTTCGTGGTCGTGCGTCCTGCTTCGTCCTACTCGGCGTCGTGGTCCGTCTCGATGATCCGGGCCAGGCTCTCGAGTGCGTCATCGGCGCCGTCGCCCTCGGCACGCAGCACGATCACGTCGCCGTGCGATGCGCCGAGGCTCATGAGCGAGAGGATGCTGGAGGCGTCCATCGCCTCCTCGGCCGGCTCACCGTCCATGGCGATGGTGACCTCGAGCGGGAGTTCGCCCGCGGCCTCCGCGAAGATGGAGGCCGGGCGGGCGTGCAATCCCACGCGACTCGCCACGGTTGCCTTGCGTTCTGCCATGATGTGCTCCTTTTTCGTGGATGGGTTCCCCGTACAGCCAACCGGACCCGGGGTCAGGCCGCAACCGGCTCGGCGACGGCGGCGTTCTTCTTGCTCGAGGCGTAGCGCTTGAGGGCGATCACGGCGAGGGCCGAGACGACCGTGCCGACGAGGACGGCGAGGATGAACATCACGACGTTCCCGATGGCGAAGAAGACGAAGATGCCGCCGTGCGGGGCCTGCGAGGTGACTCCGGTGCCCATCACGATCGCCCCGGTGACGGCCGATCCGAGCAGGGACGCGGGGATGACACGCAGCGGGTCCGCCGCAGCGAACGGGATGGCGCCCTCCGAGATGAACGCGGCGCCCAGCAGCCAGGCAGCCTTGCCGTTCTCGCGTTCCGCGAGGGTGAAGCGACGGCGGTCGATGATCGTGGCGAGCGCCATGGCCAGGGGTGGCACCATGCCGGCCGCCATCACCGCGGCCATGATCTGCCACGGTGCCTGGTTGTCGATGGAGCCGGCGCTCAGGCCGGCGACCGCGAAGGAGTAGGCCACCTTGTTGACGGGACCGCCGAGGTCCACGGCCATCATGAGCCCGAGGATGACGCCGAGGCCGACCGCCGCGGTCCCGGTGAGGCCGGAGAGCCAGTTGTTCAGGCCTACCGTGATCGCAGCGATGGGTCCGCCGAGCACGAGGAACATCAGGCCCGAGGCCACGATCGACGCCAGGAGCGGGATGATGACCACGGGCATGAGGCTCCGCAGCCAGCGGGGCACGGAGAGGCGCCCGATTATCAGGGCGACGTAGCCGGCGAGCAGGCCGCCGACGATACCGCCGAGGAAACCCGCATCCATGAAACCGGCGACGGCACCGGCGACGAACCCGGGCGCGATGCCGGGACGGTCGGCGAGGGCGTAGGCGATGTAACCGGCGAGGGCGGGCACCAGGAACCCGAGGGACAGCTGTCCGATCTTGAACGCCACCGCACCGAGGTATTCGGCGAGCCCGCCGGCCGGGAGGTTCGCGAGGCTGTTCTCGAGGACCACGGCGTCGGCCGTCTCGGTGATGAGGTAACCGCCGAGCAGGAAGCCCAGGGCGATCAGCAGGCCGCCGCCGGCGACGAAGGGGATCATGTAGCTGACGCCGGTGAGCAGTGCGCGCTTGAGGGTGCTGCCGATGCTGTCCCGGCCGCCCTCGTCGTCGGTCCGGTCGTCACCGCCGGCGGTGCCGGCGACCCTGCGGGCGTTCGGATTCCCGGCGGCCGCCAGGGCTTCCTCGACCATCTCGCCCGGTTCGTCGATGCCCCGCTTGACGGGTGCACTGATGACCGGGAGGCCGGCGAACCGCTGCTTGTCCCGGACATCGACGTCGACGGCGAAGATGACGGCGTCGGCCGCCGCGATGACCGACGGATCCAGGGGGGTGGCGCCCGAGGAGCCCTGCGTCTCGACCTGGAGGTCGATGCCACGCTCCTTGGCTGCGGCGACGAGGGAGTCGGCGGCCATGTAGGTGTGCGCGATCCCCGTGGGGCAGGCGGTCACCGCGACCAGCCGGCGGACCTTGGTGTCGGTCGAGCGGCCGGCGTCGACGGCGGGACCGGTGGCGTCCACCCCGGCAGGCGTGGTGCCCAGGGTGGCTGCCGCCTCGTTCGTGCGGGCACTGTCCCCGGCCGACGGTCCGCCGGGACCGGCGGCGCCTGCCGCATGGGCGCCGGCACCGACGGTCGCCGCGTCCCCGATGCCGAGGGCTCCGTTGACCAGCGCGACGACGTCGGCGGGCGTCTCTGCGGCACGGAGGGAGGCGGTGAAGTCCTTCTTGATGAGCGAGCGTGCCAGCTTGGACAGGAGTTTGAGGTGCTCCTGGTCCGCGCCGTCCGGCGCGGCGATGAAGAAGACGAGGTCCGCGGGGCCGTCCTTGGCCCCGAAGTCCACCGCCGGCGCCAGGCGCGCCATGGCGAGCGTCGCCTCCGAGACCGCCGTGGAACGGCAGTGCGGGATGGCGATGCCGCCCGGGACCCCGGTGGAGGTCTTCTCCTCCCGAGCGAGGGCGTCGGCGTACAGACCGTCCACTTCCGTGGACCGCCCCTGTGCGGCGACCTGCTCCGCGAGATACCGGATCACCGAGGAGCGTTGTGTCCCCAGGTCCTTGTCCAGAGTCACAAGCTCCGGCGTGATGAGTTCGGACATCAGAATTCCTCCTGTGCTGTCGGTCCAGCGTTGGATCCGACGGCGCTTGGTTCGATCACGGGCAGCGTGACCATGAGTGGAGTGACCGCGACTGCGGCCGGCGTTGTCTGGTCGAGCGATGGAACGGTGGAGCCCGGTAGGGATGCGGCCGCCGATCCGTGGGCAACGGCCTGGCGCAGGCAGTTCTCCGGGAGTTCGCCTGCGCTGTGCGCCAGCAGGTAACCGGCCAGGGCGGAATCTCCCGCGCCGACCGTGGAACGCGCCGTGACCGGCGGGTGCACGGCGTGCCAGGCCCCCGCGTTCGTCACGAGCAGGGCACCCTTGGAGCCAAGGGTCGCCAGTACCGCTCCCACCCCCGCGGTGATGAGCACCGCGCAGGCCTTCGCGGCCAATTCATGGTCCAGCTCCAGCTGGTCGCCCGTGCCGATGCCCGTCAGCTCGCTGAGCTCCTCGGCGTTGGGTTTGAGCAGGTCCGGCGCCGGTACCCCGGCGGCGGCCTCGATCAGGGGTTCGCCCGACGAGTCGATCGCGACCCGGGGCGCCGACGGTCCGTACGCCTCCCGGACGGCGGCGGTGATCCGCGTGTAGAAGGTCGGCGGTACGCCCGGCGGCAGGGAGCCGGCGAGGACCAGCCAGTCGGCTCCGCTGCTCTCGGTCACGACCACCGCGAGCAGTTCCTCGATCTGTGCGGCAGAGAGCTCGGGGCCGGGCTCGTTGATCTTCGTCGTCGTACCATCGGGTTCGGTGATCGCCGTGTTGGTGCGGAGACCCGCGCCGATCGGCAGATTGCGGAAGGGGACGGAGACGCCGCGCAGGCCCGCCAGGACCGCGTCGTCGTCGTCGCCCGGAAGGACGGCCAGCGTGCTGACGCCGGACATGGCCAGGGCGCGGCTGACGTTCACACCCTTGCCGCCTGCCTCCTGCACCACGTGGGTGGCGCGTTGGACGGCTCCGCGGGTCAGGGGCGCGCCGAGTTCCACGGTGCGGTCGATGCTGGGATTCGCGGTGAGGGTCAGGATCACGCGACGATCACCTCCACATCGGAATCGGCGAGTGCATCCGCCAGGGTTCCCCGGGGTGCGCGGTCGGTGATGAGTGCATCGATATCCTCCAGGTAGGCGAAGCTGATGAGGGATTCCTCGCTGAACTTCGACGAGTCGGCCAGGAGCACCACGCGGCGTGCCGAGCGCACGATCGAGGTCTTCACCGCCGCTTCGTCGACGTCGGGCGTGCTGAGGCCGAAGCCGGCCGTGATGCCGTTCGCCCCGATGAAGGCGACGTCGGACCGCAGGCGGGCGAAGTGCGCGACCGTGCTGCTCCCCACGGCTGCGCTGGTCAGGGCTCGTACGCGTCCGCCGACGAGTTCGACGCTCAGGCCCGCGTTGGAGACGAGTGCGGCGATCGGGACGGAATGGGTGACGACCGCCAGTCCGGGCCGCGCCTCGTCGACGAGCAGTTCTGCCAGGGCACCGGTGGTGCTGCCGGCGTCGAGCACGACGGCTCCCGTCGCGGGAGCCATGGCGAGCGCGGCCTCGGCGATTCGCTTCTTCTCGGGGGAGTGCTGCGCGGCCCGGCTCGACAGGCTCGATTCATTGGTGGTCGCCCCGCTGCCGGCGATGGCCCCTCCATGGACCCGGCGCAGGACGCCGTCGTTCTCGAGGAGGGCGAGGTCCCTGCGGACCGTCTCCTTGGTGATGCCGAAGCGTGAGGAGAGGCTGGCAACCGTGACGCGGCCGTCTGCGGAGACGAGTTTGCTGATCTGACGATAGCGCTCTTCCGCGAACATGAGGACCTCGTTGTCTCCGGCCGAGGCCAGGGCCTCGAGATGTGGTTTGATCTTTGTTTGAGTGACTATATCTTTGCTTTGCTCACCGGGTCAAGACCTTTTCGGTGGTAACCAAACGGGAACACAGATGAAGAAGGGCCGGACGTGAACGTCCGGCCCTTCTGTCCCTGGTGGTGCCGACAGGCTGTCAGAGCCCGGTGTCGCGGGACTCCCTGCGCGTGATGGTCTCGCCGGTGTTCGGATCCACGACGGACCGCGACTCCGAGACGCGCGCCTGCCGGCGCGGAGCGGCCAGGACGAGCGAGGCGATGAGCCCGATCACGCCGACCGCCATCAGGATGTAGCCGACGAGTGCCAGGTCCACGACGCTGACCTGCACGCGGATGGCGAAAGCAAGAATTGCACCCAGTGCAATAAGAAAAATAGATGAACCGATTCGCATTAGAAAAACTCCTCCGGTATGTCTTTGTTGGCAGTTTCGAGAGAATTCCCCAGCGGTTTCACTGACTCTGCCGCTTACTCCCGAGGCGGCCCGCTTGCGCCCATCATACGGTCGATCCACCGCAAAACCGGGTCCGCCGCCCCGGTCGGACGTCCCGTCGGGTCTCGCAACGGTTCGGGAAAGATTCATCCGAAAGCCTTGATAAGCAGGATTAGCGTGGTGCTAGGATTGCACCCTAAGCATGCTGATGAAGTACAGTTGGAAAAAGTTGCACCCCGGTGCATCGGAACATTGGCCAGTCGCCCCGTCCCCGGACGGACGGCTGAAATCACTCAAGGAGCATCTTATGAGTTTCATCGGTTTTCTTATCCTCGGCCTCATCGCAGGCGCCCTTGCCAAGCTGATCATGCCCGGCAAGCAGGGCGGCGGCATCATCATCACCCTGATCCTCGGCGTGATCGGTGCCTTCCTCGGCGGCTGGATCGGCGGCAGCCTCCTCGGAGTGGACCTCGGCGGCACGTTCTCGCTGATGTCCATCCTCTTCGCCGTCATCGGCGCCCTGATCGTGCTCGTCATCTACGGCCTCGTCACGGGACGCCGCGGCTCGCGCGTCTAGCAGGCAGCATCAGCTGGACCCTGGGGGAACAGCTGCCGAAGGGCGTCACCGCGCAGCGGTGGCGCCCTTCGCCTGTCCGAGCCTGACCGGCCTGTCGGTCAGGTGCTTCCGGGCGGGTGACGCCAGGAGCAGAAAGTGCACCGACAGTGCCACGCGCCCATCTACACTCGATTCGCATCCACCCAGCCGCGGAAGGACCATCATGTTTGGCCGGAACAAGGAGAACCCAGCCGTCAAGGCTGCCAACGGAACGCTGTTCGACAAGGACGGCAACCCGAAGCCTGCGATCCTGCGCGGGATCGAACGCGCCCTGGACGTCCAGCGGCCGCTGATCCTCTCCAACCTCGACCGGCTCCGCCGTCGCAACCCGGAGGCGTCTCCCGCGGAACTGGCCCGCCTGCTCGAGCGCGACTACCTGCGGGCGACGACGGCCGCGGGCGCTGCTGTGGGAGCGACGGCGGCGGTTCCCGCGGTCGGGACCCTGGCCTCCCTCGGACTCTCGGCGGCCGCGACCGTCGGCTTCCTCGAGGCCACAGCACTCTATGCCGAGTCCATCGCGGAACTGCACGGGGTCAAGACCGACGATCCTGAGCGTTCGCGCGCCATGGTCATGGCGATCCTGATGGGCGAGGAGGGCACGGCGCTGATGCGCTCCATCCTCGGTGCGTCCGCGGGACAGGGTGCCCCCCAGTACTGGGGGCAGCTGGTCAACAAATCCGCACCGTCGTCGCTCGTCAAGACGGTCACCGGGTCCATCAGGCGGCGCTTCCTCAAGAAGTTCCTCGCCAAGCAGGGCGGATTCATGCTCGGACGAGCCCTGCCCTTCGGCGCGGGGGCCGTGATCGGCGGGACCGGCAACCACCTCATGGGGAAGGCCGTCATCCGCACCACCCGCGAGGCCTTCGGTCCGCTGCCGCAGACCATCCCGGGCGAGCTGGCCGACGTGCTGCAGTTGCCCCCGCAGGGAAGCGACCAGAAGCAGGCCTGATCGCGGCGTCCGGTACCGGTGCGCCCGGGTAGGGTGCGGGGCCGGGCCTACCCGAAGATTGCGTGGGCGATGGTGAAGATGAGCAGGCCCGCCAGCGAACCGACCACCGTACCGTTGATGCGGATGAACTGCAGGTCCTTCCCGACCTGCAGTTCGATCTTCCGTGACGTCTCCTCCGCGTCCCAGCGCCCCACCGTCTCCGAGATGACGCCCGCGATCTCGCTGCGGTAGGTGCGCACGGCGTACGAGGCGCCGTCCGCGATCCAGCGATTCACCTTCCCTGCCAGCTCGGCGTCGTTCGCCAGGCGCGAGCCGAAGTCGCGGACCGCCGCCTTGAAGTTGGACGTCAGCTCGCTGTCCGGGTCGTTCACGGCCTCGAGGAGCGCGTTCTTGATGGTGGCCCAGGTGCGGGCCGTCAGGTCGCGGACACGGGGGTCGTCGAGCAGCTGTCCCTTGATCTCCTCGGCCTTCGCGATGGTCTCGGGTTTGTGCTGCAGATCCTGTGCGAGGTCCCGGAGGTACTTGTCGATCGCGAGGCGGACATCGTGCTGCTGGTCGTCCTGCACCGCCCGGATGAACTTCGACAGTTCCGCGTGCACGCGGTCCCCGACGACGCCGTCGACCAGGCGCGGCACCCAGGTCGGCGAACGCTGCGCGACCACCCGCGTGACCACGGCGTAGTTCGCGTCCACCCAGTCGCCGGCGCGGTCCACGAGCAGGTCCACGAGGCGGTGGTGGTGCCCCTCGGCGAAGATGCGTTCCGCGATGCTCCCGATGGGCGGCCCCCACGGTGGCTCGAGCAGATGCCTGCGGACCATGGACTCGATCACGCCCTGGACGGCGTCGTCGTTCAGGACGGTGAACATCCCCCGGATGAGGGCCGCGCCCTCGACGGCCACGCGGTCGGCGCTCTCGGGCTTCTCCAGCCAGGCGCCGGCTTTCTGGGCGATCCGGGCTGAATCGAGCTTGGCACGCACCACGTCCTCGGACAGGAAGTTCTCCTCGACGAACTGGCCGAGCGATTCGCCGATCTGGTCCTTCTTCCGCGGGATGATCGCGGTATGGGGGATTTTCAGCCCCATCGGATGCTTGAACAGGGCCGTGACGGCGAACCAGTCGGCCAGGGCGCCCACCATTCCACCCTCGGCCGCCGCCCGCACGTACTGCAGCCAGGGATAGGCGTCCTGCAGGGCGAAAGCCACCACGAAGATGACGGCCATGACCGCCAGCAACCCGGTCGCCAGGAGCTTCATGCGTCGGAGGGCGGCCGCCCGCTCCGTATCGGTGCCGGTCATCTGAGCATTCACGCTCCCGAGTCTATCGAGGCCGTCCCGGCGGGCACCGCGGTGCCGCATCCGTGGTGCACCGATCCGGTGGTCACGTACCGTGTTAGGGACACCACCGACGACTCGAAGGGACGGTCCGTGCCTCCTGTGATCTTCGCCCACCGCGGCAGTAGCGGCACCTACGCGGAGCACACACGCGCCGCCTACCTGCAGGCCCTCGCGGACGGCGCGGACGGCGTGGAGTGCGACGTGCACCTGAGCCGGGACGGACAACTGGTGTGCATCCACGACACGACACTGGATCGCACCACGAGCGGCTCGGGCGACGTCGCCGACCTGACCCTCGAGGAACTGCGCCGGCTCGATGCCTTCTCCTGGAAGGGGGCGAGCGTCCCTGCGGAGTTCGGCGGCGAGACCGACCAGTTCCTCTCCTTCGCGGACCTGCTGCTCCTGCTCCGCCGTGCGGGCCGCCCGATCCGGCTCGCCGTCGAGCTGAAGCATCCGAGTCCGTTCGGACTGCGGCTGGAGGAGGCCCTGATCGCGTTCCTCATGGACGAGGGCTGGGACCCGGAATCCTCGATGCTCGGCAGCATCGAGGTCAGCTTCATGAGCTTCAACCCCGACTCCATGCGGCAGCTGGCGGAGTCGGTGCCTCACCACCTGCTGTGCCAGCTCGTCTCCGACATCCGGCCGAAGGAGGTCCGCGAGGCGCTGCGTTTCGGTTCGATCGCCGAGGGGGCCCTGATCAACCTGCTGCACAGGGCGCTGAAGGAGGGCGAGGCGCTGATCGACCACCAGGAGGTCGGGATGGCGGGCCCGGGCATGAAATACATCCGGGCCCACACGGAGCGGGTGCGCCGCTGGATCCAGGAGGGCGTGATCGTGAGGGCATGGACGGTCAACAAGATCGAGGATGCCCTCTTTCTCGCCGAGCTGGGCGTGCAGGAGATGACCACCGACTACCCGGCGCGGATACGCTCCGCCTTCCGGAGCGACAACGAGTAACCACCCACCCCGGGACGCTGTGGTTGAGTGGGGGGATGCAATCACCGATCGAGGATTACGCACTCGTCTCCGACCTCCATACCGGTGCGCTCATCTCCCGCAACGGCAGCGTGGACTGGCTCTGCCTGCCCCGGTTCGACTCCGAATCGGTGTTCGCCGCGATGCTCGGCACCCCGGAGCACGGCCGCTGGCTCGTGGCACCCTCGTCCGCCGGGGCGGAGGTGGTGGAGCGCAGCTACATCTCCTCGACCTTCGTCCTCCAGACCCACTGGAGGACCCCCGAGGGTGAGGTGCTGGTCACCGATTTCATGCCGGTCACGGACCGCCGGGCCAACGTCGTGCGACGGGTCCAGGGCCTCCGCGGGACGGTGACGGTCCGCCAGGAACTGGAGATCCGCTTCGGCTACGGCGATATCGTCCCGTGGGTCAGCCAGGGGACGGACGACGGCGTCCCGGTGCTCCTGGCCATCGCCGGGCCCGACGCGCTGCTGCTGCGGGGACCCCGGCTCCGGGCCTCGGACCATCGCCACGAGGGCACGTTCGACGTGGCCGAGGGCGACGTCGTCGACCTCGAACTCGTCTGGTACCCCTCCCACCGCGAGAAGCCGCCCGCCCGCGATGTGGACGACGCCCTCGACAGCACCATCAGCTACTGGCGTGCGTGGGGGGCGAGCTACGTGAACGACGGCGAGTACGCCGACGCCGTGCAGCGCTCGCTCCTCGTACTGCGCGCGCTCACGCACGAGGACACCGGCGGCATCGTCGCCGCTCCGACGACGTCGCTGCCCGAGCAGTTCGGCGGCTCCCGCAACTGGGACTACCGCTTCTGCTGGCTCCGCGATGCGGCGCTCACGCTCGAGGCCATGATGACGCACGGCTACGCGGAGGAGGCCCTGGGCTGGCGCAACTGGCTGCTGAGGGCCGTGGCGGGGGACCCCGAGGACCTGCAGATCATGTACGGGCTGGCCGGTGAACGGTACCTGCCGGAACGCGAACTCGACCACCTGCCGGGCTACGCCGACTCGGCTCCCGTGCGCGTGGGGAACGGCGCGGTGAAGCAGTACCAGGCCGACGTGGTCGGCGAGGTCATGGTGGCGCTGGAGAAACTGCGCGGGCACGGCACCACGGAGGACAGCTTCTCGTGGCCGTTGCAGCGTGCACTCCTGGGCTTCGCCGAGAAGCACCTCCACGACCGCGACCACGGCATCTGGGAGATGCGCGGCGATCAGCAGTACTTTACGCATTCACGCGTGATGATGTGGGCGGCGTTCGACTGCGCCGTGCGCGCCGTGCGCGACCACGGGCTGAGCGGGCCGCAGGACCGGTGGACGGAGATCCGCGACGGACTGCGCGCGGAGATCATGGAGCGGGGCTTCCGTGCCGACCTGAACTCCTTCACGCAGGTGTACGGGGGCACGGAGGTGGACGCCTCGCTGCTGCAGTTGCCGCAGGTGGGGTTCGTCGAGTTCGACGATCCGGCCATGCTCGGCACCGTGGCGCGCATCGAGCAGGACCTGCTGAACGGGCAGGGCCTGCTGCTGCGCTACCGGACGCACAACTCCGACGACGGCCTCGAACCGGGCGAGCACCCGTTCCTCGCCTGCTCCTTCTGGCTCGTCGAGCAGTACGCGCACAGCGGCCGCCTGGGCGAGGCGAAGCGGCTCATGGACCAGCTGGTCGGCTACTCGAACGAGCTCGGCCTGCTGTCCGAGGAGTACGACGCCGAGTCGGGCCGCATGGCCGGCAACTTCCCGCAGGCGTTCTCGCACCTCGCCCTCGTACGGGCGGCCGACGCCCTGCAGATGGCCGGCGGCGAGGCCGGGTCCCACGAGTCGATGGCCCGGGAGTAGCCCGGACCATCGACCGCGAATCGTCGTCGTCCTGGGATCAGGCCGTGACGCCCTGCGGCTTCAGGACCACCTTGATGGTGCCGTCGGTCTTCTTCTGGAAGTTCCGATAGGCCTCCGGTGCCTCGTCGATCGAGACCTGGTGCGTCATCAGGTCGGTGACGCCCAGCGGATCCGAGGGCTCCTCGACGATCGGCAGGAGCTCGTCCGTCCAACGGCGCACGTTGCACTGGCCCATCCGGAATTGGAGCTGCTTGTCGAACATGTTGAGCATCGGCATGGGGGTGGCGGCGCCGCCGTAGACGCCGCTGAGGGAGATGGTCCCGCCCCGGCGGACGGCGTCGATCGCCGAGTGGAGGACGGTCACGCGGTCGCTGCCGCCGGTCTCCATGACCTTCTGCGCGAGCTTGTCGGGCAGGATGCCGACCGCGTTCTGGGCGAAGGCACCGACGGGCGAGCCGTGGGCCTCCATGCCGACGGCGTCGACGACGGCGTCCGGGCCGCGGCCGTTCGTCATGCTGCGCAGCTCCTCCGCGGTGTTCTTCGTGAAGTCGATGGTCTCGATACCGTGGCGCTTGGCCATGTCGCGGCGCTCTGCGACGGGTTCGACGGCGATGACACGGTGGCCGAGGTACTTGCCGATACGGGCCGCGAACTGGCCGACCGGCCCGAGGCCGTAGACCGCGAGGACGCCGTCCTTCGGCACATCGGCGTACTGCACGCCCTGCCAGGCCGTCGGCAGGATGTCCGAGAGATAGAGGTAGCGCTCGTCGGGCAGCTCCGAGCCCACCTTGACCGGGCCGTAGTCGGCGAAGGGCACCCGGAGGTACTCCGCCTGCCCGCCGGGCACCGAGCCGTAGAGCTCCGAGAAGCCGAACAGGGCGGCGCCGGATCCTGCCGAGTGGACCTGGGTCGTCTCGCACTGCGACTGCAGGCCGCGCTTGCACATGAAGCAGTAGCCGCAGGAGATGTTGAACGGCACCACCACGCGGTCACCGACCTTGAGGTTGGTCACGCCCGCGCCGACCTCCTCGACGATGCCCATGGGCTCGTGCCCGAGGACGTCCCCCTTGTGCATGTACGGGCCGAGGACCTCGTAGAGGTGGAGGTCCGAGCCGCAGATCGCCGTCGAGGTGATCCTGATGATCGCGTCGGTGGGCTCCTGGATCGTGGGGTCGGGTACGTTCTCCACGCTGACGTTGCGCTTGCCCTGCCATGTCACTGCCTTCATGTGGCGCTCCTCCGGTTAGTAAGTAGGCTTTCCTTTCCTACTATTCACCCCTTCGACACGAATGGGAAGCCGGGCAGCACCTCGCCTAGCCTTGACGCGTGGTGCTCTTCCAATCTCCCGCGGTGCGCGTCGCCCTGTCCGTGGCCATCGCGACCGGGCTCTACGGGCTGTCGTTCGGCGCGTTGTCCGTGGCTGCCGGCCTCGACCTCCTGCAGACCATGGCGCTGAGCCTGCTGCTGTTCAGCGGCGGCTCCCAGTTCGCCTTCATCGGCGTGATCGCCGGTGGGGGGAGCGGGATCTCGGCGATGTCCGCGGCGGCCCTGCTCGGGATCCGCAACGGGGTGTACGGGATGCAGGTCAACGTGCTGCTGCGTCCCTCGCGCTGGCGGAAACTGGCGGCGGCGCACGTCACCATCGACGAGTCGGTGGCCACGGCAACGGGCCAGACCGACCCGGCCGAGCAGCGCCGCGGCTTCTGGGCGGCGGGCATCGGCGTCTTCGTGCTGTGGAACCTGTTCACGCTCGGAGGTGCGCTCGCAGGCAATGCCATGGGTGATCCTGCCCGGTGGGGGCTCGACGGCGCGGCGGTTGCCGCGTTCCTCGGCCTGCTCTGGCCCCGGATCCGGGCCCGTGAGCCGGCGGCGATCGCCGTCGTCTGTGCGGTGGTGACGCTCCTCGCCGTCCCGTTCGTCCCACCCGGCGTACCGATCCTGATCGCCGCGGTCATGGCTGCGGTCCTGGGACTCGCGGGTCTCGGACCGGCGACCGAGGGCCTGGAGCCCGACGTCGAGCCCTACCCCTCCGGGTCGGACGGCGACGCGCCGGGCCCGGGGCCCCACCCGGCGAAGCACCGCGGTGGCCGCGGAGCCGGCGCATGAGCCTCTGGGGGTGGATCCTGCTCGCCTGCGCGATCTCGATCACCACGAAGTTCGTCGGGTTCCTCGTGCCGGCGAAGCTGCTCGACAACCCGCGGATGCTGCGGGTCGCCGGGTCGCTGACGATCGGCCTGCTCGCCGCCCTGACGGCCGTGAACACCTTCGCATCGGGACAGGTGCTCGTGGTCGATGCGCGGATCGCGGCGCTGGCCGCCGCGGCGCTCGCGCTCTGGCTGCGCGCGCCGTTCCTCGTGGTGGTGGCTGTCGGGGCCCTCGCCGCCGGGCTCGCACGGCTGCTGGGGGCGGCGTAGGGCCCGGACCGCCGACCCGGTCGTCGTCCGCCCACTGAAGAGCTCCGTTCAGTGGGCATGATCGAACATGCCCACTGATCGAACCGGATCAGTGGGAGCGACGCGGCAGCGGGCGGCCTCGTCGTCCGCCCGATGCCCGGATCAGGCGGTCGTGCGCGGCGCGAACATGATCAGCGCGACACCGACCAGGCAGACCGCCGAACCGAGGAGGTCCCAGCGGTCGGGCCGGAATCCGTCGACGAGCACGCCCCACGCCAGTGATCCCGCCACGAAGACGCCGCCGTAGGCCGCGAGGATCCGCCCGAAGTTCGGGTCCGGCTGCAGCGTCGCCACGAACCCGTACGCGCCGAGCGCCATGACCCCGAGGCCCGCCCACCACAGCGGCCTGCACGAACAGGAGGGTCATGCGCAGGATCGTCATGGTCCCAGTGTGCCGGAGCCCCGTTGCAGGCGCCCGTCGGCAGGATGCACCCGACGACGACGGGCGGACGTCCGACGACGGGTCAGCGGCAGGAGGGGAACGCTAGGACCCGCTGACGACGGGCGGACGTCCGACGACGGGTCAGCGGAGGGGAACGCTAGGAGCCGCTGACGACGGGTGGATGTCCGGCGGGTCAGCGGCAGGAGGGGAACGCTAGGACCCGCTGACGACGGCGGCTGTCGCCTCCGCGATCGCCGCCTCCTCGTCCGTCGGCACCACGAGGACGGGGAAGGCCGACGACGCCGTGCTGATGACGCGGGCCTCCCTGCTGCGCTTTTCGTTCCTGGCCTCGTCGAGCTCGAGGCCGAGGGCGCCGAGCTTGGAGACGACGGCGCTGCGGAAGGCTCCGGCGTTCTCGCCGATGCCCGCCGTGAAGACGAGTGCCTGGGCGCCGCCGACCGCCACGTGGTAGCCGCCGACGTACTTCGCGAGGCGGTAAGAGGCCACCTCGATCGCGAGCTGCGCCCGATGCTCGCCCGCGTCCGCGGCGTCCGCCACCGACCGCATGTCGTTGGTGCCCGCCAGCCCCTTCAGGCCGCTGTTGCGGTTTAGAAGGGTGTCGAGATCCTGCTCGGTGTACCCCTCCCGCAGGAGGAACAGCAGGATGGACGGGTCGATGTCGCCGGAACGTGTCCCCATCACCAGTCCCTCGAGGGGCGTGAAGCCCATGGACGTGTCGATGCTCTCGCCGTCGCGCACGGCCGTGACGGAGGCGCCGTTCCCGAGGTGGGCGATCACGCCGGTGAAGGCGTCCGTGCCGAGGAGTTCCGCCGCGCCACGCGCAACGTACGCGTGCGAGGTCCCGTGGAAGCCGTAGCGGCGGATGCCGAACCGCCGGTACAGCTCGTCGGGGACGGCGTAGCGCCAGGCGTGCTCGGGCAGGGTGCGGTGGAACGCCGTGTCGAAGACGGCCACCTGCGGCATGTCCGGCCACTTCTCGGTGATGGCGCGGATGCCGGTGACGGCTGCGGGATTGTGCAGGGGGGCCAGCGGGTTGAGGCGCTCGATGGCGCGCGTGATCTCGTTGTCGATGAGCACCGGCTCACTGAAGCGCTCGCCGCCGTGCACCACGCGGTGTCCGACGGCGTCGATCCCGCGATCGCCGAGCGCTGCCGCCACCTCGCCGTCCACGCGGTCGAGCGCGGCCGCGTGGTCGGGTACCTCGGCCTCGCCGATGCGCTCCACGAGGCCTTCCGCGAGGACGTCGTCGCCCTCGCGCACTTGGTACTTGAGCGAGGACGAGCCGGAATTGATGACGAGGATGATCATGGGGTCCTGTCTGGGAGGCGGGAGGCGGGAGGCGGGAGGCGGGAGGCGGGAGGCGGGAGGCGGGAAGCCGGGAGGCGGGGGATCAGGGGGCTGCGGGCTGCTGGGCCTGCACGGCGGTGATGGCGACCGTGTTCACGATGTCCTCCACGGTGCAGCCGCGGGAGAGGTCGTTGACGGGTTTGCGCAGGCCCTGGAGCACGGGCCCGACGGCGACGGCGCCCGCGGACTGCTGCACGGCCTTGTAGGTGTTGTTGCCGGTATTGAGGTCAGGGAAGATGAAGACCGTCGCCTGCCCGGCGACGGTGGATCCGGGCAGTTTCGAAGCGGCGACGGAGGCGTCCACGGCGGCGTCGTACTGGATGGGGCCCTCCACGGCCAGGTCGGGCCGCTGCTGCCGCACGAGTTCCGTGGCGCGCCGCACCTCGTCCACGGCGCCGCCGCTGCCGGACTCGCCCGTCGAGTAGGAGAGCATCGCGACGCGGGGCTCGACCCCGAACTGGGCCGCCGTCTCAGCCGAGGCGACCGCGATGTCCGCGAGCTGCTCCTCGTTGGGGTCCGGGTTGACCGCGCAGTCGCCGTACACGAGCACGCGGTCCTGCAGCAGCATGAGGAACACGGAGGAGACGATCTTCACGCCGTCCTTCGTCTTCACGAATTCGAGGGCCGGCCGGATGGTGTTCGCCGTGGTGTGCCCGGCGCCGGACACCATGCCGTCCACCCTCCCCAGCTGGACCATCATCGTCCCGAAGTATGCCCCTTCGAGCATGCGTTCGCGGGCCTGGTCGACGGAGACGTTCTTGTGGGCGCGGAGCCGGGCGTACTCGGTGGCGAATTCCTCGCGCAGCGCTGAGGTGGAAGGGTCGACCAGCGTGAGGCCGGTCAGGTCGATGCCCTGGCCCGATGCCAGTTCGCGGATGCGGGCCTCCGGGCCGAGGATCGTGAGGTCGCAGACGTCCCGGCGCCGGAGGATCTCGGCGGCCTTGAGCACCCGCACGTCCTCGCCCTCGGGGAGCACGATGTGTCTCCGCTCGGACCGGGCGCGCTGAATGAGCTCGTGCAGGAAGCGCAGCGGCGTCATGCTGACGGGCCGGGGGAGTTCGAGCCGCTCCAGCAGTTCGCTCTCGTCCACCTGCCGCGCCCAGGCGCCGAGCGCGGCAGCCGCCTTGCGGCGCAGTCCGCTGGCGATCTCGCCACGGACCTCGCTGACGCGCCGCGCGGCGGTGTAGGTGTCGTCGTCGAGCGCGAAGACGGGGAACGGTGCCTGCGCGAGGAGGGCGAGGATGTTGGGATCAGGCGCGAGCCCGCCTGTCAGGAACAGCGCGGAGGGCACCGGGAACTCGGGGGAGAACGATGACGCCAGGGTGGCCACGAGCACGTCCGCGCGGTCGCCGGGCACGATCACGAGGGCACCGTCCCGGAGGAGGTGCAGGAAGTTTCCGACGTTCATGGCGGCCACCCTAATGCTCGTGACGTCACGCTCGAGGTTCGAGTTGCCGGCGATCTGCCGGGCGCCCAGCTCCGCGGCGACCTCGGAGACCGTGGGCTGGGAGATCTCGGCGAGCTCCGGGATGACGTAGACGGGGCGGCCCGAGCGGCCGGGGCGCACCTGCTCGCTGATGGCGGTGACGGCGTCGTCGGCGGCGCGGTTGACCATCATCGCGAGGAGCGACACCTTGGCCGCGTCGAGTTCGCGGCGGGCGACGTCGACGGCGTCGGCCGCCTCCTCGACGGACATGCCCTTGGCGCTGACGACGGCGAGCACCATGGCCCCGAGGTTGTTGGCCAGGCGCGCGTTGAGGTCGAACTCGACGGCCGCGTCGTTGCCGGAGAGGTCCGTGCCCTCGACGATCACGACGTCGCACTCCGCGGCGATCTCGCTGTAGATGGCGACGCAGCGGGCATCGATCTCGGCGCGGTCTCCCGTGACCAGCAGGGCGCGGGCCTCCGCCCGGGTGAGGCCGCCGCGGGCACGGCTGTCCGGGAGGTCGAAGGCCCTCTGCATGAGCCGCACCATCGGATCCGCGGCGGGGTCGCCGCCCTCCACGATGGGCCGGAAGAACCCGACGCGGTCGGCGTGCCGGTGCAGCATGTCGGCCAGGCCCAGGGAGATCAGGGACTTGCCGGAGCCGTTGGTCATGGCGCTCACATATATTCCGCGGGTCATGGGCCCAGTCTTGCAGGGTCCCCGAACACCCGCCATAACGGGTGTCACGTCGGCGGGGTCCGCCTCCCGCCGCTGCACGTCAGGGGCGACGGCGACGGGTGGCAGGCGTCGGGGCACGTTCCCACGAAGAGATCCCGCCGACCCTTGACCTGCAGGGAGACCGGGCGTAACGTACAACCACATGGTTGTAGAAAGCATCAGCGAGGACGAGGTGGACCGCCTGTTCCAGGCGCTCGCCGACGCGACACGGCGGGACATCGTGGCGCGCGTCCTGGTCGCCGAGTATTCGGTATCCGGCCTGGCCGAGCTGTACGACATGAGTTTCGCGGCAGTGCAGAAACACGTGGCCGTCCTCGAGCGGGCCTCCCTCGTCACCAAGGAGAAACGCGGACGGGAGCAGATCGTGCGGGGAGAGATGGACGGCGTGCAGAACGCACGGCGCCTGCTCGACGACTACGAGAGGATCTGGCGGCGACGCGTCGACCGGATCACGGACATCCTCGCCGAGGATGCCGAGGATGAGCACTAGGAAGGCAGCATCATGACCGTCATCAGCACCGAGAAGGACACCGAGGCGCTCACCTTCCGCCTCGTCGCCGAGTTCGACGCCGGCGTCGAACGCGTCTGGCGGATCTGGGCCGATCCGACGCAGCTGCAGCGCTGGTGGGGACCGCCCACGTGGCCGGCCACCTTCGACACCTACGAGTTCGAGGAAGGCGGGCGTGCCGCCTATTTCATGACCGGGCCCGACGGCGAGAAGGCGCGGGGGTGGTGGCGGATCACGGCCCTCGAGGCTCCCCGCCTGATCACCTTCGTGGACGGGTTCGCGGACGAGAACGGCGACCCCGTGCCGGACATGGGTGAGACGACGGCCACCGTCACGCTGGAGGATCTCGGCGGACGCACGCGCATGACCATGACCACGGCGTTCGGGTCCGTCGAGCAGCTCACCCAGATGGTCGAGATGGGCATGGAGGAGGGCCTTCGCGAGGCACTCGGGCAGGTGGACGCGCTCCTCGCGGAGGACGTCCCGGTCTGACGGTCGTCCGGGTAACGACACCCGGGACACCCGGGACGCCCGGCGGGCACGGAAGACGCGGAGAGCGCCGCCGCTCCCCATGCGGGGGCGACGGCGCTGTCCGGCGCTAGGCCGTGGCGGTCTTCGGCTTCCGGTTGGGCAGGGCGAGCCGGAAGATCTTCGCCCAGGTGGAACCGACCTGCTTGGGCAGGGGGCCGGTGGTGTAGGGCAGGCCGTAGCGGGTGCAGATCTCGCGGACCTTGACCGCGACCTCGGCGTACCGGTTGGACGGCAGGTCGGGGAAGCAGTGGTGCTCGATCTGGTGGGACAGGTTGCCCGACATGAGGTGCATGAACTTGGAGCCGGAGATGTTCGCCGAACCGATCATCTGGCGGACGTACCAGTCGCCGCGCGTCTCGCCGTCGACCTCCTCCTCCGTGAAGGTGTCCGTACCGTCGGGGAAGTGGCCGCAGAAGATGATCGCGTGGGCCCAGAAGTTGCGGATGGCGTTGGCGGCGAGCGTTCCGTAGAGGGCCTGCTTGCCGGAGCCGGTCAGCATGGCGACGGCGGGAGTGGCGGCGTAGTCCTTGGAGAACTGCTTGAGGACCTTGACGCCCACGGCCTTGAGGTCGCGGTTCATGGCCTCCTTGGACTTCAGGCCTTCCTTGTACTCGGGGATCTCCAGGTCGTAGAGGGCGATGCCCCACTCGAAGACCGGGGCCAGGACGGCGTTGTAGAGGGGATTGCCGAGGTTGAAGGGGCGCCACGGCTGGTCGGGGTCCATGCGGAGGAGGTTGTATCCGATGTCCCGGTCCTTGCCGATGACGTTGGTCCACCGGTGGTGCAGGTCGTTGTGGGTGTGCTGCCAGGATCGGGCCGGGGTGACGAAGTCCCACTCCCAGGTGGTCGAGTGGATGTCGGGATCGCGCATCCAGTCCCACTGGCCGTGCAGCACGTTGTGGCCGATCTCCATGTTCTCGAGGATCTTGGCGATGCTCAGCATCGCCGTGCCCGCGAACCAGGCGGGCTTGTACTTGCTGAACAGGAGGGCGCCGCGGCCCGCGAACTCCAGGCTCCGCTGCACCTTGATGACGCGGCGGATGTAGGCGGCGTCGGTCGCGCCGCGCTTGGCGAGGATCTCGTCGCGGACGGCGTCGAGCTCGCGCCCGAGGGCCTCGACCTGCTCGTCGGAGAGGTGCTTGGCGGCGTCGGGGCGGACCAGGGGGTGGCCCGAGGCGGCAAGGGCGCCGGGGCGGGTGAGCGTGGTGGTCATGGGGACTCCTCTGGTGGGGGACTAAAGGTCGAGGTTCACGGGCCCGGCGGCTGCCGAGACGCAGGTCTGGATGAGCTGGCCGGGGGCGTTGTGCAGTTCGCCGGTGCGGAGGTCCCGGACCTGTCCGGACCGCAGCGGGATGAGGCAGCTGTGGCAGATGCCCATGCGGCAGCCGCTCGGCATGAGGATCCCGGCATCCTCGCCGATGTCGAGCAGCGGGGTGTCGCCGTCGGCCTGGACCTCGCGGTCCGACTGCTCGAAGGTGACGAGCCCGCCGTCGTGGCCCGCACCCGCCGTGAGGTCGGTGCTGAAGCGCTCGATGGTCAGGGTGGCGGTGCCGGTGGCCTCCGCTCCGGCGCCCGCCGTGACGCTCGGTACCGACCGGGCCTGTTCGAGCGCGGCTTCGCGCTGCCACAGGTCCTCCGCGTCGTTCAGGAAGCCTTCGGGGCCACAGGCGTAGGCGGCACGTGAGCGCCAGTCCGGGCAGAGCTCGGCGATGGTCCTGGCCGTGAATTCGAGCCTTCCGCGGGCGCTCGTGAACCAGTGCCGGACGGTGAGGTTGGGGAACTGGTCCGCCAGTTCGTCCAGCTCCTCGCGGAACACGCTCTTCTCCGGTGTGCTGTTGGAGTCGATGAGCACGACGTCGGCGTCCGGCCGGCGCGGGATCAGCGTGCGGATCATGGACATCACCGGTGTGATGCCGCTGCCCGCCGTGAGCATGAGCAGGGACCGGGGGTGCTCGGGGAGGACGAAGTCGCCCTGGGGCGGAGCGAGGAACAGGACGTCGCCCGGTTTGGTGTCGCGGACCAGCACGTGGGACACCGAGCCGGCATCCTTCACCGTGATCGCGGGATCGTGTCCGGCAGCATTGCTCAACGAGTAGGAGCGCCACTGGCGGACACCGTCGAGTTCCACGCCGATGCGCGCCCACTGGCCGGCCTGGTGGGCATGCCAGCCGTTGCCGGGGCGGAAGTGGATCGTGGCGGAATCCTCGGTCTCACGCACCACACGGGTAACGACACCGCGGAGCTGGCGGGACGAGTACACCGGGTTGAACAACGCAAGGAAGTCTTCCGGTGTGAGGGGGGTGGTCAGCGCGGATGCTGCACGCGCCAGCTTCTTGAGCCGGATCATCTCACTAACGATATAGCCTCTCCCGCTAAAAATCTTCACCCGGAGCATACAGTTGAGGGAGAAGGTTTATCGTTCCGCAATAGATGGGGGTCGTCCACGTGGGTTCTGACGAGGTATCGGTCGCTCCACCCGAGCCGCCGTGGCTGGCTCTTCCCCCCGGTGTCAGCGACCGGCTGCGTCCCCTGACGCCCGATCTGGTGGAGGCCATCATCCAGGCGGTGCCCCAGCTGGTCCCGGCCTACGCCCGGCCGATCGAGGGCGGCTTCGGACGCGGTCTGCGCCTGGGTGTGGCGGTCGCCCTGGAGCGGTTCCTCGAGTTGCCCGGCACGAGGCTGCCCGCCCTGTCCGACCAGAGCCGCCAGCTGGTGGCGGGCCTCGGCCGCGGCGAATTCCGGCAGGGACGCAGTATGGATTCGTTGCTGGGCGCGTATCGGATGGGGGCGCGCGTGACGTTCCGGGAGATGTCGCGCCGCTCCATGGAGGAGGGCCTGGGGTCCGCCGTCGTCGTCGACCTCGGCGAATCGATCATGGCGTACATCGACGAGCTCTCCGCCGTGAGTGCCGAGGCCTACGCCTTCGAGCAGTCCGAACGCGCGGGCGCTGTCGATCGGCGTCGTGCCGAACTGCTGGAACTGCTGCTGCTGGGGCAGGCGGACGAGACGGCGCTGCGGCAGGCGGCGTCGCTCGCCGACTGGGCGGTGCCGGCGCAGCTCGCCGTCGTCACCCTGCCCCTCGAGCGCGCGCAGGGACTGCGCCAGCGTCTCGGCCCGGGGGCGATCGTCATCGAACGCGAGACCGACGCCGTCGCCCTGGTCCCCGAGCGGGGGCCCGCCAGCCGCGCCGATCTCGAGCGCGTGCTGGCGGGCAGGAGCGCGGCCGTCGGGCCGGCGGGCGGGATCCGGCAGGTCGCGGAATCTCTGCGCCTCGCGGTCCTCGCCGCATCCATGCTGCCGCCACGTGAGGGCGAGGACGAACCACCGGTCTGGGCCGACGAGCACCTGACGGAGGTGGTGCTCGCGGCGGAGCCATCGGCGGTCGGCGAACTGGCCCGGCGGCGGCTCGCGCCACTGGCCGGACTGCCCGCCAACCAGCGGGAGAAGCTGGAGGAGACGCTGCTGGCCTGGCTGCGGCACTGGGGGCAGCGCGCCCCGATCGCCGACGAGCTCGGGATCCATGCCCAGACCGTCGGCTACCGCGTGCTGCAGCTGCGCGAGCTGTTCGGCGAGGACCTCAGGGACCCGAAGGCGCGCTTCGAACTGGAGATCGCGCTGCGCAGCGACCGGAAGGTGCCCGCCTAGTCCCCGCCGTAGGTGGCGGACGTCCAGAGGTGGAACAGGGCGTAGGCGCGGTAGGGACGCCATGCCTCGGAGCGGCGTCCGGCGTCCCGGATGTCGGGGTTGCCCATTGCGCGCCGTGCCACGAGGTCGCCCGGCGTGAAGGCGTCCGGGTCGCGGAGGACGCGCACGGCGAGGTAGTCGGCGGACCAGGGGCCGATGCCCGGGATGGCGAGCAGCTCCCTGCGCAGGGCGGCGTGGTCGCCGTCGGGATCGAGGGACAGGCCGTCGGCGACGGCGCGCGCCACGTTCTGCACGGTCGCGGCCCGCGTACGGGTCACTCCGACGGCGGCCCGCAGCTCCTCGGGAGGTGCCGCGGCGATCGCCGCCGGGGAAGGGAAGAGCGTGAGCTCCGTGGACGACGCCGTGCCGTAGGCCGCCGCGAGCCTGCCGCCGAACGTCGCACCCGCGGCGACGGACACCTGCTGCCCGAGGACCGTCATGATCGCCGCCTCGAACGCCTCCGGATAGCCGACCGCCCGCAGACCCGGGCGCCTGCGCACGAGCGGGCCGATCAGCGGATCGCCGCCGAGGGCCCGGACGACGGCGTCCGTGTCCGTGTCGAGGTCCAGCCACCTGCGGGTGGTGCGCACGAGATGCGTGAAC
Organism: Arthrobacter sp. MDT1-48-3; assembly: GCF_054511015.1. NCBI lineage: Bacteria > Bacillati > Actinomycetota > Actinomycetes > Micrococcales > Micrococcaceae > Arthrobacter > Arthrobacter sp. MDT1-48-3. The sequence goes on from NZ_JBTNDL010000003.1 coordinate 110,625, forward strand.
TCGACGTCGTCGTCCGTGTCCGCGATGAGTTCGACGTCGTCGGGCCGCACGGAGACCGTCACGCGGCGCGGGCCGCCTGGCGTGGCGAGCAGCCGGGTGTGCGACCGGCCCGCCCGGTCCGTGACCTCGCAGCCGGGGATGGCGTGGTTGGCGAGGATCGCGGCCATCGGCCCGGCGTCGAGGGCGCCGTTCGGGGTGAGGACCGCGGTGCGGCTCACGGGAGGATGGCGTCCACGTAGCCGCCGTCCACGCGGACCGCGGCGCCCGTGGTGGCCGAGGCGAGCGGCGACGCGAGGTAGGCGACCAGGTTGGCGATCTCCTGCGGCTCGATGAGGCGCTCCAGCAGCGACTGCGGGCGGTGCTCCCTCATGAACTGCCGCTGGGCATCCTCCCACCCGAGGTCCCTGTCCACGAGCTGGTACACGAAGTCCTCGACACCGCCGGTGTGCGTGGGGCCCGCGATGACCGAGTTCACTGTGACGCCCGTCCCGCTCGCCTCCTTCGCGAACCCGCGTGAGACGCCCAGCAGGGCCGTCTTCGAGACGCCGTAGTGGATCATCTCCGCGGGGATGGCGACGGCGGAATCGCTGGCGATGTACTGGATGCGACCCCAGCCCGCCGCCGTCATCCCGGGCAGGTAGGACCGCGTGAGGCGGACGGCGGTGAGCACGTTGACCTCGAAGTAGCGGCGCCACTCGGCGTCGTCGATCTCCAGTGCCGGCCGGGCGCCGAAGATGCCGAGGTTGTTGATCAGGATGTCCACGGCGGGGAGGACGCCGAGCGCCGTCGCGACGCCGTCGTCCGTGGTGACGTCCGCGGCGACGGCGACGAGGTCCGCGTCGGGCACGTCCCTGCGGATCCCCTCGATGGCGCGGGCGACACTGCGGTCGCTGCGGCCGTTGACGCCCACCCGGGCGCCGGCGGCGGCCAGGGTGGTGGCGATCGCCAGGCCGATCCCCTGCGTGGATCCGGTGACGAGGGCGGTCTTTCCGCTGAGGTCGAGGGCCAATGCCATGGAAGCTCCTGGGGCGTTCGGGACGGGGTCGGTCCCACCCTACGACGGCTGGGCGGGTGGGCGTCCCGGCAGCCTCCGCCACGTCCCGTCCACATATCACGTCCGGGCCGCCGCGTCACATCGGGATCCGATTCGACGTGCCGTCGACGGATGGAGAAAAGTACCAGTCGCAGCAGGTATATTGCACCCGGTATATGGAATACTTCCGCCTCCTCCGAGGTTGAGAGTGGCATCTGGGCGTACTTCCCGCCCACAGAAGGAGATCTACCCCCATGGCAACCGATTACGACGAACCACGCGTTCGCCCGGAAGACCAGCCCGCCAACGAGTCCCTCGAGGCGATCCAGGCACAGCGCAGCGCGACAACGCAGACGGCGTTGATCGATGTCGAAGACGGCGAGACCGCCGAAGGCATCGACCTCCCCGGGGCCGACCTCTCGCACGAGGAACTCCTCATCCAGGTCATCCCGCAGCAGGAGGACGAGTTCACCTGCATGTCCTGCTTCCTGGTGCACCACCGCAGCCAGCTTGCGCGCGAGAAGAACGGCGACAAGTTCTGCACGGAGTGCGAGGGCTGACAGCACCTCCGGACGTACGAAAGCCCCTGGCCACCCGGCCGGGGGCTTTCTCCGTTGCTGCGGGTCCCGTACCGTTCCGGCCGTCCGGCCACAGTACGGTGGTGGCATGAATCCCACGCACGTCCTGGTCCTGCCCGGAGGCGGCTACACCATGCTGTCCGACAACGAGGGCGAGGTCGTCGCCGAGCGGCTCCGCTCCTTCGGCCTGTCCGCAGGCGTCTTCGACTATCCCGTCGGGACCCGCCATCCCGGGCCGCTCGACGCCGTCCGCGCCGAGATCCGGCGCCTGCGGGCGGCGGGCGTCGAGCGGTTGGCGCTCCTCGGGTTCTCCGCCGGCGGGCACCTCGCGGGACATGCCGCCCTCACACCCGCCGGAGCCGACGAGCGCGTCGATGCCGCCGTGCTCGGCTACCCGGTGGTGTCCATGGAGCTCGCCACGCACAGGGGCTCCCAGGACGAACTGCTCGGGCCCGACGCGGGGGTCGAGGTGCGGCGGGCCACGTCCCTCGACCGCCTCGTCACGCCCGACGCCCCGCCCTTCTTCGTCTGGCACACCGCCGAGGACGAGGCCGTCCCCGTGCAGCATGCCTACCTGCTGGCCCAGGCGCTCGCCGCCCACGCCGTCCCCCACGCCCTGCACGTGTTCACGGAGGGGGAACACGGCCTCGGGCTGGCCGAGGGTCGCGGTGCCCCGGAGCAGTGGAGCCGGCTGGCGGCCGACTGGCTCCTGGCCCGGGGCTGGTGACGGCCCGGCCCCTGCCGGCGGGCGCGACCCGGTGATCGCGCAGACCGTCGTGGCGCTCGGCCCGGTGATCGGCCTGATCGCCCTCGGCTACGCGCTCCGCTCGCGCGCCTTCCTGGCGCCGGCGTTCTGGCCTCCGGCGGAGCGCCTGTGCTACTTCATCCTGCTGCCGGCACTGTTCATCAGCGGCACGGCGACCGCGGACCTCGCGGGCCTGCCGATCGCCCTGATGGCGCCGGTCCTCGCCGGGCCGGTGGTCCTGACGGCCCTGGGGCTCGTCGTCGCCCAGCGCCGGCTGGACCTCGACGGCCCGGCCTTCACCTCCGTGCTGCAGGGCAGCATCCGTTTCAACAACTACCTCGGTCTCTCGATCGCCCTCGCCCTGTTCGGGTCCGACGGCGTCGCGCTCGCCGCCATCGCGAACACCGTCCTCGTCCCGCTCGTCAACGTCCTCTGCACACTCGCCTTCGCGCGCTACGGGGCGGAGCGGCTGACGGTGGGCGGCACGATCAGGAGCATCGCCACCAACCCGCTGATCCTCGGCTGCGGCATCGGGATCCTGCTGAACGCCACCGGCGTCGGCCTCCCGCCGGGGGTCGGCGGCTTCCTGCGGACCCTGGGCAGTGCGTCCCTGCCGCTGGGACTCCTGTGCGTGGGAGCGGCGCTCGAACTCCGGAGCATGGGACGGAACCTCGGGGCCGTGGCCCTCGCCACCGTGGTGAAGTTCACGGTGCTGCCGGGGCTCGGGATCGCCGGGTGCCTGCTGCTGGGGCTCACCGGTCAGCCCGCGGCGACCGTGATCCTCTTCCTCTCCCTGCCCACGGCGTCCTCCGCCTACGTCATGGCGCGGGCCCTGGGCGGTGACGCACGCCTGATGGCCTCCACCATCACGCTGCAGACGGTGGCCGGGGTGCTCTACCTGCCCGTGGTGTTCCTGGTCATCCGGGTGCTCACCGGCTGAGGGCGTGCGCGCCGAACTGCTCCTCGAGTTCGTGCAGGTCGAGGTCACAGTCCCTGTCGGAGCCCCGGAACGTCCTGCGGTAGGCCGCCGGACTCAACCCGAGGGCCTTCTGGAAGTGGTGCCGCAGCAGGACGGCCTGACCGAACCCCGACGCGCGGGCGACGGCGTCGACGGTCAGGCGGGTGCCCTCGAGCAGGGACTGCGCGCGCAGGAGCCGCTGGCCCGTGAGCCACGCGACGGGCGTGGTCCCCGTCTCCGCCCGGAAGCGGCGCGCGAACGTGCGCTCGCTCATGTGCAGGCGCTGCGCCAGCGCCCCCACGGAGATGTCCTGGTCCAGGTGGTCCGCGAGCCAGAGGAGGAGTTCCTCCATCGAGGCCCCGCACTCGGTGGGGATGGGCCGTTCGATGAACTGGGCCTGGCCCCCCTCGCGGTGCGGCGGGACCACCATGCCGCGGGCGATCGCCGTCGCCGCCTTCGGCCCGAACTCCTGCCGGACGAGGTGCAGGCTCGCGTCGATGCCCGCCGCGGTGCCGGCGCTCGTGAGGATGGTGCCGTCCTCCACGTAGAGGACGTTCTCGTCGACGCGCGTGCGCGGATAGGCCTCGGCGAGGCTGCTGGTGTAGCGCCAGTGCGTCGTCGCGCAGCGGCCGTCCAGCAGGCCCGCCTCGGCGAGGGCGAAGGCGCCCGAGCACACGGAGAAGATGCGGGCGCCGCGGCGGTGGGCGGCGCGGAGGGCGTCGAGGACGGCGTCGGGCACCGGGTTCCGGGACGGGAACGGCGCCATGATGACGAGGTCGGCGTCGTCCACCCCCGTGAGGTCGGAATCGACGCGGAGGGCGACGCCGGACGTCGTCCGCACCATCCCGGGAGCCGGTGTGCAGACGCGGAAGTCGAAGGCGGGGAGGCCGACGCCGAGGTCGGACCGGTCGATGCCGAACACCTCGCAGACCACCCCGAACTCGAAGAGGGACAGGTCCGGCAGGACGATCACGGCGACCGTGGTGAGGATGCCAGCAGTATGGCAGCTTTTGAGCGCTAGAGGTCCTTCCTGCCACTCTTTTTCCGGGTGCGACAGGATCAGGATCGAGGCATGACTCTCCTCCTGATCCTCCTCGCCATCGCCCTTGTCGTCCTGCTGGTGCGGCACCTCCTCCGACTGGTCGGCGCCGACGCACCCTCGGCCACGCCGTCCTCGCACGCGGACTGGAGCGTCGGCGCGCTGCCCAGCTCCGCCTACTCGCTCCGGCACGACGCCTAGGCAGCGGACAGCGGGTCCGGGCCCGCCGGGCTCCTACCTCGCGCGGACCCGATGGCGCGTCTCGGCGTACAGGGAGCTCTCCACCGCGACGAGCACGGCTGCCACTCCGGCAGCGAGTGCCAGCGCCGCGAGGGGGGCGAGCTGCGCGGCGACCGGCAGGAGCAGGAGCAGCGCCGCGGCACCGCCGAGCCGCCACTTCTTCCAGCCGCCGCCCACGCGCCGCCAGAAGGAGGCGCTGCCCAGCAGATAGAGGGCCGTGCCGCCGAAGAGGGCGAACGCGCCGAGGGCGCCGAAGCCCTCCGTCTCCTCGACGTGCGCGAGGACGTCCTCGACGCCGAGCGCGGACAGCACGATGCCCGCGACGAGCGGCAGGTGCAGGTAGGTGTAGGCATCGACGGCGGCAGAGGCGCGTGCACCGCCGCGCAGTGCCGCGAAGCGGTGTTCGGCCGCGATGGCGGTGACGTCGAAGTGGAGCCACCACAGGCAGATGGACAGGCCGACGCCGGCGAGGGCCCCGAGCAGGATGGGCACGCTGACGGGTTCCGCGGAGGCCCCCACGCCGATGGCCACGATGGACTCGCCGAGGGCGAGGATCACCACGAGGCCGTAGCGTTCCGTCCAGTGCGCCGCGGAGTGCACCCGCCAGTCGCCGCGCGCGGTGGTGAGATAGGTCAGGGCGACGTCGAGGGCCAGCCCCGCGAGCCAGAACCACGTCTGGGACGGCCCGCCGATCAGTGCGCCCGTGACGATGAGCGTGCATCCCGACGCCATCGCGACCGACGTCCTGGCGACCTGGCGCTGGAGCGGCTTGTCCTCCATCGCCGCGTACGCGTACAGCACCAGGTGCAGGACGCGCACGACGACGTATGACAGGGCCAGGACGAGCGGTCCGCTGAGGCCGCCCTCGAGGTCGGTGAAGGCCTCAGGGATGGCGAGGGCTGCGATGAACATGGCCACCATCACGGCGGACAGGCCGAGGCGCATGATGCCCTCGTCCACGTGCGTCTGGTTCGCGAGCCACGAGTAGCAGACCCAGGACCACCACAGCATGCCGAGGATGATCATGCCCTGGAGGATGCCGGGGAAGGAGTGCTCGTGCGCCATGAAGCCGGTGACCTGCGTGAAGGCGAACACGAAGACGAGGTCGAAGAAGAGCTCGAAGGTGGTGACGCGGTGCGATTCGTCGGAGACGCGCGCCGCGCGGAAGGACCTCGGCAGGAGTGGCATGGGGAAAGGATAGATCCGTATCGGCCGATTCCGGAGCGGCCGGCGCGCCGCTCCATCGGGCACGTCGGTAGTAAGCATGCTTGCTATCGCTCCGCCTGCGACCTACGGTGAGGAGAGCAAACCTCCTCGAAAGGGCCGTCATGATCACGCTTGAACAGATGAAGGAATCCATGAACGCGGGCGCCAACGTGCTGAGCGAGGACGGAGCGGTGCTCGGCCCCATGGGTCAGCTCTATGTCGACGACGTCACGGGAGAGCCCAGCTGGGTCACCATCGCCACGCACACCATGGGCAACCCCGAGTCCTTCGCCCCGCTGCAGGGAGCCACGCGCGCCGGCCGGGACATCCGTCTGCCCTATCCGCACGCGACGGTCTACGACTCCCCGAAGATGTCGCAGGACGGCCACCTCAGCCCCGAGGAGGAACAGAATCTGCTCCGGTACTACGGGCTGATGCCCGCGAAGGACGACGACGTCGCGACGGACCGGGCCACCGGCATCACGACGGACCGGGCCGCCGACGCCGCCCCGGCGCCGCTGCGGTCCTCCCGGACCGAGGGTGACTACGCCATGACGCGCTCGGAGGAGCAGCTCCGCGTCGGTACGGAGATCCGCGAGACGGAGCGCGTACGCATCGTCAAGCGCGTGGTCACCGAGGACGTCACCATGACCGTGCAGATCCGGCGCGAGGAACTCGTCGTCGAGCGCGTGCCCGTCCGGGACGGGAAGCCGTTCTACGACGACGGCGAGGGCTCCTTCACCGACGCCGAGCGCGAGCGCCTCTATTCGGCCGTCGAGACCGCCTTCAACGGTGACACCACCGAGGTGGTCCTCTACGAGGAGAAGCCGCGCGTCGAGATGGACGTCGTCCCGATCGAACGCGTCCGGGTCCGCCGCGAGGTGCGCACGCACGACGAGACCGTCGGCGGCGAGGTGCGCAAGGAGGTCATCGAGACGGAGCGCATCGAGCTCTAGCCTCAGTACTCCCGCGACGACAGGATGCAGAACTCGTTGCCGTCGGGGTCGGCGAGGACCTCCCAGCTCACCTCCGGACCCTGCCCGACGTCGGTGCGCCGCGCCCCGAGGGCGAGTAGCCGCTCGATCTCGGCGGCGCGGTCCTGGCCGGTGTGCGGCGCGAAGTCGAGGTGAAGCCGGTTCTTCCCCTGCTTCTCGTGCGTCACCGGTACGAACACGAGGCCCGGCGGCACCTGCTCGAACGACAGCTTCGCACCGAGCTCGCGGGCCCACGGCGGTACGAGCACGGCTTCGTCGTCGGTCTCGATCAGTACCTCCCACCCGAGGGCTTCCGCCCACCAGCGTGCGAGGGCGCGGTGGTCGGTCGATTCGAGGACGGTGGAGTACCAGCGCAGTGTCATGCGCCGATTCTGCTCCGTCGGGGATCGGACAGCACGGACTTCCGGACAGGGAGCGTCCGCATCGGATGCGGTTCCTACCGGCCGGAACGGCTCCGGAACAGCAGGTGGACGAAGTACGGTGCCCCCAGCAGCGCGGTGAGGAGACCCGCCGGCAGCTGTGCGGGGGCGATCGCTGTCCGTCCGATGAGGTCCCCGAGGCACACGAGGACCGCCCCGAGGAGCATCGCCGTCGGGATGATCAGCCGGTGGGAGGCACCCACGAGGGCGCGCGCGGCATGCGGCGCGACGAGGCCCACGAAGCCGATCACGCCGATCCCCGCCACGGACGACGCCGTGAGCAGCACCGCCGCTGCCAGCAGGATCACCCTGGCCCGCGGCACCCTCAGGCCGAGCAGGCGCGGCGTGTCCTCGTCGAGCGCCAGCAGGTCCTGCGTGCGGTGGTGGACGGCGATGACGGGCAGGCCGATCAGCAGGGCCACGACCAGGGGGACGAGGTGCTGCAGCGACCGGCCGTAGGTGGACCCCGACAGCCAGGTCAGCGCCTTCGACTCGTTCCACGGATCGGTGAGGACGATCAGCAGCGTGATGACGGCGGTGGCCGCCGCGGAGACGCCGATGCCGATGAGGACCAGCCGGTCCGCCTGCATGCCGCCGCGGAAGGACAGCCCGAACACGATCAGCGAGACGACGGCGGCACCGACGCCCGCGGCCGCTCCGACGGTCCAGAATCCGGCCAGCGGCACGAACGTGATGACGAGGACGGCTCCCACGCCCGCGCCGCCGGAGACGCCGATGATGGCGGGTTCCGCGAGCGGATTCCGGGTCACGGCCTGGATGGCGGTGCCGGCGAGTGCCAGGGACGCGCCGGCGAGCAGGGCGGCACCGACGCGGGGCGCCCTGCTGTCCATCACGCTGGACACCACCGGGCCGGCCTGGCCGGTTCCCCAGTTCACGATGTCGCCGAGGAGCAGTTTGGCGTCTCCCAGCAGCAGGCCGGCGACGGCGACGGCGACGAACAGGACCGCGAGGACCACGAGGACGGCCGTGCTGCGCGCTGTCCCGATGGTGCGCAGCGAGACGGAGCGGGCCTCACGCGTGGGGCCGTCGGAACGCATCCGATGGGCGAGGGCGACGAGGAAGAGGGCCCCGAAGATCGTCGTGACGACGCCCGTGGGTACCTCGACGGCGCTCTCGGGACCCACGGCCGCGCGCAGCAGCACGTCGGCCCCGAGGACGAGGAAGACACCGAGGACCGCGGCCGCGGGGATCAGCACGATGTGCCGGTGGAGGCCGGGGACGTGCGGGGCGGCGAGCCGTACGACGGCGGGGGCCGCGAGTCCCACAAAGCCGATGGGCCCGGCGACGGTCACGGCCGCTGCCGAGAGGAGGACGGCGAGGATAACCGCGAGGACCTGCGTGCCGCGCACGTTGATGCCCAGCACGCGGGCCTGGTCGTCGCCGAGGGTCAGCAGGTCCAGGGATCGGGACTTCAGGAGCAGGACGAGGAGGGCGGCCCCGGCCAGCGGGGCGAGCAGCGTGAACTTCTCGAGGCCGCTCTGGCCGAGTGATCCGGCGCCCCAGGCGAAGAGACCGCGCGTCTCCTGCGAGAAGAGCAGCAGGAGGGTGCTGGTCAGGGCATGGAATGCGAGGGCGATGGCGGAACCGGCCAGGACCAGGCGGACGCTGGAGGACTGCCCGGCGCCGGAGAGCGCCAGGACCAGGGCGGCCGCACCGAGGCCCCCGAGGAACGCGACGCCCACGGACCCGAGCAGCGGCACCTGCAGGCCGAGGGCGGCGACCGAGACGATCGCCAGGTGCGCGCCGGCGTTCACCGCCAGGGTGTCGGGGGAGGCGAGGGCATTGCGCGAGACGGACTGCAGGACGGCTCCCGCCGCGCCGAGGGCCGCCCCGACGAGCAGGCCCGCAGCCAGGCGGGGGATGCGGCTCGCGGCGACGACGGCACCGGTGGTGCCGTCGTCGTGTCCCGGGAGCAGGCCGAGGATGTCCGCGGCACCGACGCTCGAGGTGCCCTGCGTGAGGTGCACGAGGGCGAGGATCACGGTGGCTGCCGCGAGGAGGCCGCCGGCGAGGACCAGGCGCACTCCGGGACGCGGAGCGTCGGCCCGGTCCGGGAGTGGAGCTGGCCTGGTCAGGATCGCCGGCGGCACGGGGGCTACTCCGCGGCCTGGGCGGTGGCGGCCTCGACCGCCGCGTCCACGAACTGCTCCATGGAGCTGGGGCCACCGAAGGTCCACAGGGCGTCGGGGAAGCGCGTCACGTTCCCGGCCTCGACGAACGGCAGGGACTTCCACACCGCGTTGTCCGCGAGCTCGTCCTGGTAGGGATCGCCGAAGGCGTCGTTGGCGATGTACCAGAAGTCGGTGTCCTCGGGCAGCGCGGTGAGGCCTTCGACGTCGGTCTGCGCGAGTCCGTAGGCGGGATCCCCCTCGAGGGTCCAGGCGCCGGCCAGTCCGAGCTGCCCGAACACGCTGCCCACGAGCGAGCTCTCGGTGAAGGGGCGGATCGAGACGCTGCCGGCGTCGGTGTAGGCGTCGGAGAAGGCGACGGGGGTGCCTGCGGCGCCGGCGTCCTCGATGGCGGCCTTGCCCTCGGCGACCTTGGCCTCGAACGAGGACTTCAGCTCGGCGGCCTGGTCCTCGGTACCGGTGACCGTGGCGATCAGGTCGAGGTTCTCGAACATCTGGCCGATGTTGTCGGTGGCGTCGCCGCCGGGGATCACGACGACGGGGACGGTCTTCTCGATCTGTTCGATCGCGCCCTCGACGAGCTGGTCGGTCACGATGACGACGTCGGGCGTGAGGGACACGAGGGTGTCGATGCTGGGCTCGCCGCGCACTCCGACGTCGGTCACGGTGTCGTCCAGCGCCTCGGCGCTGACCCACTGGGCGTAGCCCTCGACGTCCGCGGCGCCGACCGGCATGACGCCGAGGGCCACGAGGTTCTCCATGGCGTTCCACTCCGTCGCGACCACGCGCTCGGCCGGGCCGTCGAGGGTGATCTCCTTGCCGCGGGCGTCGGTGACCGTGATGGCCTCCCCCGCCGCCGCGTCCTCGGAGGGGGCGCTGCCGGCGGCCTCCTCGGTGGTGCCGCAGGCGGTCAGGGAGAGCAGGGCCACCGCTGCGAGGGCAGCGAGGATCTTCGGTTGTGTCATCGGTTTCATTTCTCTCGGTGGCGCGGGCTGCGCCGTGGGGGATCAGGAAGCGGAGAGGGCGGCGGTGCTCGGTGTGTTGTGCCGTCCGACGGCGCGCGTGTGCACCGCGCCGTCGCGGACGGTGACGTCCACACGGACGCCGTAGGCACGGGACAGGTTCTCGGCGGTGAGGACGTCCACGGGGGTGCCCCGCGCCATCACGGCACCGTTCTCGAGCAGCACCACGTGGTCCGCGATGGCTGCGGCCTGGTCGAGGTCGTGGAGGACGACGCCGACGGTCACGCCGTGGTCGGTCGCCAGGTCGCGGACCACATCGAGGATCTCCACCTGGTAGCGCAGGTCGAGGTAGGTGGTGGGTTCGTCGAGGAGCAGCACCCCGGTGTCCTGGGCGAGGCAGCTCGCCAGCCAGACGCGCTGGATCTGACCGCCGGAGAGCGCGGCCACGGGGCGTTCGGCGAGTTCGGCGGTGCGGGTGAGCGCGAGGGCTTTCTCGACGGCCGCGGTGCCCCGGGGGTCCTGCCCGGTCCAGCGGCTGCGGTGCGGGTGGCGGCCGAAGGTGACGACCTCCCGGACGGTGAGGCCGCCGGGGACGGGGCGGCTCTGGGCGAGCAGGGTGATGGTGCGCGCGAACGCCTTGGGGGAGAGTGCGAGGAGGTCGGCGCCGTCCTCGAGGGTCACCGCCCCGGCGTCGGGTGCGTGCAGCCGTGCGATGGTGCGCAGGAGGGTGGACTTGCCGCTGCCGTTGGGGCCGATGAGCGCGGTGACCGTGCCGGGCTCCAGGTCGAAGGAGACGGCCTCGACGACGCGCCGGCTCCCGTAGGAGATGGCCAGCTCAGAGACGGAGAGCAGTGGCGTGGTGGGGCGATCATCGAGGGGCACGACCTCAGGTTAGGTTCTCCTAACCAGGAGTGCAAGAAATAACGTCACATGGGCGTGTGCTAATTCGGCTGCTGCCGTCCCGTCGGGTCGTAGCGGCGTCAGGTGCTGCCCGGCTGGAGCGCGTCGACGGCGTCCAAAACAGCGAGCGCCGGCAGGTCGGCCACGGCGGCGACGACGGCCAGTGACTCCCCGCTGCTGACCGCCGAGGCGACGGCGACCTGGAGCTCAGCCGGCGGGAACGGATCCACGACGGGATGCGCGCCGGTGGCGGGACTGCTGGATCGCACTGCTGCGACAACCCGTTCCAAATGGTCCGCACTCATGATGTCTCCCGTCGCGTCGTTGCACTTCAGTCTCACCCTCGTGCACGAGCCTGGGAAATCGCAGCACAGGAGCTGGAAGCACTTGCGGGCAGGCACCGGTGTGTGCGGACGGCGGGTTGGTGTCGGCGTCGCATGCGATGCATCACCGGGAGGCGGCTCGGGCGCGCGGTACCGGCGCCCTAGGTGGCGAGCGCCTTACCGTCCGTGTCGAGGTAGTCACGCCAGGACCGCTTCGGAACCCAGCCGAGCATCCTCTGCGCCTTCGCACTGGAGATGCCCGAGGCGTCCTTCCGGTCCAGTTCGCGCAGCTCGATGGCGTCGCCGTAGTACTTCGCGAGCGACTCGGCGAAGTCGTGCCCGCCGACGTTGTCCGGCGACGCGATGTAGAAGACCTCGTGGCCGGGCAGGTCGGACCCGGTCGCGAGCACGATGGCGTCGGCGAGGTCGTAGGCGTCGATGTAGCTCCACAGGTTCGGGCTCAGCACCGAGGCGTCACGGACCTGGGGGCCGAGGTTGGTCTCGTAGTTGCCCTCGTACTGCACCCAGCAGGGTCGGATGGAGATGCAGCGGATGTCCGACCGCGCGACGGCGGCGTCCATCAGCTGCTCGCCGAAGTGCTTGGAGAGGGCGTACGGGTCCTGCGGGTGGATCGGGTGCTCCTCGTCGACGGGAGCATAGTCCGGCAGGAAGTCCCGCTCCGGGAAGAAGAATCCGGGCACGGTCTCGCTCGAGATGTAGACGAACCGCTTCACGCCGAACCGGATGGCCGCCTCGAGCACGTTGAAGGTGGCCATGAGGTTGGTCTGGAAGACGACGTGCGGCGGGTGGCCGGTCGGCTCGGGGATCGCGGCGACGTGCACCACGGCCTCCGCCCCGTGGACGACGGCGTAGGCCTGGCCGGCGTCGGTGAGGTCCGCCATCATGTACTTCGGCGTGCCCTCGGGCTTCCGTTCGTACCCGGGGCGCGTCAGGTCGGTGGTCCTGACCTCGTGGCCGGCGGCGATCATCGCCTGCGTCACGGCTCGGCCCACTTTTCCGTGGGCGCCGGTGATGAGGACCTTCATGAGTGTTCTCCTTGGGGTAGGTCGCTGTCAGCCAATGTAGCGGACGTCCGGTCCTGCGCCCGGTCAGGCGGGACGCCCTGGCGGCGGCTCAGCAGTGAGAAGCCGAGATGCGGCACCTCGACCGGGGTCATCTCGCTGCCGGCCGGCGTGGAGCGGATCCTCTCGCCCACCAGGTACGCACCCGAGTTCCCGACGACCACCCGGCCGCTCGCATTGATCAGCGCGGCGTCCCCGGGGATGGCCCGGAGGACGGGCATGAAGATCTCCTCGAGGGTCCGGATCCTGATGTCGCAGCCGGCCACTCCCGCGAACGTCCCGCCCAGCTGGATGGGCGCCGAGTGGGTGAGGATGTATTCGTCCAGCCCGAGGTAGTCGACGTAGGGGCCCCACGAGGTCTGTTCACCGGTGCGGCTGGCCGAGGCGAAGAAGGGCATGTTCTGGTAGTCGTAGAACCGTTCTCCGCCCGGCGTCAGGTCGAACTCCAGTTTCTCGACGGTGTCCTGGCGTCGGATCCACCACTCGAGGCCGCCGTCGTTGCCCTGGATGGCTTCCGCGGAGAAGATCACTCCCGCTCCGACGACGAAGGGGTGGGCCGCCAGGAACTCTCCGGCCAGCCCCTCGAGGTGTGCGACGTCGCCCGGTGTCAGGCCGAAGGGCCGTGTCCGGTCGGTCCACAGCGCCGCCGTCCGTGCGGCGAAGGCATGGACGTCGACGCCGAGGGCGTTCATCCACGCGGCGATCTCTGCTGCTGCCGTCCGGGCAGGGGCTTGGGCGGTCATGGGCGCTCCTGCCGGCTCGTGGGGTACCCGAGGGACAGTTTGGTGTCCACCAGATGATGGATGTCCTGCCGGATGTGCTCCAGCACCAGTCGCTGGGCGTGCTCGGAGGCGTCGTCCGCGATGGCGCGGGCCAGTGCGAGGTGCTCGGCCGCGACCCGCTCCGGATCGCGGGTCGACGGCAGGGGCGCCCACAGGGCCTGGACGATCTCGGCCTGCAGCCGGATCTCCGCGTTCGTCAGCCGCGGGGACTGGGCCAGGACCGCCAGTTCGATGTGGAACCGGCTGTCGGCACGTGCACGCGCTTCCGGTGTGTCCGACAGGGCGAGGCCCCGGGCGAGTTCCAGGAGCCTGCCCACCTCGTGGGGTTCGGCCCGTTCGCAGGCGAGCCTCACCGTGGCGGCCGCGATCGCCGCATGCTCGTCGCCGACATCGCGGATCTCGGCGATGGAGGTCTCCTGGAACCATGACCTCATCGCCTCCTCCGAGGTGAAGGGCTGCCGAAGGATGAACGTCCCACCGCTGCGTCCCCGCCGGGTGGCGACGATGCCCTGCTGCCGGAGGTCGGACAGTGCTTCCCGGAGGGTGGACGGTGCCACGCCGAACATCTCCGACAGGGCCGTCTCCGGGGGGAGCCGCTCGCCGACCTTCAGCAGGCCCAGGGAGATCGCCTTGGAGATCCTGTCCACGATGGCCCCGGACCGCTCGGTCTCCGGCAGAGACCGGTAGACGTGGGCCTGGAAAGCGGTGGTGGGGGCCAAGAAGGGACTCCAAGCAGTGGAAGGACAGCACTAACTGTAGCCGGGCGCGGATCGGAACGACCGATGGACGCACGAAATCCGACGGAAACATAGGTTATGTCATCGTGGTTCCCAAGCTCCTGCCGGATAGAGCCGCCAGTTGGAGGTAATCGACCGGTCATTGCGGTTTAAAACATTTGAAACTATAGTTTTTGCGACGTGGTCCAGCTCACACGAGCGTCAGGGGGCCCGAAGAGAAGGAATCCGATGCGTGTAGAAAGTACGGAACCACCCAGCGGGTCGATCGCGGACCAGGACGCCGAGCACCTCGCCAGCCTCGGCTACTCCTACGAGAGGCAGTTCAAGCGGGAGATGACGTTCTGGGGGAACGTCTCGCTGGGGTTCACCTACCTGTCGCCGGTCGTCGCCGTGTACTCCCTGTTCGCGGCGTCGCTGGGCGTTGCCGGGCCGCCGATGTTCTGGTCCCTCGTGATCGTCGGCATCGGACAGCTCCTCGTCGCCACGGTCTTCGGGGAGGTCGTCGCGGCGTACCCGGTGGCCGGCGGGGTCTACCCCTGGTCCCGGAGGCTGTGGGGCCGCAAGTGGGGCTGGATGAACGGCTGGGTCTACCTGGTGGCGCTCCTGACCACCATCGCCAGCGTCGCCTACGGGGCGGGGCCCTTCCTCAGCACCCTCGTGGGCATGGCCAACACCGTCGATTCCGTCATCATCTGCGGCCTCGTGGTCATCGCTCTGGCCACGGTCCTGAACCTCGGCGGAACCAGGGTCCTGAACACCGTGGCGATGATCGGCCTCCTGGCCGAACTCGGCGGCGCACTGGCCGTGGGGAGCTGGCTGCTGCTGACGGCCCGCCACCACGACCTCGGCGTCCTGTTCCAGTCCTTCGGCGCGGGGGAGGGCAGCAACTACTTCGTGGCGTTCGCTGCCGCGGGCCTCATCGGCATCTTCCAGTACTACGGCTTCGAAGCCTGCGGCGACGTGGCGGAGGAAGTCCCCAACCCCGGCCGCACCATCCCCAAGGCCATGAGGATGACCATCTACATCGGCGGCTTCGCCGCGATGTTCGTCTGCCTGTCCCTGATCCTCGCCGTCCCCGACTTCGCCGCCGTGATCTCCGGCGCCGACACGGACCCCGTCGGCAACATCCTCCTCTCCGCCTTCGGACCGATCGGCTTCAAGGTCGTCCTCGCCGTCGTCCTGGTCTCCTTCCTCTCCTGCGTGCTGAGCCTGCAGGCCGCCACCTCGCGCCTGGCCTACTCGATGGCCCGCGACGGCATCCTCCCGGCCAGCAAGCTGCTGAGCACCTTCAGCGAGACCCGCCATGTCCCCCCGTACGCACTGCTCCTCGCCGGACTGGTACCCGCCGTCATCGTCATCGGATCGAAGGTCTCCAGTGACGCCCTGACCGTGATCATCTCGTTCGCGGCGATGGGCATGTACATGGGGTTCCAGATGGTGGTCCTCGCCTCGCTCCGGGCGCGACTCCTCGGCTGGAAGCCGAACGGTGCCTTCCAGCTCGGTGCCTGGGGCATCCCCGTGAACATCGCGGCCCTCGTCTGGGGCGTGCTCGGCATGGTGAACATGGCTTGGCCCCGCACACCCGAGGACGGCTGGTTCGCCAACTACGTGGTCCTCATCTCCGCCGTCACCGTCGTCGTGCTCGGCCTCCTCTACATGGCGTGGAAGAAGCCGTACCTCAAGGGCGACGCCCCGGCAGCCGATGCCGTGCCCACAGCACTGTCCGCCGACCGCGTCACCGTCCCGGCGACCGCGCCGAAGGACCGGGGGTGACCGGACCATGCTGATCACCGGCATCAAGAGCCGCCCCGTCTACGACGAGCTGACGCCGATGGCGACGGGCTCGAACCACGTCGCCGCCGCCCAGGGCAGCGGCGGAGGACCGCTGGTCCGCCTGCTCGGGGAGATGGACCCGGCACAGCTGGCGGCGACCACCGTCCTGTACTCGACCGAGTCGTTCACGGGCAAGAACCACCTGGCGGAGCTCGAGGCGTTCCCGGTGCGGGAACTCCGGGTGTTCCCGAGCAACGCGGAAGCCGTGCGGGGCCTGGATGCCTTCCTCGCGGCGGCGGGCATGGGGACCCGGCTGTACCTGTCCGGTTCGGAGGGGTTCATCGGCACGTCCATGCAGGTCGCCACCTCGTACGGCATGAACAAGGACGAGGTGCTGCGTGAGCACGCCGGCTCGTTCGTGCGGCGGGTGTGGTGCGCGCACTGCGGCCACTATTCCGAGAACGTGTCCCGGCGGGTGTTCCGGTGCCCCGGCTGCGAGCGCCACCTGGTGGTCCGGGACCACTACTCCCGGAGGCTCGCAGCCTTCCAGGGAGTGAAAGCAGACGGTGAAGTACCCGGCGAGCTGCCGGACGACGAGGAGTTGGACACATGAGCGAGGCACAGCACGGAGCCCTGCGGCTGAAGGTCGACCGCATCGAAGCGGTGACCCCGGAGATCAACCGGTACACCTTCTCGGCGCCGGACGGATCGTGGCTCCCGGCCTTCTCGGGCGGCAGCCACGTCAGGGTGCTCATCGAGTTCGACGGCGAGACCCGCCGCAACGCCTACTCGCTCATGAGTTCGCCCTACGACACGAGCCGGTACCAGATCGCTGTCCGTCGCGTCGAGGAGGGCAGGCGCGGTTCGATCGCCATGCACCGGGACGTCCGCGAGGGCGACATCCTGTCCGTCACCACCCCGGCCAACCTCTTCCCCCTCTCCAAGCACGCCCGGCACCACGTCTTCATCGCCGGTGGCGTCGGGGTCACCCCGATCTACTCGCAGCTCGACGAGCTGAGCGTCAAGGGCGGCTCGTTCGAACTCCATCTGGCCGTACGCGGCCCGGAGCACGCCGCCTTCGGCCACGAACTGCAGGAACTCTACGGGGACAGGGTCCGGCTGTACGGCGCAGGTGAGGGGTCGCGGCTGAACGCGTCCCAGATCCTCGCCGGCCGGCCCCTCGGCACCCACGCCTACGTCTGCGGGCCCTCCCGCATGGTCGACGACGTCATCGGGGCGGCCCACGCCCACGGCTGGACCGACTCGAACATCCACTTCGAGCGGTTCGAGGACCTCGGATCCACCGGCGACGCCTTCTCCGTCACGCTGGCCCGGTCCGGAGCGGTGATCGACGTGTCCCCCGAGCAATCGCTGCTGGAGGCGGTCGAGGAGGCCGGCCACAAGCTGCCCTACCTCTGCCGGGGCGGCGCCTGCGGCGAATGCGAGACCGAGGTCCTGGAGGTCGAGGGAACCATCGACCACCGGGACGACTGGCTCTCCGAATCGGACCGCTGCACCAACAAGCTCATCATGCCCTGCGTCTCGCGGGCCACCTGCACCAAACTCGTCATCAATGCCTAAGGAGCACTCCGTGACAGCGATTCCCAGCACAGCCGGCTTCACCGCGGACGAGACCTACACCCCCGAGGGTGAGTACCGGTTCCGGAACTCCCGCGAGGCGGTCCGCAACCTCCCCTTCCCGTTCCCCGACGACGAGTACGCGTACTCGATGAACCTGGAACCGCACGTCCCGGCAGGTACGGGCGCCCTGCGGTCCGCGTTCGACATCGACGAGCACTACGTGTCCGAGTGCGCCCACCGCGACCAGATGCTGCGGGACATGCCCGGCGTCCACTACATCGCGCTGCCGCACATGATGGAGGCGCAGTGGGATCTGCTGGAGCTCATCTTCGACTCGTACGCCAAGGACTTCCCGGAGCACTTCACGCTCACCAAGAGCGGCAACGAGTGGCGGTGGCAGAACCGGCTCCTCGGGATCGACGACTCGTTCACCTTCGGTGATCCCGCCACGCTGCCCATGGACCCGATGGAGTACGCGACCCGGCAGGCGCAGGGCGAGTTCGTGGTCCTCGAGGAGAAGGACAACACACTCGTCATCGGCGCCGGCATGACCACGCAGCGGGCCGACTACTCCCTGCAGTTCAACATGGGCATGAGCTTCGCCGAGTTCCACGGCCCCGTGCCCAAGCTGGACAAGATGGGCATCCTGGACCGGGCCCTGAAGTTCCTGCTCCGGATGAAGCCCGGGCACCCCGTCCGACGCGTCAACTGGTCCCTGACCGTCAACCCGCGCCTCGAGACCTCGGTGGAGACGCTCCCGGACTGGGCGCCGGACCGGGCGAAGGTCACGCCCGAGAACGCCGGGGAGATGGTGTACCTGCGGATCGAACTGCAGCCCCTGCACCGCCTGCCCCGGTCCAACGCCATCGTGTTCCCGGTCCGTACGTACCTCGTCAGCCTGGCCGAACTGGTGGAGCACGCTCCGGACTGGGCGAAGCGGATGCACCGGGCGCTCGCCTCCCTGGACCCCGAGCTCGTCGACTACAAGGGCTTCCACCGCTACCACGCGGCCGCCGTCGAGTGGCTCTCCCGGCACGACGACGGTGCTCCCCTCGCCACGGGCTACCCCTGGATCGAGGGCGGCATCCAGCCCGGCGACAGCTGAGGCGGCTCCTCCTTCCCATGGATGACGGGGTGCCCGCTGATGCGGGCACCCCGTCGTCGTTCCCCGCTCCGTGCGGACGTCCGGTGCGAGCGCCGTGGTGCCCCGACGGTTCAGGCCTCGGGGAGCGCCGCGAAGGCCTTCTTCGTGTCGTTGTACCAGCCCAGGCCCTTGATCGGGTTCCTCCAGCGGCCCTTCATCGCGTCGCGGGCCGCCTGGTGCTGCGTGTCGCCGGCCTTGACCGCGTCCTTGAGGTGCTGGTCCTGGGCCTGGATGACGTCGTCCGCCGTCTCGCCGTGGAGCGCGAGGTCGCAGGGGCCGCCGAGCTGCTGGCAGGTCATGGTCTTCATGGCGATTCCTTCTCGTGTGGTGGATGGGAGGCGGGCCGGGAGGGCCTCGTACTGATGACGGATGGGGCGGCACGAATGTGACCGCCCGGCGCCGGCGCGGGGAACGGATCATCTCCGGTCGGCGGCGGCCCGCCGCGTGAGCGCGGCCAGGACGCCCGCGTCGGCGCGGAACGTGATGCTTTGGACCACGCCGTCCGCCACCGTGAAGTCGAACGCGACCCGCGGCTTGCCGAGGTGGTACCAGGCGGCGCCGGGGCGGGCCTGGACGAAGACGGGGAAGGCGGCCTTCGCCGCTCCGTCGAACATCGCGGCCACGCTCTCGCGGCCCTCCAGCCGCACGGGGGTGCCGGCGGCGATCGCCTCGGCGTCGGCGCTCACGACGACGTCGGGCGCGAGGAGGTGTACCAGGCGGGCGAAGCTGCCGCCCCGGGAAGCGGCGAGGAACGCGTCGACGACCTCCCAGTCGGCCGGTGTCTCCGCCGGGGCGAGGTCCGAGATCTTCGAGCGGGCCCTCGACGCCAGCTTTCGTGCGGCCTCCGACGACACCGAGAGGACGGTCGCGATGGTGCGGAAGTCGACGCCGAAGGTGTCGTGGAGGATGAACGCCACCCGTTCCGCGGGAGAGAGGCGTTCGAGGACCATCCGCAGGGCGACGCCGACGGAGGCCGCCTGCACCACCTGCTCGGCCGGATCCGGGGCGAGCACGGAGGCCGGCTCGGGCGCCGCGTCCACCGGCTCGGGGACCCTGGAGCGCAGGCGGTCCAGGCACAGGCGCGTGGTCACGACCGTCAGCCATGCCGGCACGCTGTCGATCACGGTGTCGGTGCCGTGGAACCGGAGCCACGCCTGCTGCACCATGTCCTCGCCCTCGGCCCGGTCATCGAGGAGGCCGGCGGCGATCCGCACGAGGCGCGGGCGCTCCGCCTCGAACTGCGCGGTCAGGTCCATGCGGTCCACCCTAGGCTGTGCTGCGGGCGGACGCAGGAGCCTGGCCACTACGGCGAGAACACCGGGGCGACGGAGACGCGCGCCTTCTCCTTCGAACTGAAGGAGCCCGATCCGAAGCCCGTCGACGGTCCCGCCTCGCTGGGCCCGCTTCCTCGCTGAGCCGATCGTAGAGCGCCCCTCGGCGACCGGTCAGCCGAGGATGGACAGGGCCCGGGGGACGCTCTCGATGGTGACGTCCGTGGCGGCGTCGACGGACTTCACCTCGCCGTCGAGCTGGTAGGGCAGGGGCTTGAGGGTCGAGAACCGGTACCGGCTGAAGCTCGGCTGGTCGCCCAGCCCCTGCGTCGTCGCCCGCAGGGCGGTGAGCAGGATCCGCCACTTGGCCATGTGCGGGAAGGTGATGACCTCGAACTTCCCGTCGGTGGGCTGGTCTCCGGCCTCGCTCAAAGTCGCGTACTTGGCCATCTGGGAGATGTTCGCGAACACCAGGCTGTCGAAGGGGCGGCGCTCGCCGTCGCTCTGACGGATCTCGAAGGGCCTGAACTTGCGGAAGGTGCGTGCCACGGAGAACATCTCCTTGATGGCGCCCTTGCTGCCCTTCTCCAGGTCGATCGCCACGACGGGGGTCAGCCCGAATCCGATGTAGGAGTGGGCGTACATCGCGTCCGTGTCCGATGAGCCGATGCTGATGCGCAGCACGTCGATCGTGCGCACCTGGCCCTCGATGATGGCTTCCGCCAATGGCTTCCGCCCGGTGACGCGGCTGTGGTCGTTCGCGTTGCCGGCGGCCAGGACCGCGCAGACGGCGTCGTCGCTGCCGCTGGACATCACCCCGTTGACCACCTCGTTGTAGCCGCCGTCCCCGCTGACCGACACGATCAGGGCGTTGCCGGCCGATGCCGCGTCCCGCGCGAGGTCGATCGCGTGCCCGGCGTGCTTCGTGGGCTGCAGGACGACCTTCGTCTCCGGCAGGGCCGGCACGAGTTCGCCGGACAGCTCCTCGGCGAGCGTGGGAGCGTCTCCGGTGCTGTTCGGATTGAAGATGATGGTGATCGTGTCGAACCTGCGCGGCGACTCCATGGTTCTGCCTTTCGGGATCGGGAGTGGGATGGGACGCCAGGGGCCCCGGACTGCGTGAGTCCGGGGCCCGCTGACGCCGCTCCTGTCCTGCGGGATGCAGGCGGGAGGGATCAGGCGCGTGCGGTGGTCCGCTTGGTGTTGCGGGTGAGCAGCAGGGCCAGGGCGATCATGCCGACGCCGAGGAAGAAGTGGAGCCAGTTGTCCGCACCGTTGAGGGGTACGAAGTTGCCGGCGGAGTTCTGGTCGATGACCAGGCCGTAGATCCACAGCACGAGGTAGATGATGCCGCCGTACAGCAGGTAGGAGCGGGCGCCGCTGATGGTGCGGGCCATCGCGATCCCGGCCACGCCGAACAGCAGGTGGACGATGTTGTGCAGGATCGACACCTGGAACAGGCCGAGGAGCAGGGCCCCGGACTCGTGGCCGGCGAAGCTGAGCTGGTCGTACTGGCTGGTGATGCCCGGGATGAACCCGAGGAGTCCGACGAGCAGGAACACCGCTCCGACGGCGAGTGTTGCTTTCTGGACGTTGGTGCGGGTGCCCGCGCGGGGCGTGTCTGCAGTGGTCATGGTTGTTCTCCCAGGTGGTGCGAGTGGTGCCGCTGCGCTGTGCGGTTGCTCCGGGTGGCGCGGCGGAGGGTCGTGGACGGTGAGACCTGCCGGAACGACGGCGCGTCCCGTCCTGGAGGGACGTCGTCGCTGGTCGATCCCGGCACAGTAAGCCTACTTGGTATCTCCGGCGGCGTGAACTGGATCTTCGGGCAGCCTGCCGGACGGTCCCGGGAGTGGGCGGAACGACGGCGGGGCGCCCGCTGCTGCGGACGCCCCGTCGGTCGGTCAGGCTGTTCGAGTTGTTCAGGAAAAGCTACTTCGTCAGGTCCACCCGGTAGGTGTTCGTTGCCGACCCGTCCTCGCTCGTCACCGTGACCACGGCGGTCCTGCCGGCGCCCGAGGGCTGCGTCACGGACACCGTCGCGTACGGGTCTGCCGGGACGGCGGACACGGACGGGACCTTGCCCCGCGACGGCACCGAGTAGCTGGGAACCGCGGGATCGAAGCCGGCCACCGGGGTGCCGCCCACGCTGATGGAGGCGAGGTCCGCATCCGACGACTCCGCGGGAACGGCGCCGAGGACCTCGATCTCGCTGACCACCATGTGGGTCTGCGAGCGGGCCGTCATCACCACGCGGATGCTCGACGCCGCAACGCCGTCCAGCGGCAGGGTCACCGCCGGGGCGGGCGAGCCGGCCGGGACGCTGACCGGGCCGCCGGCGTCGGCCCACGCACCGTCGGCGCCCTGGACCTGCAGCTGCAGGGTCTGCGCGTAGCTGTCCGAGGACCCGTCGCGGAAGAAGTGCACGACGACGCCCCCGAGGGTCTGTGCCTCGGGCAGTGTCACGGTCAGGGTGTCGGCGGTATTCTTGGTGCCGGAGCGCCAGTTGGACCACGCCTTGTCGCGGGTGTCGCCGTTGAACAGACCTGCCGTGCCGTAGCCCGGCTCGGTGAACGTGGCGCTCGCGGTGGTGCCGCCGTCGTCGGCCACGTTGTCCAGCGTGCCCGCGGTGACCTGGATGCGGACGGTCGCCGGGAGCGTGCCGCCGTTGCCGGCGTCGGCCGTGCCGGTCAGTTCGTAGACGCCGGGTGCGGGGTAGCCGACCGGGGTGTTCCACGTGACCGGACGCTCCGCGGTGCCGCCCTGGCTGCCGACAGCGGTCACGGTGGCGGGCAGTTCGGGCAGTCCGTTGACCACGGCCTTGGCGCGGGCCGGTTCCGTCGAGACGAGGGTGTCCACGGTGACGGTGAGTTTTACGGGGAACTGCGTGCCGGTGACGTCGGTCGCGGTGCCCTTGACCTTGACGGTGCCGGGCTTCCTCCAGCGGTTGTCGTTCGGGATCTTCCACTCGACGGGAATCGCTCCGCGTGCGCCGTCGCGGTACACCGGCGTGACGGTCTCCGGCAGCACGGGTGCCGTGCCGGGGACGGTGAACGCCGTGGTGTCCTGCACGGAGAGCACGGTCTCGTCGATCAGCGTCCAGCGCTGGTTGGCGCCGGAGTTCGCGAGATAGAGGGTCACGGGTGCGCCCTCGGTGGTCTTCCCGCCGCCCACTTCGAGCAGCAGGCCGGTCTCGGCGTTCACGAACGTGTAGGTGCCGTCGCCGGTGGTGGAGGCGATCCATGCGGCGCGCGGGTTCGTCCCTGCGGGAGCGACGACGGCGGCGCCGCCCTCGTCGGCGAGCTGCGAGGCGCCGTCGAGCGTGGTGATCGAGTAGCGCTCGCGGTTGCTGTCGTCCTCGCCGAGGCTCGTGAAGCGGAACAGCTGGTTCGCGTCCGCGGGGTCGCTCGCGCTGATGACGGCGGTGCCGCCGGTCGGCTCGATCGACCTGCCGCTCTGCACGCCCTGCAGCCGGTACACGTGGCCGTCCTGGAGGGCGGCCGCGTCCTCCGCGACGCCGGAGACGCCGTCGACCACGAAGGTGGTGACGGACTCGGCGGGCGCGGTGACGACGGCGGAGCCGTTCTCGATCGCGACCGGTGCGCCCTCGACGAGCGCGCCGTCAGCGTCACTGACCACGGGGGTCACGGTGGCGCCGGGTGCGACGGACCCGAACTTCGAGAAGTCGAGGACCACGGGCTTCGCGTCGGTGGACTCGTTGATGTGGACCACGGCGGCACCGGTCCCGGTGATGGCGGCGGTGGTGTCGTCGTCGTTCACCTGCACCAGGCGGTCACCGGGCTGGATGTAATGCGTGTAGTTCCGCACGGTATTGAACTTGGTGTTCGTGTAGATGGGGCAGCTCTCGAGCGTGTCCGCGTCGGTGCAGTCGAAGGGCATCTGGATGCTGCCCCAGTTGGCGCCGGCAGCGCTCTCGCCGCCGGGCTTCATATTGTCGTAGTCCTCGACGGGCTGCCAGAACACCCAGGCACTGGGCTCGAGCTCGCGGAGGTCGTCGGTGATGCGCTTGGCCATGCCCAGGCCCGGCTCCATGCTGGTGAAGCTCTGGCCGTTGCCCCAGGAGCCCTCGACCTCGCTCATCCACAGGGGCTTGTCCTCGCCCTTGGCGATGTCCCTCACGGTGGTGCGCTGGCCGGTGCCGTAGGTGTGCACGTTGAGCTGGTCCACGAGGTCGCGGACGTCTGCGGGGTAGCTGTTCCAGTTGGTGGCGAAGATGCCGGGGTTGGTCTCGTCCATCGCGGAGATCGTCGCATCGGTGCTGGCGGCGTCGAGCTTCGGGGCGAGGTTCTTCAGGACCTGCTGCTGGAGCTGCGGGCCGATGTGCGCGCCCTCCTGGCGTCCGCCGACCGGCTGTCCGCTCGCGTCGAGGCGGGTGCTCCAGTAGTTGGTGTTCGGCTCGTTGAACGGGTCGAGCGTGTCCACGGTGATGCCGTGGGCGTCCTCGAGCTCCTCGACCACGCGGACCAGGTAGGAGTTGAAGTCGTCGATGCTCTCGGTCCTCAGCTGGTCCTTGTTGGCGTCGAAGCCGCCGGAGACGTAGCCGCTGACGGTCTGGAACCAGGGCGGCGAGTTGCTGAACGCCTCCCAGTGGGTGATGTCCTGTTTGATGCGGTCGATCCACCAGCGCTGCGTGGCATCCGCCTCGAGGTTCCAGTCGGCGGGGTCCTCGGGGTTGAACCAGTCCGTGTCCTCGCGTGTGGTGCCCTCGGGTGCGTTCCACCAGCCCTCGACGGCGCCGCCCGGGCGCAGGTAGTCCTTCACATCGGGAGCATTGCCGCCGCCGATGTTGTACCGGGCGATGTTGAGGTTCAGGCCCTCGGGCCCGAACACCAGCTCCGCGAGGCGGTTCCGGATCTCGTCGGGGTAGTCGCCGGTCGCGTTCGCGAACCACACGAGGCTGGTGCCCCAGCCCTCGAACTCCTCCCCCTGGTAGGAGGGGTCGGGCGTGAGGGTCAGCGCGCCCTCCGGAACGGCCGGCGGTGCGGGCGGGGCCGGGGGCGCGGCCTGCGCCGCACCCCCGATCAGGGAGGCGGCTGCCAGGACGGCGGCCACCCCCGTGGCTGCGGCCTGAGTGGCGCGCCTGGATCGATTCGTCATTGAACGGGTTCCTTCCAGCAAGGGTGGATACTGCGGTGGTCCTAGGTGGTGCGCGAGACCTTCCTCGTGAGGACGGCGACGGAGCGGGGAGCCAGCTTGGACTCCTCGCCCGCGAGGATGTCGCCGTCGACGCCGGTGATGTCCACCGGCTCGTCGGTGCGGTTGATGAGGAAGACATAGTCGGCGTCGTCACCGGTGCGCAGCACTTGCTCGACGGCGCCGCGCAGCTCGGCGGGCAGCTCGCTGGTGATCCCGGCGCGGGCGGCGAGGTCCGCGAGGACGGGCTCGAGGCCCGCGGCGCCGAGGCGAGCGCCCACGTAGGCGGCGCTGCCGGAGCCGACGGTGTTGCGCGTGACGGCCGCATCCCCGGCGTGCTCGCCGGTCGTGTAGCGGGTGAGGACCTCGACGCCGTCGGCGCGCGGCAGGACGCGGTCGGCCCAGAGCGTCGCCGTCGTGCCGTTGTCCAGGGAGACCTCGTCGCCGTCGAGCAGGGGGCCGAACTCGTCGATGCGCACGCCGAGCAGGTCCGCGAAGGCTCCCGGGTAGCCGCCGAGCCAGATGTGGTCGTTCTCGTCGGTGATGCCGCTGAAGTAGCTCGCCACGAGGTGCCCGCCGTTGCCCACGTACTCCTCGAGGCGCGCCTTCAGCGCGGCCGGGACGGTGTGCAGGATGGGCGCGACGACGAGGCCGTAGCCGGCGAGGTCGGTCGCGGTGGGGACGACGTCGGCGCGGATGCCGAGGGCGAGGAACGCTGAGTACCAGTCGAGCGCCTCCTGCTTGTAGCGCAGGCGGTCGGACGGGTGGGAGTCCTGCTCGGAGGCCCACCAGGAGTCCCAGTCGAAGAGGATCGCGGCGGGGGCAGTGCTGCGGAGGGAGCCGACGACGGCGGACAGTTCGCCGAGTTCGCGGCCGAGGGCGACGACGTCGCGGAAGATCGGGCTGTCCTCACCGGCGTGGGGGACCATCGCGGAGTGGAACTTCTCGGCGCCGGCCTTGGACTGCCGCCACTGGAAGTAGCAGACGGCGTCCGCGCCGTGGGCCACGTGCGTGAGGGAGTCGCGGCGCAGGGCGCCGGACTTCTTCGGGGTGTTGACGGGCTGCCAGTTCACGGCGCTGGTGGAGTGCTCCATGAGGAACCACGGCTTGCCGCCGGCGATGTTGCCGGTGAGGTTCGCGGAGAAGGAGAGCTCGTCGACGGCCTGCGGGCCGGGGACGAAGTAGTGGTCGTTGGCGACGAAGTCCAGCTCGGCGGCCCAGTCGGCGTAGTCCATGCCCTTGGTCTCGCCCATGACCATGAAGTTGGTGGTGATGGGGGTGTCCGGGGTGATGCTGCGCAGGATGTCTCGCTCCTCGCGCAGGTACTGCTTGAGGGCGTCCGAGGAGAAGCGCTTGAAGTCCAGCTGCTGCGTGGGGTTGGGGTGCGAGGCGGCCTGGCGCGGGGGCAGGATCTGCTCGAAGCGCGTGTAGCGCTGGGACCAGAAGTCGGTGCCCCAGGCGTCGTTGAGCGCGTCGATGCTGCCGTAGCGGTCGGTGAGCCAGGTGCGGAAGGCGCGGGCGGCGTCGTCGGAGTAGTCGTAGATGTTGTGGCAGCCGAGCTCGTTGGAGATGTGCCAGGCGCAGACCGCGGGGTGGTCCTTGTACCGTTCGGCCATCGCGGTCACGAGCTTCAGCGCGTGCTCGCGGAAGACGGGGCTGGTGGGGCGCCAGTGCTGGCGCGCGCCGGGCCAGAGGGTGCCGCCGTCCTGCGTCACGGGGAGGATCTCCGGGTGCTCGGTGGCGAGCCACGGCGGCGGGGAAGCGGTGGCGGTGGCGAGGTCGACGGCGATGCCGTTGGCGTGCAGGAGGTCGATGACCTCGTCGAGCCACGCGAAGTTCCAGCTGTCCCGCTCGGGCTGCAGACGCGCCCAGGAGAAGATCGCCAGCGACACCACGTTGACGCCGGCCTTCCGCATGAGGCGCACGTCCTCGTCCCACGTCGCGCGCGGCCACTGCTCGGGGTTGTAGTCGGCGCCGAAGGCCATGCGTGCCCGGTCGGGCTCGGACGGCCAGCGCAGCCAGCGGTGGGGAGTGGGTGTCGACACGGTAGTGCTCCTTGACGGTGATTCTCGAGGCGTTCGGGCGCGGTTGCGCCTCCCGCCGTCATCGGGCGCTCCTCGGACAGGGGCGAGGGCGACGACGGCGGGATCCAGCGGTGAAGTGGAACGGACCGGGCGGGTGCGCGCGAGCTCCCGCCCGGTCCGGGTTCGGTGGTACTACTCCGAGACGGTGAAGCCCTGCTCGGTGCCGTACTTGATGCTCGCGTCCTGCCAGCTCTTCAGCCCGTCCTTGAGGGGGGTGTCCGAGACGTAGGCCTGGCCCACGGTGTCGTTGAAGATGCTGTTCGCGTAGACCTGGAAGGGCAGGTAGGACCAGCCCTCGGAGACGTTCTGCGCGGACTCGGCGAAGATCTCGTTGGCCTTCTGGCCGCCGAAGTACTCGAACTCCGAGTTCAGGAACTCCTCGGACTCGAGCGCGGCCGACGTCGCGGGGAACGCGCCGCCGTCGATGCGGGTCTGGACGCCGTCGCCCACGTTGGCGTAGTCGAGGAAGGCGTACGCGAGGGCGCCCTGCTCGCTGGCGGCCGGGATGGTGAGCGAGCTGCCGCCGTTCTCGGCGCTCGCGGTGCCGCCCTCTTCCCACTGGGGGAGCGGTGCCGCACGCCACTTGCCGGCGGCCGCGGGGACGCCGGAGGTGAAGTTGCCGGGCATCCAGGCGCCGGTGGCGAGGGTGGCGATGGTGCCGGTGCCGAGGCCCTGGTACCACTCGTCGCTCCAGGAGCTGATGGGGGCCAGGAGGTCCTCGTCGAGGAGCTGCTGCCAGGTCTCGGCGAACCTGGTGGAACCCTCGTCGGAGAAGTTCACCTTCACGTCGGTGCCGTCCACGGTGTACGGCTGGCCGCCGGCCTGCCAGATGAGGCTGGTGGCGAATCCGGCGTCGCCCGTGTCATTGGCGATGTACACGTTGGGGTCCGCCTCGTGGAGCGTGCGGGCCGCCTCGACGTACTCCTCCCACGTGGTGGGGACCTCGACGCCGTACTTCTCGAAGACCTCGGTGTTGTAGAACAGGGCCATGGGGCCGGAGTCCATGGGGAGGCCGTAGATGCCCTCGTTCGCCTGGACGGAGCTCCATGGGCCGGGGCTGAAGGTGTCCTGCAGGTCGCCGGCGCCGTAGCCGCTGAGGTCCTGGACGGACTCGGCGAGGGCGAACTGGGGGAGCGCGTAGTACTCGACCTGGGCGACGTCGGGCACGCCCGAGCCGGCGGCGATCGCGTTCTGCAGCGCCGTGTACTGGTCATTGCCGGTACCGGCGTTCACGAGGTCGATGTTCACGTTCGGGTGCTCGGCCTCGAAGTCCTCGACGACCTTTTCCAGCGTGGGCTCCCAGGCCCAGACGGTGAGGTCGCCACCCTTGTCGAGGGCCGCCTGGACGTCGTCGGCGCTGACCTCTGCGGGTGCTGCGCCGCCGGCGTCGTTCCCGCCGCCACCGCAGGCGGTGAGGGCGAGGGCTGCCGCGAGGGCCAGTGCCGAACCGCGCAGCACCGCCGGGGAGATTTTGCTCTTCATGGGGTTCCTTTTCACTTCATCGTTCACAAAAGGGGTTTTCGGGAAGGGTCTTACTCTTTGACGGCGCCGGCGCTGAGGCCGGACTGCCAGTAGCGCTGTAGCAGCAGGAACGCTGCGATCAGCGGGAGGATGGTGAGGAGGGAGCCGGTGATGACGAGGTTGAAGATGGCCTCGCCGCCGGCCGTCGAGGCCTGCGCGTTCCAGGCGTTCAGGCCCAGGGTCAGCGGGTACCAGGCGGGGTCCTTCAGCATGATCAGCGGCAGGAAGTAGTTGTTCCACGTGGCCACCATGGTGAACAGCAGCACCGTGACGATGCCCGGGCCCAGCAGCGGCAGGCAGATCTGGAAGAACGTGCGGAACTCGCCGGCGCCGTCCATACGGGCCGATTCCAGCAGTTCGGTGGGGATGGCCTCGGAGGCGAACGTCCACATCAGGTACAAGCCGAAGGGCGAGATGAGCGACGGGATGATCACCGACCACGGGGTGTTGGTGAGGCCCATCTCGCTGAACATCAGGAACGTGGGGACCGCCAGGGCCGTGCCGGGGACGGCGACCGCGCCGATCACGACGGCGAACACGGCCTTCTTGCCCGGGAAGCTGAACTTTGCCAGGGCGTAGCCGCCGAGGACGGCGAGGAACGTGGCTCCGCCGGCGCCCAGCACCACGTACAGCACGGTGTTGAGGAACCAGCGGCCGAAGATGCCGTCGTCGTAGGCGAGGGTGTCGCCGATGTTGCCGAAGAGGGCGAAGTCGCCCGAGAACCAGAGGCCGAAGGAGGTGAAGAGATCGGCCTGGGTCTTGGACGCGTTGATGAACAGCCAGACCAGCGGGATGAGGCTGTAGATCAGGACGATCCCGGTGAGGACGGTCAGCAGGACGCTGCGCTTCGGGTTGTCGACGCCGCGGCGCGTGCTCTTCATGCGCACGTAGCCGGGCTTCTGCCTGCTCTTCTGCTTGTCCGTGCGGGTGGGCTCGACGGCGACGCTCATGGTCAGCTTTCCTTCCGCATGCCGCGCAGCTGCACGGCGTAGGCGATGACCATGGTGATGACGCCCATGATGATGGCCACGGTGGCGGAGTAGTTGTACTGCTGGCCGGAGAAGCTCAGCGAGTAGGCGTACAGGTTCGGGGTGAAGAACGTGGAGATGGAGTTCGGTGCGAGGCTCTGCAGGATGGCGGGCTCGTTGAAGAGCTGGAAGCTGCCGATCACGGAGAAGATGCCGGCCACCACGAGGGCTCCGCGGATGGCGGGGAGCTTGATGGCGGTGACGAGGCGGAACTGGCTGGCGCCGTCGATCTCCGCGGCCTCGTAGAGGGACTTCGGGATCACGCGGAGGGCGGAGTAGAAGATCAGCATGTTGTAGCCGATGAACTCCCATGTGACGATGTTGCCGATCGAGGCGAGGATCAGTTCCGGGGAGAGCGGATTCGGCAGGCTGATGCCGAGGGCGCTGTTGATGTTGCCCACCAGGCCGAACCGCGTGCCGTACATGAAGCCCCACATGAGGCTGGCGACGACGGCGGGCACCGCGTACGGCAGGAAGATCGAGATGCGGAAGAAGGACTTCCCGTAGAGCCGGCCGCTGTCCAGGGCCAGGGCCACCAGGAGAGCGATCAGCAGCATCACGGGCACCTGCACCGCGAGGAACAGCGTCACGCGGAGGAGCGAGGACCAGAACTGGGGATCCTGCAGGGCCTGTGAGTAGTTGGCGAGGCCCACGAAGCCGTTGCCGCCCACGAGCTGGTTGCGGAAGAAGCTGAGGAAGATCGAGTACGCGATCGGTGCCAGGAAGACGAGCGCGAAGACCGCCATGAACGGGCCGATGAACAGCCAGCCGGACCAGGAGCGCTTCTGGGGGCGCTTCTGCGCTCGCTTGGCGGGCTTCGGCTGCGTGCCGAGCACGGCCGGTGGGGGAGACGCCGTCGTCATGGGTGGATCCTTCTGACTCTGTCGATGATGTTTGCGTAAACATAGCAGGGCTCAGAGCCGGATGTTTACGTAAACATTGTTGTTACGATGGTCACATGTCCACTCCATCGCGTCAACACCTCGTCCGTGAGGACCGGCGCGTCTCGATGTCCGACGTCGCCCGCCTGGCCGGCGTCTCGGCGCAGACGGTCTCGAGGGTGTCCAACGGCAGCCCCGGCGTCATCGAGTCGACGCGGCAGCAGGTCATCGCCGCGATGGACGAGCTGGGGTACCGGCCGAACAGCGCCGCGCGGGCCTTGAAGCGGGGGAGCTTCCGGACGCTCGGCGTCATCCTGTTCACGCTGTCCACCACCGGGAACGTGCGCACGCTCGAGGCCATTGCGGCCCGCGCCGCGGAGGAGGATTACGCCATCACGCTGATCCCCGTCTCCGCGCCGACGCAGGCCGGTGTGCGGGGGGCATTCTCACGGCTGAACGAGCTGGCGGTGGACGCGATCATCGTGATCATGGAGGTCCACCTGCTCGACGCCGCCACGGTGTCCCTGCCGCCCGGCGTCCACGCCGTGGTGGTGGACTCCGATGCGAGCGACGGCTACAGCGTGATCGACACGGACCAGGCGGACGGCGCGCAGAAAGCCGTGGAGCACCTATTGGACCTGGGGCATGCGACGGTGTGGCATGTGGCCGGCCCGTCGGCGTCCTTCGCGTCGGAGCGGCGCGTCAACGCCTGGCGTCAGACCCTCGCCGCGCGAGGCTGCGCTGAACCGCCGCTGCTGCGGGGGGACTGGTCGGCGGACTCGGGGTACCTCGCAGGGCTCACCCTGGCGTCCTCCGACTGCACTGCTGTGTTCGTCGGGAACGACCAGATGGCGCTGGGGGTGCTGCGGGCGTTTCACGAGAAGGGCATCCGGGTGCCGCAGGACGTCAGCATCGTGGGTTTCGACGACATCCCGGACAGCACGTCCTTCAGCCCGCCCCTGACAACGGTGCACCAGGACTTCGCAGAGGTGGGCAGGCGTTGCGTGGACAAGGTGCTGAAGCAGATGCGGGAGAACTCGACGGAGCCGGGGCGGGAACTCGTGCCGACACGGCTAGTGGTGCGGGAGAGTACTGCGGCGCTGGCTATCTAGTTCCCACATCACGCGTCACCGGGGACGCCGCTTCTGCCCCTAGGAATCGCACGCTCCATGCCGGATTGGCGTCACCACGGGAGCAAAGGTGTCTCGCAAACAACGGGCGTGTCGCGCGTTCGGGTCTCTGCTTGCGAGACATGGTTGCGAGGCGAGGCGCACCCATGTCTAAGCGAAGGCGGACGTGTCTTGTCCAGGTGTCTTGCAACCCACCGGTTACGAGACGATAGCTGTAACTGCTTGTCTGAGGTCTAGAGGTTCCCCCACCGGTGGACGGCCTTGAGCTTTACCCGCCTACGGATGGATGAGCTTACAGACTCAGCCGCATCTAAAACCCGCGTAGCCGCGGCGATATACAGGCGTTCAGCTCCGCGAGAACCAAGTCATAATGGTGCTGCAAAGACGGGCGGATCTCAAACAGCGAACTGAGAGCCGCAAACTAGGCAGTAAAACGGGCTAGTCGAAGTCTCTGGGACTTTCACCGGTTCATAGGCGTGGCATGGCGATGCAATGATCGTCATATCGTCCTTTTCCACAAGAGGCATGGCGGAGTCAGGTATATCGAATTTTCTGGTCTGCTTCACCGAGAAATGCTTGTTAGATGCACCTCGGAACACGCCGTTCAACTCGTCCTGCATGGACCTGAGGGCTGCTGGCATCGCCGCCTGTTGGATGTGCTCGACTTGATCCTGAGTGAACCAAGAGCCTGGGGCTGCAGACTGCCCGCATAGTGGGCAGTGATACGTCTCCGGGTCTGGAGCTTGCTCTGATTCCTCACTGGCCGGCCCGTGATGCCATTTGAACTCCTGTGCGCAATGCGGGCATTCCCGCCGGAGAAATCCGTCGTGGTCCAAAGGGAAGGAAACCGGGATCTCCATCAGGCACCGCTCACAAACTCGGTCTCGTTAATTGCTACCCCGTCCGCGGTCGTGCCGGTGATGAGGATATTGAAGTAGGGCTTGGAGCCGCCGAAGCCGGGCGGCATCTTCTGAAGCGCAACCACAGACTTGCCCTGCGGAAGGGTGGGTACGGGAAGGGAATCAGTCTCTCTAAATAGTCCCGGTTGTTCACCTTCCGCTGGATGCACATCGAGATTGAAGACATCCCCAGGGCCACTGTTGGTAATAATAACGTCGCTCATTTTGTTACCACCACGTTCATTCAGCCGTGCAGACAAACGAGGACGCCCAGACGCCTCCGAGGAGGGCAGGCGTCGTCCTAGGGGCAGTCCGGCACCAGGAGCGGAAGGGGGCGTGAGATCACCAGCTGTGTGCCAATCAGTTCCGTCAGTGTTGACCGAGCAGCCGGCCGTCCGCAGACGAGTCGCAAGTTCCTGACGCTTCTGCGTCGAGTTATCAAGACGCACCACATGTCGCCCATGTATGTCGCTGAAGCTCTTGATATGACCCAACTCCACGATCACTGTCCGATCCGGATCGCGGCCCATCGCCATACCTGCCTCGAACAGTACGTTAGGGCGAGGCTGCATCTGAGGCGCGCACTCAGGATCCCCTGGGTAAGTCAGCGACTCATGAAGATGTGCGATGTCATCTGGAGTCTGAAGGACGACAACGGCACTGGCAGCACCGAAAGCAGCATTGAGAACATCTCCAATGTATGGAGACCCCTGGCCCGTCATTGCGAGAGCTTGAGACCACTCCAGCGGATTGAGGCCGATTGACCTCAAAAAATCGAAGATAGCCTTCCTGGCCGCTTCGTTGCGCCCATGGATTACAAAAACTGCGCGTGGATCGACCGTCATGATGCCGCTTTCTCGAGAACCTGACCCAATAGTATCGAGGTGGTCAGACAA
Source organism: Arthrobacter sp. MDT1-48-3 (assembly GCF_054511015.1). Lineage (NCBI taxonomy): Bacteria > Bacillati > Actinomycetota > Actinomycetes > Micrococcales > Micrococcaceae > Arthrobacter > Arthrobacter sp. MDT1-48-3. The sequence goes on from NZ_JBTNDL010000003.1 coordinate 144,133, forward strand.
TCTGCACCCTCAGGGGCTTCGTGTGAAAAATACGCAGCAACCGGAGACGCGATGGTGCACGCCACACATGGCAGCGCTGAAGAGCATGCATCACCGACTGCTTGCACGGGGCACAATTAGCCCATGAGCGCACCCTTGAATGACGAGGTAGCCGCAGCCTTTCGACAATTTTTCTTCGCAGGCGATGGACCCTCACACTCCGTATTGACGCAGGCTTTCCTTGCCTCTGGACTGTCAGAGCATGACCCATATGACCCGACGACTCAAACCCCGAACAAGCAGCAACGCGTGCTTACTGTCTGCCGCGCTGCTGTGCGTCACTCCACCAACGCACGAAGCTTGGTCGATCGTCTGCTCAATGCCCTTCGGCTCAACGGCAGCTTCAGCTTCCTAGGGGATGAGCAGCGGGTTCATGACCTCCGTGCGGCGTTAACACATGCTGGGTGGGGCCTGTCAGAGGATGGACGACTGGAGCAGCTCGGGAAGATCGATCTAGAAACTGGCGGCCGCGCCGCACTGGACGAGCAACTCCAACGCTTGCGAAGGAACATAGACGACCCAGCCGCAGTACTGGGCGGCGCCAAAGAACTGATTGAGGCGATCGCAAAATTTGTACTTGAAGAGGGAGGACTTACTCCAGACCCGCGTATACCGTTTCCTGGTCTCATCGATCTCTCATTCGAAAGGCTAGGCCTACTTCCTGCGGTACTCAACGACTCGGTTGAGGGCGTGAAGCAGATTCGCGAGATTTATAGGTCGGCGAAGAAGACTGTTATCGCCGTTAACGTGCTAAGGAATCTTCAGGGGACAGGCCATGGCAGGACGCTGCCCACGGGAGTGACAACTGAGGCGGCACGGTATGTGATCCGGGAGACAACTCACGTCGCCGAACTGATGCTTACGACCCATGACCGTCAGATGGGGAGGTAGAAATTGGCGAACTATTGTTGATCTTCCTCTACCCAGGGCGAGGTGTTTGCAAGCGGACCGCGTTGCTGACTGCTAGGAGTAAGCCCCAACCATGCCCTCGCATTGTTAGCCCATCCTCGGCTCTGCTCTACACACCCCTCGTTATCGACAAACAGCACGCAGTTTATCACCCTTCCGTCTTTGGCTGATCGCCAAAGAACTCCCATCGCCCGATTGCCCTCGGCGTCTCGAAAGAGTTCGCGGATATGTTCGGCCACGATCTGTGTAGGCACATAGTGCTGGTCTTCGTCATCTCCTGCCTTGGCAGTTTTGCGCACGTCGGCTGCGAAGCCGTGAAGAAAAAGCAGGTTCACTCGCCGATGGCGTTCGGCGGGATCAAACAGGGATGGAATTTTTGGCAGGTCAGCCAGATCGATAACGAGCATAGGGCGAGCAGTTTCCCAAGCGGCAATCGTGGCATATTCGGAGGAAGTGTATCCCTTGATCTCCGCCAGAACCCCCTTTCTGCTCTTCGCACCATAGAAAACGCTCTCACCAGCCGCACTCATGCGATTCGTCTTTGCTGCCACTGGCGGCGGGCTACCTAAATCCTTAGCCGAAAAGAAGTGCTCTACTGACTCATGTGGCCGTGAGCGGAACCAGCGAGTGCCTGCCGGGAGAACTCGAACCAGTTCCCCCTGCTTGATTGTCGTAGTCAGTACGGCAAGCATGTCCTCCGGTGGTATCTCACCCTCCTCCCGCCGTTGATCCGCATCTGGAGACGGAACATGCAGATCCTCGCGCGGCACTCTGGCTACATACTCACGGAAACCGCTCCAGCCCCAAGACAAAGCTTCGACTGGTGATGAGCGGTATGGATTGAGCTGACACCACGGGCCAGCGATGGACGTTGAAAGATCGGCTCGGAGAGACGTATTGTCCGTAACATCAAACTCATCGAGTAAGTCCCAGGTGTCATAGACAAACAATTGATACCCACCCTCCCTGCCGTCATACCCCACGCCCTCGTCGTCCGGACCGCCGTGTTCCGTTTGGAAGCCTTCGTGGATGGCATCGGCAAGGACATCAACCGGCGCTGCGATGAAAGACGCCTGGGAAGGACGCGAAGGCAGCCGAGTGGCACAGCATCGAGGCCGAGGCCGAGGCGTACCGGAACCGGTACAACATCGGCACCCACGAGACTGCGCTGATCCCCAAGCAGTACCGGGACGATCCGACCGCGCAGCGTCTCATCGAGCGCGCCACCGCCCTGCACAAGCACAGCGAACACACCACCGTCGCACCGTGGACGGCCACGCAGATCCAGCAGGGTGCAGACGAGGCAGCGATCGTGGACCGCATGGCGACCGAGCAGGCAGCAGCCCGGCGCGTCATCGACCGGATGCGTTCAGAACGCGCCACCGCCGGCGATCCCCTGCCGGCACCGCAGCAGCGCGAGGCACGGATCGTGGACGCCGTACAGGCCGAACCAGCACCGCAGCAAGGCGACGACATGTCGGCCGCCGTCGCCCGGGTGCTCGCCAGGCACCGCGCGGCGGCCGGAGACGCTGCAGGCGAACTACCGTCCGATGTGAAGAACCAGAGTCAGAAGGAGACAACCGTGAATGAGCACGACAGCACTGCTGCACGTCGTACCAACGCTGCCGGAGGGCTCAGTCAGCGACAGGCCGACCTCATTAACAGCAGGAAGGCGACTGCCGCGGAGCGTCAGGCACGTCAGGCTGCAGCGGGCAAGAACGACGCGGCAGCAGCGAACCGTCGGGCGGACCAGGCGAAACGGGACAGCGGACGCTCGCTCTAAGGCTAAGCAACCGGTCCGGCCCGGAGGGTGCCGTGACGAGAATCAGTTAGACGTTTAAGCCACCGGAAGCGGGGCCTGCTCCTCAATGACAGATTCCGGCCACAGTCGCTGCAAACGCTTATCCCCAGTGGAACGGACCCAAGAACGATCCATGTAGTCGGTGAAGATTACGGCAAGCCTGCCGGTGATTCGTTGATCATTATTGAAACCGGTCCACCGGGCGTCCGTGGTCACTTCTGCGAACTCGAAGGTCAGCCTCATCATTTCGCCCGGCGCAAGGCTACCGCATATCCACAGTTGCTGATTTTCAGACAGCAGATATGGATGATCCACCATTTTTCTCCAAGATATAGAGCCGTCATTATCCGTGCTAAACATATCCTGTGGCCCCAAGCCTCCGTAAACAACTTTCGCTTTCACGTCAGGAATCTTGACCTGTATGTCTTTGATTTCTTTCTCGCCATAATTGGTGATGTACAAATTTACACCATCAACAAAAGTCGGATCGGGTTGCTCATTTGGGTACTCTGGATCTATGGGGTTGGTCGACGCAACTCTTGTCTTAAGGGCGTCCGCAATACTACGGGCCTCGGCATCACGAGCATGTCGCGCAATGCGTTTTTCCTCAGTGTCACTAAGGTATTGCTTCGCAGCGTAGAAGACTGCGGATACGGTAGCGAGAAGCCCAAACCATGCAGCCCACGCCGCCCAGTCATCGGCAGTGCGAGGCAGCCAATAACTACCTTCTGACGAGCGTTGTAGCGTGTTTAGGACTGTCAGTAAAATGAATCCACCGAGGAGAGGTGCAACGAGTTTCAGTGCGCGAGCTAGATTGCGTTCGGATCTATTTTCAACTGTCTCATAGACGCGACCAGCTTCTCGTTTTTTCACGCTGGTCAGGTTGTGACTTTTATTCCGGTTCACGGTCCCCCATTATTTACGGCGCTTCCAGCCGTCTCGTTCTAAATTCCGGACCTGAGTTCCGGTGCCTGTATCACCCTAGGGGGCTGGTAGAGGAGACGAGGCGCAACGGCACCTACCCACGTACTGCGTGTCGAGTAGGTAACCAACATTAGGGAACCCAGCCCCAGGTCCAGTCAGTTGGAGGGGCTTCGCACGCCAGCGTCCTTCAGGCTGTCTTCGGCTGATGCGATGTGCCGCGCTTCCCAAACGGGCCATGCTTTGCAAAGAGGACGGTTGGATGACTGGCGAAGTCACCGACCCGCCATGACGACATTCCGCCGTCCGCGTAAGCTTCCAGCCACCGCTCCTGCAGCAAAACGTGAACGGTCGACTATTGAATTAAAGCGTTCAGCCTTATCTTGTCGCCTCAGTCCCATTGGGAGGACCGTGATTGCCGCATTTTGGATAAGGGATGATGTGCGGACGATAGAATCGGCAGGCTCGCAGCGTAGGAAGGCAGGGTAGGTTCCCGAGGTTATGGACGAGACGGAGATGCAACATGTCGTCGACAGGCTGGTGAGGGCGCTTGAGGGCTTAGCGCCAGCTTCCCAGCGGGGCCCAGACTGGTGGGAGCCTTGGGCAGCGTTCGGTTCCTACGCAGCTCTTTTGGCCGCCTTGGTTGCCTTCATCATCGGCTCGCGGTCCTTGACCCAGCAACGCCGGGCGCTGCGGGTCACTGTGCGCAGTGACGCGCGGAACCTTAGGCAGAAGCGCGAGGCTGACGCTAGGAGCGAGTGGTGGCGGAGGACGCAGTGGGCTCTGGAGGCAGCATCGAGTGATAACACCACGCTCTATGGCTACGGTGCAGGGATGCTGGATCTTCTGGCTAAGAGCGAGCTGGCAGGTCCTAAGGACAAGGAACTCCTAGACGCGGTCTGGGAGGTTACCTCTACCGAGATGGAACCAGAAGGTATCCGTCAGTTGCTCGAAGATGCCCGTACCCAAGACGGACTGACTTATGAGGAAATGACGTCGCTGCTGAGCTATGACGAAGCCGCCGCTGCTGTGCTGGATGGTCTGCAGGAACAGGCTCGAGAGCTTACATACGAAGATTTGGCAGCGATGCTCGCTGTCTACTCGGCTCCGAGAAACGAGCCCGAGTTCGAAGATGTCGACGTTGATCCCGGCCCCGGCCCCGGCCCAAGCCCCGGTGACGGCAACGACGAAGCCACCCGGGCCGCTGAACGCGTGGAGAAGAGCAACCATCAGCGCAACGATGGGCCCGATGAAGAGGTCCCTGCTGCTGGCGCCGTGCCTGCTGCCGACGGGCCGCCACCTACCAAGGCTTCGGGCCGCCGTGGATCGACCGCAGTCAGCCGCTCCGGTAGACGGTCCAACAGAGGCAAGCGATAATGGAGCTAGCAAGGAGGGTTGACATGACTGAACGACACACCAGCAACGCATCCCGCAAGGACCAGGTGTTTGACACACTGCGACGCGAGATCCTTGCAGCGCGCTTGAAGGTCACTTTGGACGAACAACTCAAGCGCCCGACGTCGGTGGAAGTGCAACGACTGTCCCAAATGAAGCTCCCACCCATCGTGAGGCGCATCCCCGACAGGGCTGCTGGCCAAGACATGCAGTCAAGCGCTTCCGCGAGCGAACGACCTGCTACAACGTTTGCCCCAGGCATCGCCACACGTCAGCGTTGATGCTTAGCGACACGAGGTCTTCGTGACTATCTAAAAAGTCCCCTTTGGTACGGCCCGGAGGAGGGTCTTTTATGTGCGGTCTGCTGGTGTTACTCCGGCTACGATGTCGTCTCTAGTGGGTCGAGGTTCCAGCCGTCGGCGGCCTCGCTAATGCACTAGAGCTCGACTACAACTGACAAATTCAAGTGTGCGGATACTGCCTGCACACTTAATCGTGGCGTTAGATACCCGACGCGGCAGGTCGCGTACAAATTTCGGGTGCGCTGACTCGGTGCAGTATCCGTCCACAGCAGTCGAGGGCAAAGACTCTAATTCGCACCAGGGAAAACAGTCACACTATGCCGCACATGCTCGGTCGTTGTGAGTCACCGATGGCTATGCCCACCTACACGTACGAGAACCTGCCGGCAGGGAGCAACGCGCCCTGCCGGTGGCCGATGACCTTACAACAGTCCTGAACCAGATCACGTTCATGAGCACGGAATAAGAGCGGTTCAACCCCTTCCCAAACCATTACCTGACATAAGGTCAACTATCGGTGCTTGGAAGTCTTTTCACGACTGGAACTGTGAGCTACTGAAAATGAATTATCGGGGAGCTAAGTGGAGGGTCGCGTAAATCGGCTTTGGTAGGGAACCAAGTTCGTCAGCTCGCTCAGAACAGCGGCCAGGGCACCGCCGGCATCTCCCCGCGCGGAGGCGGGAATCGCTCGGTCGCTCGCAAGGCCGCGCATCGTGCAGCGAGCGACGCGATCTCCTCGGCGGTGAGCAGGTCCGCGAGGTCACGACCGAGCGACCCCTGAAGCCCGTCGCGGACACGATCGATGCCCTCGAGCTCCTCGGCCGTCAGCGCGTCACCCACCCAGCCCCAGAGCACCGTGCGCAGCTTGTGGTCTTGATGGAATGTGAGCCCGTGGTCCACGCCGTACCGGTGTCCGTCGCCCATCGCGAGGATGTGGTCGCCCTTGCGGTCGGCGTTGTTGGCGAGAACGTCGAATACCGCCATCCGCCGCAGTGCCGGGGTGTCCTCGTGGACGAGGGCAACGATGCGGCCCGTCTCGTCCTGACCCTCGAGGACCTGCTTCCAGCCCGTCTCCGGCACGTCATCCGCGGCGACGAGGTCCACCGCGTCCTGGTCGGGGTCCGTTTCCTGCCAGAGCTGCACCATGCCCTCGCCGAACGGGCCGTCGCGCAGCCACGTGCGCGGCACGATGTTCCAGCCGAACACCTCAGACACGAGGTAGGCGGCCACCTCTCGGTGGGCCAGGCAGCCGTCGGGGAAGTCCCACAGCGGTTTCTCGCCCTTGATCGGCTTGTACACGACCGCCGTACCGCCGATGCTGCCCAGGAACGTGGCGTTCGACGCCGTCGTGATGCGGCCCGTGAGGGTCAGCTCGGCGGTCACCAGGTCGGGCGCCGGCATCAGGCCTCGGGGAGGGTGCAGATGTGCCCTTCGGCGTCGATGGGGTAGCCGCAGAGCTCGCAGATCGGACGCCCGGCGCCCACCACCTCGCGGGCCCGCTTGGCGAAGGCGCGGGCGGTGCCGACCGGCATCCGCACCCGCAGCATCTCGGCGGCGTCGACGTCGTCGTCCTCGAGCAGCGCCTCGTCGTCGTCGGCATCGGAGAGCGGGTACGCCTCGATGACGATCTGCGCCGTCGTCGGGTCCCACCCCAGGCTCATGACACCGGTGCGGAACTGCTCCTCGACGGTCTCCAGCTGGTCGTTGTCGACGAGCTCGATCGGAGTGCTCGTGGGAATGCTGAAGGGGTTGCCGTCGAGGGCGATGAGCTGGTCGAGGACCTCGTCGATCTTCTCGGCGAGCTGGGCCGACTGCTGCTTCTCCATCGCGATGCTGACGATCTGCTTCCCTGTGCGCACCTGCAGGTAGAACGTGCGCTGTCCCGGAACGCCGATGGTGCCGATGACCACCCGGTCGGGCCACTCGAACTCGTGAACGGTTGTAGGCATAGGACTACCTTAGGCTCCTGCGGTCGGGGGAGTCGTGTGCCCTGCGCCACCGCCCACCGGCGCATCACCGGAGGGGGCGGCGGCCGACAGCCACGACAGGTCCCCGGCGTCGGTGTTGGTAGCGAGGACGGTCGGTCGGCTCGAGCCGTACTGCACGATCGAGACGGAGGCCGGGCCGACGTGGATGCGCTGGAACAGGTCGAGGTGCGTGCCGAGCGCGTCGGCCAGGACCGACTTGATGATGTCGCCGTGACTCACCGCCACCCACACGGCACCCGGCCCGAACTCCGCCTCGAAGGCAGCATCGTGGCGGCGGATCGCCGCCACCGACCGGGCCTGCATCGCGGCCATGGACTCGCCGCCGGGGAACGTGACGGCGGACGGCTGCGACTGCACCACCGGCCACAGCGCCTCGGTGGCGAGGTCGGCCAACATGCGGCCCTGCCACTGGCCGTAGTCACACTCGGTGATCCCGTCGTCGACCGGCGCGTGCGGGGTGCCGGTCTGCCGGTCGAGGATGAACTGCGCAGTTTGCCGGCACCGCTCGAGGGGACTGGACACCACCCCGACGACGGGCACGGCCGCGAGCCGCGTACCCGTCGCGGCCGCCTGGTCGCGGCCGATCTCGTCGAGGCTGACGCCGTCGGCCCGCCCGGCCAGCAGTCCGGACGCGTTTGCTGTGGTGCGGCCGTGCCGCACGAGGAGAACCGTGGCCATCCACCCAGCCTAACCATCCGGCCGACAGATCCGGAGGTGGGAATCCTGCAGGGCGCACGTGCGTTAGGCTTTTTGTATCAAGGGGAGTACTCCCGTCTGTGATCGGCCCGTCAATACGGATGCACCGCTGCATTCCGGGCCGATCGGTTCCGGTTCCGACCGGGCGGAGGAGACCTTGGCGCCTATGTCCGACGCCTACCCTTTGGAGTACCCCTCATGCAGGTCACACCCCTGATCTGGTTGATCACCATTGCCGTGACGATCCTCTTCTTCGTCTACGAGTTCTTCGCGCACGTGCGCAAACCCCACGAACCGACCATCGGCGAGTCCGCGCGCTGGTCCGCCTTCTACATCGGCCTGGCCCTGCTCTTCGGCGTCGGGATCGGCGTTCTGTCCGGCTGGACGTTCGGCGGCGAGTACTTCGCCGGCTACCTGACGGAGAAGGCCTTGTCCATCGACAACCTCTTCGTCTTCCTCATCGTGATGACCGGCTTCGCCGTCCCCAAGAAGTACCAGCAGAAGGTGCTGATGATCGGCATCATCATCGCCCTGATCCTCCGCGGCGCATTCATCGCCATCGGCGCAGGACTGATCGAGAACTTCTCCTGGGTCTTCTACATCTTCGGCGCCCTGCTGCTTTTCCTGGCCTACAAGCAGGCGTTCGGCAGCCACGACTCCAACCCCGCCGACGGCAAGTTCATGCAGCTCGTCCGTCGCGTCCTGCCCGTCACGGACGAGTACCACGAGGACAAGCTCACCGTGAAGAAGGGTGGCACGCGCTTCGTCACCCCGATGCTGCTCACCATCATCGCGATCGGCTTCGTGGACCTCATCTTCGCCGTCGACTCCATCCCCGCGATCTACGGCCTGACCAACGAGGCGTACATCGTCTTCACCGCCAACGCGTTCGCCCTCATGGGCCTGCGCCAGCTGTTCTTCCTCATCGGCGGGTTGCTCGAACGCCTGGTCTACCTGGCCCAGGGCCTCGCCGTCATCCTCGCGTTCATCGGCGTGAAGCTCGTCTTCCACGCCCTGCACGTCAACGAGCTGTCCTTCATCAACGGCGGACAGCCGCTCCTCTGGGTCCCCGAGATCCCCATCTGGTTCTCGCTGCTGTTCATCGGCGCGACGATCGCCGTCGCCACCGTCGCGAGCCTGCTCAAGACCAGGGGCGACGACGGCCGGAACGACCGCCACCACGTGGGCGGCGGGCAGGTCACCGCCGCCGAGCCGGAGGGCCGCGCGGGGGATCCCGACGCCGACGAGACGACGAGCTCGACGGCGGGCGCCTCGAAGTAGCTGCCCGAGCGGTAGCCGCAGGACCGACGATCGACCCCGGCCGCCTAGGTGGCGGTCGGGGTCGATCGCCGCTCGCCCGCCAGGAGTGCCCATCCGCCGTCCTGTGCGGAGAAGGCAGCCGCCGTCGTGGTGTTGCGTACCGCGAGGTGCGCGAAGGCCTCGGCCAGTTCCGGCGGATGGACGACGTCGACGTCGGTGTCGAAGCGGTTCAGGGAGGCGGCGAGGGCCACCCATGACCAGGCCCCCGCCGTCAGGCCGCACCGGTCGGTGCCGAGATCCTCGACGGTGCCGTCGCCGGCGAACGGGAGCACCTCGGACGCCGGGCGGTGCAGGATCACCGTCCCGGTGCACGGCCATCGATCGTCCTGCGCGGAGCCCTTGAAGCGCGCCACGACGAACCCGGCGACGTCGTCGCCGGGAACCTGCCGAGCCGTGAACCGGGGACCCGAGGGGCTGCGGGCATCGATCCGGTCCGCGCGGAAGATACGCCAGTCGTTCCGGTCGAGGTCCCAGGCCACCAGGTACCAGCGCCCCTGCGCGGCGACGAGATGGTGCGGCTCCGCCCTGCGGGGAGGCGTGGGACCGACGCCGTCGGAGGGTCTTCCGCCGGCGTAGTCGAAGCGCAGCACGGTGCGGGCCCGGATGGCGGCGGAGAGGGTGATGAGCACCTCCGGTAACACGGTTCTCCGCGCCAGGTCGCCGGGGAGAGCGGGGAGCGCAGTGACGTCCAAAGCGTCGAGGCGGTGCCGCAGCCGGGAGGGCAGGACCTGCCGCACGGTGGCTAGGGCGCGGCTCGCCGCCTCCCCGATCCCCACTCCGGAGGCGGGCACCGTCTGCAACGCCACGGCCAGGGCGATGACCTGGTCGTCGTCGAACAGGAGAGGGGGTACCTCATCGCCGGCGTCGAGCCTGTATCCGCCGTCGGGGCCCATCGTGGCGCGGATGGTGTAGCCCATCTCGCGCAGTCGGTCGACGTCGCGCCGCACCGTCCGATGGCTGATCTCCAGGCGCTCCGCCAGCAGGGACCCCGGCCAGTCCCGCCGCATCTGCAGCAGGGACAGCAGCTGCAACAGGCGCGAGGCGGTTGTCGTCATGCCTCCGATCCTAGGTCCGGTGTAGGACCGGAACCGTCCTACATGCCTGAGAGAGTCGGGGATGCCGGGGAGAGCCCCGGCATCCGACCTCACGAGGAGCAGTAATGAGCATCACCACCACCACCCACCTGAACTTCCGCGGCGACGCCCGGGCAGCCCTGGACTTCTACCGGTCCGTCTTCGGCGGCCACGTCATGATCGCGACGTACGGCGACTTCGGCATGCCCGCAGGACTCCCCGGTGCGGACGACGTCGTCTTCGGTCAGGTCGAGACCGAGGACGGGTTCCGCGTCATGGCGTACGACATCCCAGGACAGTCGGGCGGTCCGGCGGACACCGCGGGGTCGACCCGGCGCGAGAACGGCACCACGATCACCGATCAGCCGTTCTTCGTCTCCGTCCGCGGCACCGACCTCGACGACGTGCAGGACTACTGGTCCAGGCTCTCCGTCGCGGCAACCGTCATCGAACCCCTGGCTGCCTCCGCATGGAGCCCTGGATTCGGCATGCTGACGGACAGCTTCGGCGTGACCTGGATCCTCGACGTCGCCCCTTCCGCCGGGGAGTAGTGCTGGTTGTCCGCGCTGCGGCGCGGACAACCAGCGGGATCCGCCGTGCTGTCCGCCGCCGACGACGATGATTCGCAATCTGCCCAGCCCGCGTCGATGTTGTTTGACTCACATTATGAGCGCATGTTCAGATTGTGAGTAGCAATCAGCCGACATCGGCCTTCAACGACGAAGCGGGACTCATGGCAGACTGGCAGATCCTCTCGATCACGGCGGTGGCGATCATCGCCATCGTGTTCCTGATCCTCAAATTACGGGTCAACCCGGCGCTCTCCCTGGTGATCGGAGCAGCCGGCCTCGGCCTCGCCACCGGCCTGGGGGCCACGGGCACGACGGACACGATCATGCAGGGCTTCGGCGACATCATGTTCGAGGTCGGGCTCCTCATCGCCTGGGGTGTCCTCATGGGCGCGATCCTCAACGAGATGGGCGCCATCAACAAACTCGTCGAGCGGTTGATGAAGGTCTTCGGGCCGAAGGGCATCCCGTACGCGCTGGGCCTGACGCTGGGCACCATGCTGCAGTCGATCTTCCTCGACGTGCTGCTGGTCATGAGCGCACCCCTGGCGCGGCGGATCGCCCCGAAGCTCGGCAAGTTTGGAACGGCGAGGATGGCCACCGCCATGGCCATCAGCCTCGAGTGCGGCATCGTCCTCATGGTCCCGGGCGTCGCGACCGTCGCGCTGGCCGGCCTGCTGGGCGTCCCCCTGGGCAGCATGCTCATCTTCGGCCTGCTCGTCATCATCCCGACGATCCTCGTCTCGATCTTCATCATGGACTTCTTCATCCAGCGCGGTTTCTGGAACGTGGAGAAGGACCAGGAACCGGTGGAGGAGGCGCAGGACCTCGGTGCCGACGGCCTCGCCCCCGGCGGCGCGCCCGTCGCGCCGTCGGACGATCCGGCGGCGGTCCTGCCCGCCTCGGACCCGCGGAGCCGCGTCGGCCTGCTCCCCTACGACGTGCGGACCCGCACGGCGAGGGGGCCGAAGGAGGCGAGCCTGCTCGTCATGTTCGGTCCCATGCTCCTGTCCCTCGTCCTCATCGGCGGCGGCGCCCTGGCCGGGATGGCCGGCTTCACGTCCCCCGTCACCGACTTCCTCTCCACCCCGGTCATCGCGCTCCTGATCGGCCTGCTCGGCACCAGCTTCGTCGCCCGCCGCACCATCGGCACCAAGCGCGTCGAGGAAGCCGTCGTCGGCGGTTTCCGTGAGTCCGGGCAGATCCTGATCCTCACCGGCGCCGGTGGCGCGCTCGCCGCCGTCGTCGCCGCGAGCGGCATGGGTGATGTCCTGGGCGGCTACTTCTCCGCCTCGTCCGTGGCCCCGCTGCTCGTGGTGTGGGGCATCGCGGCCCTGCTCCATGTGGCTGTCGGGTCGGTTTCCATCTCCGCGATCACCGCGGCCGGGCTCCTGGCGCCCGTCGCACCGACGCTGGGACTCGACCCGGTCCTCATCGCGCTGGCCGCCGGCGCAGGATCGCTGTTCTTCGTCCACGTCACGTCCAACACCTTCTGGCTGCTGCAGTCCATGCTCGGCCAGACCACGCGGGGGACCTTCAAGACCTGCTCCATCGGCGTCTCCGTCGCGTCCGTGGTGGCGCTCGGGTTCACCCTGATCCTCAGTCTCTTCCTCTAGAAAGGGCACCGTGACTACCACTGACCAGGTTGCGCCGCTGAAAGGCATCCGCGTCCTCGAACTCGGCAACTACATCGCGGCGCCCACCGCCGGCCGGCTGCTCGCCGACTTCGGCGCCGAGGTGATCAAGATCGAACGCCCGCGCACCGGCGACGAGCTACGGAACTGGCGGCTGGGCTCGGGGACCACGTCCATGCTGTACCGGACCATCAACCGGAACAAGAAGTCGATGGTCGTGGACCTCCGCACCGACGAGGGCCGGCGCTGCATCCTCGACCTCGTGGGGCAGTGCGACATCGTGCTCGAGAACTTCCGCCCGGGCACCCTCGAGAAGTGGGGCCTCGGCCCGGCGGAGCTCGACGCGGCAAAACCGGGGATCATCGTCACCAGGATCTCCGCCTTCGGGCAGACAGGCCCGATGTCCTCCCGGCCCGGCTTCGCTGCCGTGGCCGAGGCCTACGGCGGCTTCCGCCACCTCGTGGGTGACCCGGACCGGCCGCCGGTCCGCGTCGGCGTCTCGATCGGCGACTCGATCGCCGGCCTCTACGCGGCATTCGGGTCCGTCATGGCCCTCTTCGCCCGCGAGCGGGACTCGGGCGTCCAGCGGCCGCCCCTCGACCACCGCATCATCGACGTGGCACTCAACGAGGCGATGCTGTCCGTGATGGAATCACTGGTCCCGGACTACAGCGCCTACGGCCTCCAGCGGGAACGCACCGGCGGGCGGATGGAGGGCATCGCGCCGTCGAACGCCTACCTCTGCTCCGACGGCGGGAGCATCGTCGTCGCGGGGAACGGCGACAGCATCTTCAAGCGCTACATGCAGATCATCGGGCGTCCCGATCTCGCCGACGATCCCGGGCTGGAGAGCAACGCCCAGCGCTGGGCGCGGCGCGACGAGCTCGACGCCGCGATCGGCGAATGGTCCCGCCGGCACACCGCCGCCGAGGCCCTCGCGCTCCTCGACCAGGCCGGGGTTCCCTCCGGGCCCATCTACACGGCCGGGGATATCGTCGACGACGAGCAGTACCGGGCCCGCAACATGGTCCAGCACCTCGACGTCTCCGACGGGGAGAGGACCCTGCCGGGCGTCGCCTTCCCGGGCATCACGCCCGTCATCGGCGGGGCGTCGCTGCCCATCCGCAACCTCGGCCCCGACCTCGGCGCCGACACCCACGACATCCTCGTCGGCCTGCTCGGCAGGACGCCCGAGCAGGCCGGCGACTTCATCGCCCGCACGGAACTGGAGACCGTATGAACACCCCCGACTCCCGCGCAGTCCTCCGCGACGTGACCCTCCGCGACGGCCTGCAGCTCACCGGCGGCATCCTCCCCACGGCCCGGAAGGCGGAGATCGTCCGCGAGCTCCTGGCCACCGGCGTGACCGCCATCGAGGTGGGCTCGATGGCCCGGCCGGACCTCGTGCCGTCGATGGCCAACACCGTCGAACTCCTCGAGCTGCTGACCCCGGCGGAACGGGCGTACTGCCACGTATGGGTCGCCACCCCGGGCAACGTCCGCCGGGCGCTCGCGGCCGGCGCGCTGCACCTGCAGTACTGCCTCAGCGTCACCGACGCACACAACCTCGCGAACATCGGGCGCACCACCGAGGCGAGCATGGACGCCCTGCCCGAGGCGGTCGGGCTCGCGCACGCCGCCGGGGCGACCATCCAGCTGTGCCTGGCCACCTCCTTCACGTGCCCCTTCGAGGGCGACGTCGACCCGCAGCGCGTCCTCGACCTGGTGCGCGATCCCCGCGCCGAGGGCACCGACGGCGTCGTCATCTGCGACACGCTGGGGCAAGCCTCTCCCGGCGAGGTCGGTTCCCTGATCGGGAAGGTCCGCGACACGGGCCGTTTCGAGGAGATCGTGTTCCACGGGCACGACACCTGGGGGATGGGGGTGGCCAACGCCCTGGCGGCGACCGACGCCGGCGCGACCATGATCGACGGCGCCCTCGGCGGGCTGGGCGGCTGCCCGTTCGCACCGGGCGCCTCGGGAAACACGGCCACCGAGGACCTGCTCTTCGCGCTCCGCCCGGCCTGGCTGACACCGGACACGTTCGCCGCACTCGTCCGCCTCGGCGAGGGAGTCACCGCCGAGGTCGGCGAGGCGAGCCGCTCCAAGGCGGCCCAGGGAGCGCGCTCGGAGGCCAAGGCGTTCGCGTGGGTCCTGCCGAAGGACGCCGCCTAGCTGCCGCCGCCCGGCGACGGCCGCTGTGCCTCGCCGGGATGCCTGCCCCCGAGCATCCTCGTGATCTGTTCGGCGGCGGCCAGGAGGTCCTCCACCCACTGCTCGCACACCTCGAGGGGCATCCGGAGGGTCGGCCCCATCACGGTGACGGCGCCGACGAGATCCCCCTGGGAGTCGAACACGGGGGCTGACAGGCCGCTCGCCCCCGACTGCCGCTCGCCCGTGGTGATCGCATAGCCGTCCTCGCGCGCCCGGTCGACGGCGGCCCGGAGGGCCCCGCTGTCGGTGATGGTGCTGTCCGTCAACCGGTCCAGCGACTCGGCCTCGATCTCGGCGAGGAGCCCCTCCGTCCACGCCAGGAGCACGCGCCCGGCGGATCCCGCGTGCAGGGGCAGGATCCGGCCCACCTTCATCTCCCGGCGCAGCATGTGGTGCGTCTCGGCCATCGCCACGCACACCCGGTAGTGCATCGAGGACTCGAAGAAGCACGCCGTCTCACCCAGGCGGTCCCGCAGGTCGGTCAGGACCGGCTTCACGATCTCCAGGCGGTCGAGGTCCTGGGTGGCCGGAGCGGCCCAGAAGGACATCTTGAGTCCCACCCGGTACTGGTCGCCCACCCGGTCGAGGAAGCCGTTGGCCACCAGGTTCCCCACGAGGCGCTGCACCGTGGACGTCGGGAGCCCGGTCGCCTCCCTGATGTCGGTCAGGCTCAGTTCCGGGCGGCGCAGCGAGAAGGCATCGAGGATGTCGCTGATCTTCTTCAGGACCAGCAGTGGCGCGGACGAGGACGCGGGGGAGACCATCCCCCCATTCTAGGGAGACGATCCGAACCGGCCGGGCTCAGCGTGCGTCGTCCTCCGGCTGCGGCTGGGCCGGCTCGTAGCCGATCAGCCAGTGCAGCCCGTGGCGGTCGACGACCTGCCCGTCCGAGGCACCCCACGGCTTCGGCGCCAGGGGGTCGACGACGGTCCCGCCCTCGGCGAGCCGGTCGAACCACGCGTGCAGGACGGGTGGCTCGGCGGTGCCGAGCAGCGACAGCATCAGCCCCTCGCAGCGCAGGGTCTTCTCGCCTGCCGCGGCATCCGATCCCGCGAGGGCGACGACGCCGTCGAGCACCCCGTGCGCCACCGCGTCCGGCGGCCCGTCCGTCCTGGCGAAGTCCCCGTACGTGAAGAGGGACACCTCACCGCCGAACACCCCCGCGTAGAAACCCAGCGCTTCCCGCGCGGTCCCCGGGAAGCTGATGTAGATCTGTGGTGCAGACATCCTGCGCTCCTCATGCCACGGTGTGGCGTCGCTCCGACCCTACCTTCGTCTAACGCAGGATGGACGGGGCGGGCGGGCAGAATTCATCGCATTCGGGCATCATGCTGCCGGTCAAGCGTCGCCTGCTCTCCGAAGGGCCGTCAGGCGGCAGGCGGCCTCGCCAGCAAGACCTCGCCGGCGCCGTCGAGCAGGACGCCGCCGGCGCCGGCCGGAAGCAGCCAGGTGCTGCCGCGGGGAGCGGGCCGGCCACCGATGCTGACGGCGCCGTCGCTGACGACCAGCACCGCGAAGCCCGGATCGAGGGGAACCTGCCCCTGAACGGGGACGCGCTCGAGGCGGAAGAAGGCGTCGGCGTCGGGCGGGAACACGGAGCCCATGGGCGGCGCCGTCCGCACGAGGCCCGCGAGCGCTTCGCGGGACACCGCCGTCCGCTGCACGGCCGTCAGGGCGACGTCGAACCCGAGGCCCAGATGGCCGTCGGCCGTGCCGTCGAGCGCGAAGTCCCGCCACTCCAGCAGGATCGAGAGGTCCTCGGGCTGCTGCAGTTCCAGCAGCAGCACCCCGGCGCCGATCGCGTGCAGCACGCCCGGCGGCACCCACACCACATCGCCCGGCGCGACGTCGACCTCGTGCAGCAGTCCGAGGAGCGCCTCGACGTCCTGCGCCTCGACGAGGGAGGCGAGTTCCGCTTCGCCGACATCCCGCGTGAGCCCGAGGTGCACCGTGCCACCCTGCAGGATGTACCAGGCCTCGGCCTTGCCGTGGCCGTGCCCGAGCTGCCGGGCGGCGAAGGCGTCGTCGGGGTGGGCATGCACGGGCAGGCGCTGGCCGGCGTCGAGCAGTTTGACCAGCAGCCGGACGTCACTGCCCCAGCGGACTGCGTGCTCCCTCCCGAGCCAGTACTCGGGATCCGACGAGACGGCGTCGCGCAGGTGCGTGCCGTCCGCCAGGTGGGTGAGCCCGAGGTCTACCTCGCCGAAGATCGTGGTCGTCGAGCCGATCCAGTCCTCCGGCTCGAACTCGGCGGCGGACGGCTCGCCGCGGAAGGCGGAGATGCGCGCACCACCGCGGTAGAAGCGCTCCGGCGGCCGGTTCGATGGCAGCCGCTCGATCATGGCTGCGGCTCCCGGACCGGGGCGTGAACCACCAGGAAGCCACCCACGAAGCTGTCACCCAGCCCGATCGTCGTCGGCGTCATGGTGTCGATCCGGAAGGCGGGCACGCCCACCGAGCCCGGGATCATCCGCTCCACGCCGTCCACCACGTCCTCGCCCCGCACGCTGTGCGAGAGGAGCGCCGTCGCCTCGAAGTCGGCCGCCGTGAAACCGTCGCCCAGCCGGAAGCGCGTGGCCGCCATCTGCACGGCGTTCGCGACGGCGTCGCGGTGCCGGCCTGCGGCGGGTCCGACGGCGATGGCCCAGTGCTGCGTATGCACCAGCAGCGCCGGCACCGGGATGAGGCTGTGCACCTCGAGGAGGGCCGCGGCGACGTCCCTATCGTTCAGCAGGTCCACGGGACGCGCCACGTACTCCTGCAGCTCGTCCTCGTTCATGCCGTACACGTCGATGCGCGGCAGCAGGTGGGCCCAGATCCGCTCGGCGAAACGCCGCACGTAGAAGCCCGCGTCCTCGTAGTAGACGAGCGCGTCGGACGGCAGGCGGTCCATCGCCGCGTCGAGCTCGGTGAGGCGCCGCTCCAGGAGGCCCTCGTCCTGCATGGTGTTGAAGCCCGAGACCAGCAGGGCCGCGGCGTCCTCGAGCGCTTCCCCCAGCTCCGGCGCGATCGCCATGCTGCGGTTCGGCGGATCGTTCGCGAAGATCAGCCGGTTCGACGACGGCGACACGATCTCCCCGTCGTCGAGCCGGATGACCGTCCCGGCGGGGTACTGCACGATCAGGTGCGGATCGAGGGTGTCCTCCGTCGCGGAACTGACGTAGGACATCGATCCCGGCAGCAGCCGGCGCACGTTGTCGTCGATGCTGACGAGGTGCTGGACGCTCGGGATCCCCAGGCGGTCGAGCGCGATGCCCGCCCGCACCCCGGTGCCACCGAGCGTGATCTCCGTGGCGAAGCGTTCCGAGAAGTCCTTGACCACGTCGGAGGAGACCACGAAGCGCTCGCCGCCGGCGCCGTCCCGGACGAAGGCGAGGATGGTCACCACCAGCGACCGCTCGTCGACGATCGGTGCCATGGTGGTGAGCTCCGCCCCGCGGATGCCGAACCGCGAGGCCAGGGCTTCGACGACCGCCGCATCCCAGCGCACCTCGTAGTCGACGGTTCCGCCGAGCCCGAGCACGAGCGTGGTTCCCATGGCGCCGATCCCCTTCCCGTTCTCCGTCGCGTGGTCGCAGTCCTCAGTACAGTTTGGCCTTGCCGTCCGCGCCGAACAGTTCGATCTTCTCCGCGGCGGTGACCTTCAGCGCCGCGATGGCCTCGGGCTGGATGGCGTTCGGCTCGCGCAGGCGCTCGTCGGTCCCGAGGATCCGCCGCATGGCGTTGTGGTAGGAGACCTTGATGTCGCTCGAGATGTTGATCTTGTTGATGCCGAGGCTCACGGCGCGCGCCAGCTCGCTGTCGGGGTTCGCGGAGCCGCCGTGGAGGACGAGCGGGATGCCGACGGCCGCCTTGATCTCCTCGAGGAGGTCGTGGCGCAGCTCGGGGTTCTTCTCCGCCGGGTAGAGGCCGTGGGAGGTGCCGATCGCGATGGCGAGGCTGTCCACGCCGGTCTCCTTCACGAAGCGCACGGCGTCGTCGGTGTTCGTGTAGATGATCTCCGCGGCGCCGGACTCCCCGTAGCTGTCATTGGCTCCGATGGTGCCGAGCTCACCCTCCACCTGGATGCCGACGGCGTGCGCCGCCTCGACGACCTTGCGGGTCAGCGCGACGTTCTCGTCGAAGGGCAGCAGGGAGGCGTCGATCATGACCGAGGTGAAGCCGGCCTGGATGGCGGTGATCATCTGCTCGTAGGTTCCGCCGTGGTCCCAGTGAATGGCCACGGGGACGCTGGAGCGGTGGGCGCGGCTGCGCATCGCGGCGATCAGGTCGGTGGTGATGTGGGAGACCTCGTCCGGGTGGATCGCGATGATGACCGGGGCCTCCTTCTCCTCACTGATGTCCATGACGCCGTTGAACATGGCCCAGTCGCTGATGTTGAAGGCGGGGATGGCGAAGTTGTGTTCGTTGGCGATGTCGAGGATGGACTTACCGGTGTACAGCACAGTGATTCTCCTTGATAGATGACGTGCGCGGGATGGATCGGACGGGGGACAGGGGTCAGCTCTTGACCGAACCGGCCGTGAGGCCGCTGATGAAGTAGCGCTGGAGCACCAGGAAGAGGATCAGCACCGGGATGGACCCGAGGATGCTCATCGCCATGATCTGGTTCCACTCGTAGGAGTGCTGCCCCATGAGGAGCTGGATCCCGATGGGCACGGTGCGCATCTCGGTGGTCCGGGTGAGGGTCAGTGCGAAGAGGTACTCGTTCCACGCGATCATGAAGGTGTAGATGCCGACCGAGACGATGCCCGGCACCGAGATGGGCACGAGGACCCGCCAGAGGGCGGTGAGCGAGCCGGCGCCGTCCACGCGGACGGCCTCGTCGAGTTCGCGCGGCAGGGTGTTCAGGTAGCCGGTCATCATGATGATGGCGTAGGGCAGCGTGAACACCATGTAGGTGAGGATCAGGCCGGGGTAGGTGTTGTACAGGCCGAGCCCGACGACGAGCCCGAAGTACGGGATCAGCAGCGTGATCGGCGGGACGGCCTGGACGCTGATGATGACGACGTTCAGCACCCGCTTGCCGCGGAACTCGAAGCGGCTGAACGCGTAGGCGGCGTGGATCGCGACCAGCAGCGTCAGGATGGTCACCGCGCCGGCCACGAGGTAGCTGTTGAAGAAGAACCGGAGCGTCTCGGAGTCGGTGAGGATCGCCGCGTAGGCGTCGAACGAGAACGAACCGGTGATCAGCCGCGGCGGGAGCTCGAAGATCTCCGTGTTCGACTTGAACGAGCTCGAGAGCATCCAGAGGACGGGCCCGGCGGCGAAGACGGCGCCGAGGATGAGTCCTGCCAGCACCCCGGAGCGGGCCAGGCGGGTCCGGCCTTGCGTGGTGAGCGCCATGTCAATCCCTTGCTTTCTGGTGGCGTACGTAGAGCACGGCCAGCACCATCGACAGCAGCAGCACCAGGACGGCGGAGGTCGCCGCGAGCGAGAAGTCGTAGTTGGCGAAGGCGAGCTTGTAGGTGTAGGTGCTGAGCATCTCGGTGACGTCGATCGGCCCGCCGCCGGTGGTCAGCCAGATGAGGGCGAACTGCTGCGAGGTCCAGATGAGGTCGAGCAGCAGCAGGCTGACGATGATCGGGCGGAGCTGCGGGATGGTGACGTTCCAGAAGCGCTGCACGGGGCTCGCGCCGTCGATGCTCGCCGCCTCGTGCAGATCCTGCGGGATGCCCTGCAGGCCCGCGAGCAGGCTGACCATGAAGAACGGGTAGCCGGCCCAGATGTTGATGAACGTCACCGTCCCGAGGGCGAGCTGCGGGGAGGCGAGCCATTCCACGTCGGTGTCCAGCAGGAAGTTCACGATGCCGTTGGGGGACAGGAGCATCCTCCACAGCACTGCGATGACGGCCGCCGTGAACAGCCACGGCAGGACGTACAGGGCCCGGAAGAACGCCCGGGACGGTGCGCTGATGAGGCGGCTGTTGAGCAGCATCGCGAAGGTGAGTCCCAGCACGAGGTGCGCCGCGACGCTGATGAGGCAGAAGTAGAGGGTGTTGCCCGTGGCCTTCCAGAAGCCCGGGTCCGTCAGTACGGTGACGTAGTTGGCGATCCCGGTGAACTCCGAGGACGACTTCAGGATCACGTTGTCCTGGAAGGAGTAGCCGACGACCATCACGATCGGCACGATCATGAGGACGAGCAGCAGGATCAGGGTAGGGGCCAGGAAGCCGTAGGACTCGCCGGCGCGGCGGAGCTGGCGGCGCTTTTTGGGGGGCTGGGCTCCGTTGACCAGGGTCTCGGGGTCTGGAGCGGTGAAGGTGCGGATGCTCATGGGGACGACCTTTGTGGGGGATCGGGCACCGCGTGGGGACAGCGATGCCCGATCCGGTGTGTGGAGGACCTAGAACTCGCCTTCCCATTCCGTCTGCGCCTTCTCGAGCGCCTCGGAAAGGGACTGCTGGCCATCGAGGGCGGACTGCAGCTGGGCACCCAGCTGGCGCATCAGTTCCTCGGCCACGGGCAGGCCGACGAACTCGTTCGCGGGGTAGCCCGCCTGGTAGATGTCGAAGGCCTTCTTGAACAGGTCGTCGTCCTCGACGAACGCGGGCACCGATTCGGTGTTGCCGGGGAAGGCGTTCGCCATGGTGGAGAGCTCGGAGTTGGTCTCCTCGCTCATCAGGAACGAGACCAGCTTCGCGGCCGCGTCCTTGTGCTCGGAGTTCTCGGCGACGCCGATGCCCCAGGAGGCGTAGGGGATGCCGCGCTCGCCCGAGTAGTCGTCGGCTGCCGGCACGGCGGAGATGGAGAAGTTGAGGTCCGGATTGGTCTCGCGGATCAGGTTGATGTGCGCGAGGGAGTCGATCATCATGCCGACGCGGCCGTTGGTGAACTCCTCGACCTTGTCCTGCTCCTTCATGGTGAAGCTGCCGGGGGCGATCACGCCGTCGTCCCAGAGTCCGCCGATGAAGTCGACGGCGGAGGTGACGTCCTCGTTGGTGAGGTCCGGCTGGCCGTCCTTCAGCATGGTGCCGCCCGAGGCCCAGGCCCAGGACATGACGTCGTTCTGCACACCGTTCGGAGCCTCGAGGGAGAGGGGGAGCACCCAGCCGGAGGCGTCGCCGTCGAGGTCGGAGACCTTGCCGGCCGCATCGGCGAACTCGGTGCGGGTCTCCGGGGGTGCTGCCACGCCGGCCTGGGACAGGAGGTCGTCGTTGGTGAACATGGGATAGACGAAGTTCACGACCGGGACCATGTAGGTCTTGTCCTCGACCTTGACCTGGCTCACGAGCTGGCTGTCGTCGAAGCCGGCCTCGTCCAGGAGCGGGGTCAGGTCGGCGATGACACCCTGCTCGGCGAAGTCGCTGACCCAGGCGCCGTCCAGGCCGACGACATCCGGCATGGTCCCGGAGGCGGCTCCCGCGAACAACTGCTCCTTGGTGGAGGCGTAGGGGCCGCTGACGAGGTCGACGGTGATCTCGGGGTTGGCCTCCTCGAACGTGTCGATGAGGGCGCGGAACTCGCCGTCGGGAAGTTCGGGTTCCCACCACTGGGCGAATTCGATGGTGACATCTCCGCCCGCTTCCTCGGCGCCGCTCGAACCGCCTGAACCGCAGCCGGTGAGCGCGACGATCGATACCGCGGTGGTGGCAATGCCCGTGAACAGGGTGACTCGGTTACGCATACGCCGATGGGTGGACATTAGGTCTCCTCGTTGAGATAGTGCAGGATTTCGCTCGCTTATGCTGTTTCTTGCGTCTTTCACCACGAGTGTGCGCCTGCTCCTGCTCCTCCGTCAAGGGTTCCGGGTCGCGATTACGCGTCGAATCGGTATCGGAAGCCCGCTCAAGGCGCCAGAGTCTGCAGTTTAGTGCGGTTATGGTGCATCTTCTGCAGGGCGTGTGTTACGAATGGGTGCATGACTTCGCAGGAACTGCAGCGCTCGCGGCGCCTACCGGCGGGCAGGAAGGCCGATCTGGCCGCCTACGTCGACGAGGTGGGACGGGTGACGGTCGCGGACCTCGCCGCCCATTTCGATGTGTCCATCGACACCATCCGGCGGGACCTCGACCAGCTCGACCGTGAGAACGTCCTGGTCCGTACCCACGGAGGGGCCGTGAGCGCCGCCGAGCGGGCAGGGCGCGACCGGGAGATCGACGTGCGGCTCAGCATGCAGACCGCGGAGAAGGAGGCGATCGCCCAGCTCGCCGTCGAACTGGTGACCGACGGATCGGTGCTGATGATCAATGCGGGCACCACGAGCCTCGCCGTGGCGCGGGCCCTGCGGAACCACCGCAACCTGACCATCGCCACGAACAACCTGCGCATCCCGGCCGAGATCTCGCCGGCGGTGTTCCGGGATCTCTATCTGTTCGGTGGAGCCGTGCGCACCCTGACCCAGGCGACCACGGGTCCCGTGACCCTCAGGATGAACGCGAACACGCCCGAGGTGGACATCCGCTGCGACATCGCGCTCATCGCCGTCGGAGCCGTGGACGCGTCCGGCTACTCGGCGTCGAACCTGGGTGACGCGACGATGATGGCCGACATGGTGCGCCGGGCGGATCGCACCGCCATCCTCGCGGACTCCACCAAGCTCGGCCGCCGGCTGTTCGCGCAGATCGTCCCGCTGGAGGGTGCCGACTACCTGGTGACGGACAAGGCTCCCGACCCCGCGCTCGCGGCGGCGCTCGAGGCGGCGGGGGTGACGGTGCTGGTGCCCGAGGCGGGCTGACTCCCAACCCGCCCCGGTCCGCGGAGCGGCCTGCTAGGAGCCCGCCTTCTCCTCGATGATCTTCACGAGCGCGGCGTCGTCGAGCTTCTGCCACGGTGAGGCGTCCGAGCCCTGCACGGCGGCCTCCGGGCTGTCGCTCTGGCTCCACCACTTCGCCTCGTACACGCGGCCGTCCACGAGGATGCGGGCGCCCCGCTCGTACACCGTGGCCGGATCCCACGCGGGGTACAGGTCGGCGGGAGCGGTGACCGCGGGAACGGGACGCTCGTCGGGCAGCACCGGCCCGAGCAGCGTCCAGGGGGTCTCCTCCGCCTGCAGCACCGGATCGTTGGGCAGGTCGCCCTGCGTCCAGTACTTCGCCACGTACACGTTGCCCTGCCACACCACGCGGTCGTCCTCGCGGTAGGTGCCGACGTCGGACCAGATCGGGTAGGGGCTCGTCTCGGGATCGTCCTCGACCAGGGCCTCCGGCGACTCCTCGGTCACCGGCACCTCGGCGAGCGTCGCTGCGCGGCCGGTGAAGCCCTCACCGAGCAGCGGTGCGAAGAGCATGCCCTGCTGGTCGACTCCGCTGCACGCATCGGAGACCACGGTGGTGTCGGCGTAGTTCTCGCTGCAGGTGCCGTCGCGGTTGAGCGACCACATGGACATGCGGCCCACGCCGCGCTCGGCGGCGAACGTGTTGAAGGCCTTCGCGTCGTCGAGCGTGAAGACCTCGCCCTTGACGTCGTTCTGCCCGATCATCGGGGTGAGGCCGATCTTCCGCCACGCTGCCTGCGGCCCGAGCTCCTTGCCGGCCCGCTCGTACAGCACCTGCACCTGGCGGTGGGTGGCATCGGCCGCGTTCTGCGACGCCGTGAGCATGTCCGTGCCCTCCGGGCGGCTTCCCCCGTAGTCCATGGTCATGACGTTCACGCCGGCGAGGTCCACCCCGGCCTCGAGGAACTGCGCGACGGCGGCGGTCCCCTCGGCGGTCAGTCCCGTGGGCGCGACCGGCAGGGTCAGCCAGACATTCAGGGGGGTGTCGGTGTCGGCGCGCTCGGCCTGCAGGGCGGCCATGGCCTCCGCGCGGCGCTCCCCGGCGGCGGTGTCCTTCAGGTTCTCGCCCTCGATGTCGAGGTCCACCGTGGACAGCGAGTACCGGTCGACGACGGCTTCGTACGCGTCCTTCAGGTCCTCGGGGTCGGTGCACGCGGTCGCGAGCTCGTCGTTGAGCAGGCCGCCGAACGAGACGGTCACCTCGCCGCCGTCCTGCACCAGGCGGGCCACGCGCCGGTCGAGATCGAGCGCCACCTCTGCCTCGTCGAGTCCGTAGAAGGTCCCCCACGACGGCTCGCACGGGTCTGTCGTCGAGGCCACGATGAAGGACAGCATCACCGAGTTCCCCGCGTCCGCGGACGGGACCTCGAACGCGTAGGCGGGTGTGGCTGTCACGTCGACGTAGCCTGCGAAGAAGGCGCCGGTGCTCTCGGCGGACTTGGCGTCCTCCCAGCGGTTGAAGCCGGTGAGGCCGCCGACGGCGACACCGCCGAGCACGACGGACAGGACAGCGAGGCGGACGACGGACAGCTTCCGGCCAGGAAAACGAGCAGACACAGGAACCCCAGATGACAGCCTCGAAAGAGGCGGGAGAGCGCACTTCGGATGCGCGAGACGCTTGAAGCGTAGGGGAAAAAAGGGCCGCCGTCACCCCTGTCGCTAACGCCGAACCGATGCGGTCCGATGGTGGAGAGTGACGCTGTCTGCCGCCGGGGCGATGGAAGGCGTTCACCCGTCCCACGACCGCCGAGGAAGCAATGTCCAGATCCCGCGATGCCGCCGAGTACCGAGCCTCCAGACGACAGGCACGTGCGCAGTCCGACGCAGCGCCGGCCGATGCGGCCGGCGCGTCCGCGATGCCGTCGTCGCCCGCCGCCCAGACCGCCATCCTCGAGCTGGCGGCCGCGGCCGCCCCCGATACGGCACCGCCGCGCCGACGCCAGTGGGGTGCCGAGCGGCGTTCGGAGCCGCTGTCGATCGTGCACCCGACGCCGTCCTCGCGGAAGATCGCCCTGGGCCGGCTCGGCATCGTCATCACGGTGCTCGCCTGGCTCACCTACATCGTCACGACGATCCTGCGCCAGTTCGCCAACAACCCGAACGCGGGCTTCCGGTTCCAGGTGGAGGCGACGTCGTACCTGATCGTGGTCACGTTCCTTACGTTCTCCGCGCTCATGTACCTGCTGGCGCGCCAGGGTGCGCTGTACCGGTTCCGGGACCACAAGCGCGTGCCACGCGGTGAGCTGGACCGCCACTTCGCCGACCACCACGAGGGCATCACCGTGCTGGTCCCCTCGTACGCGGAGGAGCCCGCGGTGGTGCGCGCGACGCTGTGGTCCGCCGCGCTGCAGGAGTTCCCCAACATCCGCGTGGTGCTGCTCCTCGACGATCCGCCGCATCCCACCGACCCCGCGGTCCGCCAGCGCCTGGACGCCACCCGGGCGCTGAGCTTCGAGATCGAATCGAGCCTGCTCGAGCCCTCCACCCGCGCGACCGCGGCACTGGCCGCGTTCGAGGCGCGACTGGCCGCCCACGACGGCGACGACGCGTCGTGCTCCGAACTGCCGGCGGTCATCGCCGCCTACGAGGACGCCGCGGCGTGGCTCGAGGACATGGCCGACGCCGAGCGCGTGGAGGACCACGTGGACGAGTTCTTCGTGGACCTCGTGATCATGGGTCTGGCGCGCGAGCTGCGGCTCACCATCTACGCGCTCAACGCCGCCCACGCGCAGTCCCAGGCGCCCGAGCCGGCACGCGTCCGCGAGCTGTACGTGCGGCTGGTGCGGATCTTCAACACGCGGCTCGAGACGTTCGAGCGGAAGGCGTACGCGTCCCTGTCCCACGAGGCGAACAAGGCCATGAACCTCAATGCCTACATCTCCCTCATGGGGCAGCGGTGGCAGAAGGAGCACACCGCCGCGGGGACGGTGCTGCGGCCGATGGGCGCGGCGGACGGCGGTGACGTGGCCGACGACGTCCTCGACGTGCCCGACTCGACCTACCTCCTGACCCTCGACGCCGACTCGCTGCTGCTGCGCGACTACTGCCTGCGGCTCGTGCACCTGCTCGAATCCCCTGGCAACGAGCGCATCGCCGTCACGCAGACGCCGTACTCGTCCTTCCGCGGAGCGCCCACGCGCATCGAGCGGGTAGCCGGCGCGACGACGGACATCCAGCACATCCTGCACCAGGGCATGTCCTACTACGGGGCCACCTTCTGGGTGGGTGCGAATGCCGTGATCCGTAAGCGCGCGGTGGAGGACATCGTCGAGGTCGACAATGTGGGCGGCTTCGAGATCAAGACGTACATCCAGGACCGCACGGTCATCGAGGACACCGAGTCCAGCGTGGACCTCGGCACGCACGGCTGGACGCTCATGAACTACCCCGAGCGCCTCAGCTACAGCGCCACGCCGCCGGACTTCGGCTCCCTCGTGGTGCAGCGGCGGCGCTGGGCCAACGGTGGCCTGCTGATCCTGCCGAAGCTGTGGAACCAGCTACGACGGCGCCGCCACCTCCGCGAGCAGGTCCTCGCCCGCGAGGTGCTGCTGCGCGTCAACTACATGGCGTCGATCGCCTGGGCGAGCTTCGGGCTGCTGTTCCTGCTCGCGTACCCCTACGACAGCAGGCTCCTGAGCCCGGTCGTCTTCCTGGCCGCTGCCCCGTACTTCCTGGCCATGGGCAGCGACCTCCGCGACTGCGGGCACCGCTTCTCGGACATCTTCCGGATCTACGGCTTCAACCTCGTGCTGCTGCCCGTCAACCTCGCGGGCGTGCTGAAGTCCATCCAGCAGGCGTTCACGGGGGAGAAGATCCCGTTCGTCCGCACGCCCAAGGTCAAGGACCGCACCGCGGCGCCGGGCCTCTACGTGGTGATCCCCTACGCGATCGTGGCGTTCTCGCTGCTCACCCTGGCCCGCGACGTGATGGAGCAGAACTGGGGCAACGCCGTCTTCGCGGGGCTCAATGCGCTGCTCGCGGCCGGCGCCATCCGCGCGTACATCGGCATCAAGAACTCGATGGTCGACATGGGGCTCGGCGTCCTGAACTGGCTGTACGTGTCGCCGCGGAAGAAGAAGGTCGAGGAGTCGAAGGTCATCGCGAAGACGGCCGAGGAAGCCGACTGGGAGTCGATCCTGTACCACGGCGACCGCCGCCTCAACCGGGACCTGCGGTCCGGCAACGACCGCCGTCGTCGTGCGGGGGTGCGGTAGGGCACCTGTCGGCCCCGCGGCTCCACCTCGGGAGCCGCGAGATCGTATCGTCCGCGCATGAAGACGCCCCGGGAGTCCATCCCGGGGCGTCTTCGTTCTCCTGCCGGTGGACCGGCCGCTCAGCGCTGCAGTGCCGGCCGCTTCGGGTTGAAGGCCCAGCCCGGGAGGAGGAACTGCATGCCCACCGAATCGTCCCGGGCGTCGAGCCCGTGCTGCAGATACAGTTCGTGGGCGGACTGCAGCGCATCCCGGTCGAGCTCCACGCCCAGGCCGGAGCGGGCCGGCACCTCGATGTAGCCGCCTTGGATCTGCAGCGGCTGCTTCGTGAGGGGCTGGCCGTCCTGCCAGATCCAGTGCGTGTCCAGAGCCGTCACCCGCCCCGGTGCTGCCGCACCGACCTGGGTGAACATGGCCAGGGAGATGTCGAAGTGGTTGTTCGAGTGGGAGCCCCAGGTCAGCCCGAAGTCGTCGCACAGTTGCGCCACCCGCACGGACCCCTGCATCGTCCAGAAG
This sequence comes from Arthrobacter sp. MDT1-48-3, assembly GCF_054511015.1. Lineage (NCBI taxonomy): Bacteria > Bacillati > Actinomycetota > Actinomycetes > Micrococcales > Micrococcaceae > Arthrobacter > Arthrobacter sp. MDT1-48-3. The sequence goes on from NZ_JBTNDL010000003.1 coordinate 172,437, forward strand.
TGGGGATCGGCCAGGGGGATGTCCACGGCGTTCGAGCGGATGGCGTGGGCCATCTGCCGCCAGTCGGTGGCCACCATGTTCGTTGCCGTCTGCAGTCCCGTGGCCCGCTTGAACTCCGCCATGACCTCACGACCGGAGAATCCGTTCTCCGCGCCGCACGGGTCCTCCGCGTAGGCGAGGACGTCCTCCAGGCCCGAGCACAGCCGCACGGCTTCGGCCAGCGACCACGCACCGTTGGGATCGAGGGTGATGCGAGCGTCGGGGAAGCGGGCGGCGAGCGCCGTGACCGCAGCGATCTCCTCGTCGCCGGCGAGGACGCCGCCCTTGAGCTTGAAGTCCTGGAACCCGTACCGCTCCTGTGCGGCTTCCGCCAGTGCCACGACGGCGTCGGGCGTCATCGCTTCGCTGCGCCGGAGCCGACCCCACCGGTCCGACGGGTCGTCGCCGTCGAGATAGGGCAGGTCCGTCGCTCCCGCATCACCGATGAAGAAGAGGTAGCCGAGCATCTGGACGCGGTCGCGCTGCTGGCCGTCGCCGAGGAGTTCAGCGACGGGAACGTCCAGATGCTGTCCGAGCAGATCGAGCAGGCAGGACTCCAGGGCGGTCACGGCATGGATGGTGGTGCGGAGGTCGAAGGTCTGGAGTCCCCGCCCTCCGGCGTCCCGATCGGCGAAGGTCCGGGCGACGGTCCGCAGCAGGCTGCGGTACGCCGCGACCGGTCGGCCCGCGAGGAGTGCCGCAGAATCCTCGATCGTGGCGCGGATCGCTTCACCGCCCGGCACCTCGCCGAGGCCCGTGCGTCCGTTGCTGTCCGTCATGATCGCGATGTTGCGGGTGAAGAACGGGCCGTGCGCGCCACTGAGGTTCAGCAGCATGCTGTCGTAGCCGGCGACCGGCACGACCTCGACCGATGTGATGACGGGTGCCTGATCGGACACGGTTCAGCCCTCTGCCCGGACCGTGCCGTCGATCCGACGGTTCAGCGACCACGGGTTCGCATCCTGCAGCGCTGCCGGAAGGACGGCGTCGGGAAGATTCTGGTAGCTCACCGGACGCTGGAAGCGGGCGATGGCGAGCGTCCCCACCGAGGTGGAGCGTGAATCCGAGGTCGCAGGGAAGGGGCCGCCATGCACCATGGCGTGGCCCACCTCCACCCCGGTGGGCCAGCCGTTGAAGAGGATGCGCCCGACCTTGCGCTCGAGCACGGGCAGGAGGTCCGCTGCGGTCGGATGGTCGCTGTCCGCCGCATGGACCGTCGCCGTCAGCTGGCCCTGCAATGCTTCCAGGCCCATGCGCAGCTCCTGCTCGCTCGCGTAGCGGACGAGGACTCCCGCTGATCCGAAGACCTCCTCCTGGAGCGTCGGGTCGGCGATGAAGGTGCTGGCCGAGGTACTGAACAGGGCAGGTGCGGGGGCGTTCTCGGTATCGCCCGGCCGACCTTCCGTGACCAGGTCCACGCCGTTCCTCGTCCGGAGACCGTCGATCCCGGCCTGGCAGGACGCGGCGATCCCAGCGGTGAGCATGGTGGCACCCTGTGCGTCGCCGAGCAGGGAAGCGGCCGCGGAGACGAAGGCGTCCCCGTCGGCCCCGACAGGCACGAAGACCAGTCCGGGATTCGTGCAGAACTGGCCGGCCCCCATGGTGAGGGAGGCGACGAAACCGGCAGCGAGCCCCTGCGGGTCGGCGAGGAGTGCTCCCGGCAGGGCGATCACGGGATTGATGGAGGACATCTCGGCGTAGACCGGAATGGGCTCGGGCCGCGCTGCCGCTGTCGTCATCAGGGCGATGCCTGCGGCGCGCGAACCCGTGAAGCCGATGGCCTTGATGCGCGGATCGGCGGCCAGCGCCTGCCCGACCGAGGCCCCGGCGCCGAAGACGAGGGAGAAGACGCCTGCCGGCAGGCCGCTCTCGGCAACCGCCTGGCTGATGGCCTGACCGACGAGCTCGGCGGTCCCGGGGTGAGCGTTGTGGGCTTTCACGACGACGGGGCACCCGGCGGCGAGAGCCGAGGCGGTGTCGCCGCCTCCTGTGGAGAAGGCCAGGGGGAAGTTGCTGGCTCCGAAGACGGCCACCGGACCGAGCGCGATGTGCCGCTGGCGGATGTCGACCCGCGGCACGGGCGAGCGGTCCGGTTGTGCGGGATCGATCCGGGCCTGCAGGTGGTCGCCGTTGCGGACGACGCCCGCGAAGAGGCGCAGCTGGCCCACGGTGCGGCCGCGCTCACCGGACAGGCGGGCGGCAGGGAGTCCCGTTTCCAGGACGCCGCGTTCGGTCAGTTCGTCCCCCAGCGCGTCGATGGTGTCCGCGATGCGCTCGAGGAGGGCGGCCCGCACCTCCGGGCTGGTGGCGCGATACACGTCGAAGGCCTCGGCTGCCGCCGTCGTCGCTGCCTCGAGCTCGCTTCCGGTCACCAGGCCGAAGGCCGGCTCGAGGTCCTGCCCGGTGGCCGGATCGACGGCACGGATGGTGCCGGCGGATCCGGTGACGGGGGTTCCCGCGATGATGGATCGGCCGGTGACGGCGGGGCGGGTCGTGGTGTCCATGGTCGTGCTCCTAGCTGATTCGCTTGATCAGGCCGGCGAGTTCCGCGCGGTCGGCCTCGGTGAGATTTTGCAGGGGCGGCCGGACGGGCCCGCCGTCGCGCCCTGCGCAATCGAGGCCGGCCTTGATGATCGACACCCCGTAACCCTTCACCCGATCGCGGATGTCGAGATAGGGGATGACGAAGTCGTTCAGCTTCTCGTAGACCGCGGTGCGATCCTGGGCGATGACCGCCTTGTAGAAGGACAGCGCGAATTCGGGGACGAAGTTGAACATGGCGGAGGAGTAGGTGCTGACGCCGAGCTGGAGCAGCGGGAGCGCGAAGGTCTCCGCCGTCGGCAGGCCCCCGATGTAGATGAGACGATCCCCGACGCGGGCGTAGATACGGGACATCTGTTCGATGTTGCCGATTCCGTCCTTGAAGCCGATGAGGTTCGGATTGCGGCTCGCCAGGATGTCGACGGACACGTCGGTGAGCACCGCGTTGGCCCGGCTGTAGACGATGACGCCGAGGGACGTCGAGGCACAGACGGCGCTGACGTGTTCGATCAGGCCGGCCTGGTCCGCTTCGGTGAGGTAGGGCGGCATGAGCAGGATGCCGTCGGCTCCAGCTGCTTCGGCAGCCCGGGCGTGCTCGATGGCCGAGAACGTGCCGCCCGTCGCGGGAGCGATGACGGGGACCTTGCCGGCGACCTCGTCCACCGCGACCCGGACGACGGTGTCGAGTTCCTGTGTGGTGAGCGAGAACCCTTCGCCGGTGCCGCCCGCAGCGAAGAGCCCGGCGACGTCGAAGCCGGACTGCCAGGCCAGGTGCTCCCGGTAGCGCGTCTCGTCGAATTCGAGGGTCGGCGTGAAGTGCGTGACCGGGAAGGAGAGCAGACCGGACTTCACGGTCGTCGCGAGTTCAGCCGGATTCAGTGGAGCCACGGGGATGTCCTTTGGGATGCGGCGCTGCAGTGCGCCGGGAGTGGGGGGTGGAATGGGTTCAGCGTAGGGATGGCCGGACGAGGGTGTCCAAGACCGGCTTCGCATCCGCGGATACCTGACGGGTATCGATGGAGGGCAGGGACCTGTTTCGGTGCATCACTGTTTGTCGTCGCGCAGCCGCGGTTTGACCGAATGCACGGCGCACCCGGCCTCGAGGATGACGCGCTGCGCGGTACTCCCCAGGAACAGCTTTCCCACCCGGGAGCGCCGCCGCACCCCGATGACGACCAGCTCGACGTCGTCCTCGTAGGACAGATCGATCAGGGCGTCCGCGGGATCCTCGTCGGCCCGGAGCGGATGCAGGCGGGCTGTCGGGCCGGCGGCAGAGGCCTGGGCCAGCAACTGGCGGATCTCCGCGTCGGCCTCCGGCGTCTGCTGATCGGCTGCCGGTCCCACGACGAGCAGGTCGCAGCTGCGCAGGAGCGCTTCGCTGATGGCGGCGAGGGCGGCGGTTCTGCCCTCGTCCGTTGGTACATAGCCGACAAGAATGCGCATGCGGTGCTCCTGGGATAGCGGATCGGTCTAGGTCACGGGTGTCAGCAGGGTGCCGTCCGCGAGGTATTGCCGCAGGTTCTTCAGGGTCAGGTCGGCCATGGCGGCACGGGTCTCGTGCGTGCCGCTGCCCAGGTGCGGAAGGAGGACGACGGACTCGAGGGCCATGAGTTCCGGCGGCACCGCGGGTTCGTCCTCGAAGACGTCGAGTCCCGCTCCTGCCAGGGCGCCGGTGGTGAGGGCCTTGACGAGCGCACTCTGGTCGACCACGCTTCCGCGCGCGACGTTGATCAGGTAGCCACGTGACCCGAGGGCGCTGAGTTCGGGAGCCCCGATCAGATGGTGCGTCGAGGCGCCCCCTGCGGCGGCGACGATCAGGACGTCGGAGGTGTGGGCGAGCTGCAGCAGGGACGGTACGTATTCGTAGGGACTGCCGGTCACCTCCGACCGATTGTGGTACCTGATCGTGCAGTCGAAGCCTTCGAGGCGTCGGGCGATGACCGACCCGATTCTTCCGAGGCCCACGATGCCGACCTGGCGGTGGCTTGCCTGGGTCGCGAGGGGGAAGTTGCCCTTCGTCTGCCAGTCGCCCCGGCGGACGAAGCGGTCAGCGGCGCTGATTCCCCTCAGCACGTCGAGGTAGAGTGCCAGCGCCGTGTCGGCCACGCAGTCGTTGAGGACCTCCGGTGTGTTGCTGACGGCGATACCCCGTTCGACGGCCTGCTGGACGTCGGTGGTGTCGTAGCCGACGCCGAAGTTGATCACTGCGCGGAGGTTCGGCAGGGCCTGCATCAGGTCCGTGCCCACGCCGGTGCGGCCTGACGTGACAGCGACGGTGATGCTGCTCGCGTGGTCGGCCAGGAAGGCGCTCCTGCCCGCGCCGGCGGGCAACTCCAGGGCGTCGTGGTCGCGGGTGATCGCGGTCTGCACCATCGGCATGAGTGGACCCACTTGCAGCACTGCATTCTGGACTGTCATGAAACGAGACTAGATTTTGTATCGATGCACTAACAACACGAAAGTAGCATCATCTGATACCTCGGAGGCATGGATGGTGAGATCGATGGCGGAATCCGCGGAATGGCGGCGATGAGTGGCGCCGATCACAGCCCGAGGGGGCATTTCCGGCTGGAATCGGCGCATTTCGGGCGTCTTGACGGGTCTGGGGCCTCTCGCCATGCTTCTAGGACCAGCACGGCCGTCGTCCATTCGGGCGGATCCCGCAGCACAGGCACCCAGACACCAGCCTGCTACACACCCGAGGAAACCAATGAAGTCTTCTTCTGCATCGCACGCCCTGCGATCGAATCCCGTCATCCTTTCGACCGTCGCGGTGGGTAGCGCGCTCCTCCTGAGCAGCTGCTCCGTCGCGAACTCGGAACAAGCCGAAGGTGACGGTGCAGCAGCATCGGACACCATCCGCGTCGTCCTCTCCCAGGAGCCACCGACCCTGGAGGCCTGCGAGGCGAACCTCACCTCCACGGGGGTCGTCGTCCGGTCCAACGTGACCCAGCCACTGGTCGAACGGAATCCGACGACCGGCGACCTCGAGCCCCTGCTCGCCACGGAGTGGGAGGCGACCTCGGACACCGAGTGGACCTTCAAGCTCCGCGACGACGTCACCTTCCATGACGGCACGCCCTTCACCGCGGAAGCCGCCGCCTTCACGATCGACCGGGCGGTGAACTCGGATCTCGGGTGCAACGTGGAGGGTTACGTCTTCGGTGACGACGACCTCGTCGTCGAAGCCGTCGACGACACCACGCTCACCGTGACGACGGCCACGCCGGACCCCATCCTCCCCCTGCGCCTGTCCTTCGTGGAGATCGTCCCGACATCGACCAGCACCTCGGAGAAGGTCCGCGAGCCGATCGGGACGGGCCCGTACGCGATCGAGCAGTGGGATGCCGGCCAGCGCATCACGCTCGCCGCGTACGAGGACTTCTGGGGAGACGCCCCGGCCTACTCGAAGGCCGAGTACCAGTGGCGCTCGGAAGGAACCGTTCGCGCCGCGATGATCACCAGCGGCGAGGCGGACGTCGCCATGGGCATCGGGCCCGACGACGGTGTCGGCGATCTCGGGGTCAGCTACCCCAACAACGAGACGATCGCACTGCGCCTGACCGGCGACATCGCCCCGCTCGACGACATCCGCGTCCGGGAGGCCATCAACTACGCCATCGACAAGGAGACCATCGTCGGCAGCCTGTACGAAGGCACCGACAAGGTCGCCGCACAGCTCGTCCCCGCGGGCATCGTGGGTCACGACGAGGACCTCGAACCCTGGCCGTTCGACCTCGACCGCGCCAAGGAGCTGGTGGCGGAGGCCAAGGCCGACGGTGTCCCCGTGGACACGAAGATCACCCTCGTCGTGCGGAGCGCGCAGTTCCCCAAGGTCACGGAGCTCTCCCAGGTCCTCCAGGAACAGCTCAGCCAGGCCGGCCTCAACGTCGAGCTCAAGACGGTCGAGACCTCCCAGCACCTCCAGTACCAGCTGCGGCCCTTCGTCACGAACGAAGGCCCGATCGCACTCCTGGTCCAGCACGGCAACCAGGCAGGAGACGCGGCGTTCACCGTCGAGCAGTACATGCTCAGCACCGGAGCCCAGAGCACGTTCGGGACCCCGGAATTCGACGCTCTCATCGCGGACGCCGGGCTGACCGAGGGAGAGGACCGCCAGGCGGCCTACGAGGAGGTCTTCGGCTACCAGAACGAGAACGTCGTGCAGTTCGCCACGATCGCCCACCAGACCGGCATCATCGGGAAATCCGCGAACGTGGACTACGAGCCGAACTCCTCATCCGGGGACGAGCTGCGCCTGTCCGAGATGACCCCGGCCAACTGATCACACCCTTCACCGGACCGAGGACGGAATCATGCTCGTCTACCTGAGAAAACGCATCATCTCCAGCCTGTTGCCGCTCGTCGTCGTCGTTGTCGGGGTCTTCGCGCTCGCAAGGCTCACCGGCAATCCCGCGAGCCTCTACCTGCCGCTGAATGCGACCGACCAGATGCGAGCGGACTTCACGGCCCGGCAGGGCCTGGACCAGCCATTGCTGGTCCAGATGGCGGACTACTTCGGGGGCGTCCTCCGGCTCGATTTCGGTGAATCGCTGCGCACGGGGGAGCCCGCCGCCGCGATGGCGCTCCGGGCGTTCCCCGCGACCCTGCAGCTCGCCGCGACCACGATGGTGATCGCCATCGTGGCCGCGGTGCTGGTGGGATGCTGGGCTGCGCTCAAGCCCAACGGGATCGCCGACCGCATCTCCAGTTTCGTGTCCATGGCTGCCGCGTCCATCCCGGACTTCTGGCTGGCCATCGTCGGGATCTGGATCTTCGCGATCACCCTCGGGTGGCTCCCGACATCGGGGGTCAGCGGTGGGGAGGCGTGGATACTGCCGATCGCAACGCTCATGCTGCGGCCCTTCGGCGTGCTCGTCCAGATCGTCCGCGGCGCCATGGTGTCGGCCCTCTCCGAGCCCTACATCAAGCTCGCCCGCAGCAAGGGGGCCAGTGACGCGCGGGTCGTGAGCCACCACGCCCTCCGCAACGCCGCAGCCCCCGCCCTGACGGTGGCCGGCGACCTGACCGTGGGCCTGGTCAACGGCGCCGTCGTCGTGGAGACCATCTTCGGGTGGCCCGGCATCGGCAAGCTCATGATCGACTCCATCCTCCAGCGGGACTTCGCCGTCCTGCAGGCAGCGGTCCTCATCACGGCGATTGCCATCTTCGTCCTGAACATCCTCATCGATCTCGGCTACGCCCTGCTCGACGCGCGCGTCCGACCCACCGTCAAGGCCTAGGAGGAACCATGGCTACGCCTCTGCTGCAACCCGAAGGCCACCAGCATCCCGAGACCGACCCGCCCGCGCCGGCCACCGCTCCGGCCGCGGACATCCGCCCGGTCCCCGCGCCTCCGGCACAGGACCTGGGGGACAAGAAGCTGTCCCTCTTCCGGCTGCTGCTGCGCGACAAGTTCGCGACCGTCGCCGCGCTGGTCCTGGTGTTCGTGGGACTCGTTGCGGTCTTCGGGCCGATGCTCGTCGGGGATCTCGCCACCCGGCAGGACCTGCTGGCCGCCAACAAGCCGCCGTTCTCCCTCGAGAACGGCTGGGGGTATGTCCTGGGCAGCGACTCGCTCGGCCGGAGCATGCTCGGCCGCCTGGTCATCGCGACGCGGACCACCATCTCCGTCGCGCTTCCCGCCGTCGGGATCGCCCTGGTCATCGGTTCACTGTGGGGAGTCTGGGCCGGCTACCACCGCGGCCTGCGGGAGACCATCTCGATGCGGATCGCCGACGTCATCATGAGCTTCCCGTCGCTGCTGCTCGCCGTCGTGGTGCTGTACGTCTTCAACCCCAGCCTCGGCAACATCATCCTCATCCTGGCGATCACCCGGATCCCGATCTACCTCCGGACGGCGCGCGCCGAATCGGCGGAGCTGCAGAGCCGCACCTTCGTCGATGCGGCCCGGACCTTCGGTTCCAGACCGACCGCCATCATCGGCCGGCACGTGATCCCGATCGTGCTGCCCACCCTGCTGACCCTGGCGACGCTCGAGTTCTGCTACGTCATGCTCGCCGAATCGTCCCTGAGCTTCCTGGGCATCGGTATCCAGTCGCCCGACGTCAGCTGGGGCCTGATGGTGTCCCAGGGCCGCCAGTACCTCCAGACGGCGTGGTGGCTCTCGATCTTCCCCGGTCTGGCGATCGTCATCACCACGATCGCTGCGAACATCCTCGCGGCCTGGCTGCGCATCGCCACGGACCCCGCCCAGCGCTGGCGCCTGTCGCTACCCCGCACACGTGGAGGCCGCCGCTTCGGTACGGCCCTGAAGGGAGCTACCAAGTGAGCACCATCGATACGGCATCCACCCCGAGCCCCGTCCTGGACGTGAAGGGGCTGTCCGTCACGCTCCGCACACCGCGCGGAACCGTCCGGGCGGTCAACAATGTCAGCTTCCAGGCCCAGGCGGGGAAGACCCTGGCGCTGCTGGGCGAGTCCGGATGCGGGAAGTCCATGACCGCGAAGGCCATCGCCGGTCTCCTCGACCCGGTGGCCGAGGTCGAGGAGGGCCAGATGATCCTCGACGGCCAGGACCTCGCCACCATGACGGCGCGGCAGCGCCGGAAAGTCGCCGGCCCCCAGCTCGGCATCGTCTTCCAGGACGCCCTCACGGCCCTGAACCCCGTCTACAAGGTGGGGACCCAGCTGGGTGAGGCTTTCCGCATCCACCAGAAACTCTCCGCCCGGCAGGCACGCAGCAAGGCCGTCGAGCTGATGCAGAGAGTCGGCATCCCGGAACCGGAGTCCCGGGTCGACGCGTACCCGCACCAGTTCTCGGGCGGCATGCGCCAGCGCATCCTCATCGCCATGGCAGTGGCCCTGAACCCGAGCCTGCTGATCGCGGACGAACCCACGACAGCCCTGGATGTCACCATCCAGGCCCAGATCATGGCGTTGCTCAGGAGCCTGCGGGAGGAGAACAACCTCGCGGTCGTCCTCATCACCCACGATCTCGCCGTCGTTGCCGAGGAAGCGGACACGGTCGCCGTGATGTACGCCGGGAACGTCGTCGAGACGGGGACCGTGGCCGAGGTCTTCGCGAATCCCCGCCATCCCTACACCAGGGGCCTGCTCGAGTCCGTGCCGGTGGACGCCGTCCGCGGGTCGACCCTGTCCTCCATTCCCGGGAACCCCCCGGAACTGCACAACGTCCCCTCGGGGTGCGTCTACCAGTCCCGTTGCCCGCTGGTGCAGGAGGTCTGCAGGATCACCCGGCCCGAATTGCTGCCGGTCCGTCCGGCGTCCGCCACTGCCGCACCGGGCGTGCACCTTCCCGGCACCGTCGCGCAGGCGGCAGCCTGCCATTTCAGCGAGGAGCTCGCGCATGTCTGAAACACTCGTCGGAGCCGTCCGCGACCAGCAGCCGCCGTTGCTGGACGTCAGGGACGTGACGAAGACCTTCCACGTCGCCAAGAGTCCCTCGGGCAACAACCGCCTCCGTGCCCTGGACGGCATCAGTCTCACGCTCGGCCGTGGCGAGACCCTCGGACTCGTGGGGGAGTCCGGGTGCGGCAAGTCGACGCTGGCGCGGACGCTGATGATGCTCGAACGACCCGATGCCGGCACGGTCCTGTTCGACGGCACCGATCCTTTCGTGATGCATGGCAAGGAACTGCTGGCCTGGCGGCGCCGCGTCCAGATGGTGTTCCAGGATCCCTTCGCGTCACTGAATGCACGCATGACCGCCGGTGAGATCATCTCCGAGCCGTGGCGGGCGCACCGGGACATGTACCGTTCGTCGAAGGATCGTGAGGCCCGGGTCCACGAACTGCTCCACCTGGTGGGCATGCGCCCCTCGGACGCGCGGAAATCCCCGCAGGAATTCTCCGGTGGCCAGCGCCAGCGCATCGGCATCGCCCGCGCACTGGCGCTCGACCCGGACGTCATCATCCTCGACGAGCCCGTCTCCGCCCTGGACCTCTCCGTCCAGGCGCAGGTCCTGAACCTGCTCAACGAACTCCAGGAACGACTGGGCGTGTCCTACATCTTCATCTCGCACGACCTCTCGGTGGTCCGCTTCGTCGCCGACCGCGTGGCGGTGATGTACCTCGGCCGCATCATCGAGACCGGAACCGCCGAGGAGGTGTTCGACAGCCCCCGCCACCCCTATGCCGCGGCCCTCACCTCCGCCTCGCCCCGGCTGGACCGCTCGACCGCGGGACGGGAGAAGATCATCCTCCGCGGTGAGATACCCTCCCCGCTCGATCCGCCATCGGGCTGCCGCTTCCGCACGCGGTGCTGGCAGGCACAGGACATCTGCGCCGAACAGGCACCCCCTGCGGCCCAGTCACCGGGCAGCCCCCTACACCTGTCGGAATGCCATTTCCCGCTCGACACCATCCGGGTGCGGAGTGGGGAGCTCACCCCGACCCCTTGAGCCCCGCCGACTACGCCCTCATCGGCGCGGTGATCTTCGCGGCGACCGCGCTCCAGGCCTCCATCGGGTTCGGCATGGGCATGCTGGCCGCCCCGGTGATCGCCCTCGTCGATCCGCACCTGCTGCCCGGCACGGTGATCCTGCTCGCGCTCATCGTCACCGTGCTGGTCACCATCCGGGAGCGCGTGGACCTCGATCTCCACGGGGCGGGGTGGGCGCTGGTGGGACGCATCCCGGGCAGCGTCGCCGGGGTCCTCCTCGTCGTCGCGCTCCCCGGCCCGGGTCTGTCGCTGCTGGTGGCCCTGGCTGTCCTGTCAGGGGTCGCGTTCGCCGTGCTGGGGTGGACACCGGCGCCCAGGCGGAGGAACCTCATCGCGGCGGGAGCGGCGTCCGGGGTGATGGGAACCGCCACGTCCATCGGTGGTGCCCCCATGGCACTGATCTGGCAGAAGCTCGACGGCGCCCGGCTCCGCGGCACCATGAGCGCCTTCTTCATGGTCGGCAGCGCCGTGTCGCTGGGCGGCCTCGCGATCGCCGGCGCGATCACCCGGGAGATCCTGCTCCTCGCCCTGTGGATGGTCCCGGTCGTCCTGGCCGGGTATGTGGCCTCGCGCTACCTCAACCGGTTCCTGGACCAGGCCCGGCTCCGACTCCTCGCGCTGACCGTGTCGGCCCTGGGAGCCGTCCTCCTGCTGGGCCAACTCGTGCTCGGCTGAATCAGCGGCCCGCGCGGACCACATTCACCAGGGGCACCCCGTCGGCCAGGCGGGCGACATTCGCTGCGATGTCCGCCGCCCGCCGCTCGAACGTCACCGACGCGTGTCCGGAGTAGTGCGGCGTGAGGACGACGTTGTCCAGGGAGGTGAACGGATGCCGGGCGGGTGGCATGCCGCCTCCTGGAGGCGCCTCCCACCACACGTCGATCCCCGCGCCCGCGATGGATCGGTCGCGCAGGGCGGCGAAGAGGGCGCCTTCGTCCACGATCGAGCCCCGTGCCACGTTGATCAGCAGCGCCGAGTCCTTCATGGCGGAGAGCTCGGGGCTGCCGATCAGGCCTCGCGTGGCCTCGTTCAGGGGTGCCGAGATGACGACGACGTCGGATGTCGCCAGCAGCCGGGTCAACTCCGCCGTCGATCCCACCCAGTCGAGGACCAGGTCGGCAGGCGTCGGTCCCTCGGGATGACTCCGCACCGCGTGTACCCGCATGCCCAGCGCGGACGCGAGACGCCCCACCTCGGTGCCGATGGAGCCGAGTCCCACGAGGCCCAGCACCCTTCCCTCCAGCGTGGGATGGAACGGCACGTCCGGGGACGTCGCGATCGTCCTCCACACGCCCGAGCGCATCTCCCGGTCCACCGGTAGTACCCGACGTGTCAGCATGAGTGTCACCATGAGCACGTGCTCCGCGATCGGACGCGCATGGTGGAAGGTGTTCACCACCGATGCCTCCGGCCGGAGAGCGTCGAGCGCGATCTTCTCGAAGCCGGCACCGGTGACGTGCACCATCCTGACGCTGTGGGCGGCGGACGCCAGCTCCTCCGGGAGGCGGGAGCAGACGACGACGTCGGCGTCGCCCAGTGCCTCGAGCTGCTGCGTCGGATCCGAGTCGGCGGCCATGACCCACTCGTGGTCCCCGGTGGACCGCAGGACGGATTCGAACCGGCTGATGATCGGATCGGTCACGACCACCTTCAACGGGGAGCGGTCGCGGTTCACCACCGGGGGCTCGCCGGCTCGAACTCCGGGTGGAGGCTCTGCATGTACCCGGTGTCGTCGCGGCTCCGCAACCCGCACTCGAGGTACTGCTGGTGCAGGGACTGCAACGCGTCCTCGTCGAGTTCGACGCCGAGTCCCGGCAGGGTGGGCACGGCGATGGAGCCGTCGACGATCTCGAGCGCGCCGGGACGGATCACGTCCTCGCCCGGTTCCTTCCACGGCCAGTGCGTATCGCACGCGTAGTCGAGGTTGGGTGTCGCGGCGGCGAGGTGGACCATCGCCGCGAGACTGATGCCCAGGTGCGAGTTCGAGTGCATCGACAGGCCGAGACCGAAGGTGTCGGTGATCGAGGACAGCCCCTGGGAGCGCCGCAGGCCTCCCCAGAAATGATGGTCGGACAGGATCACGTCCACCGATCCTGCCGCCACGGCCGGTGCCACATCGGCGAAACTCACGACGCACATGTTCGTCGCCAGCGGCATGGGGACACGCTGTCGGACCTCGGCCATGCCCGGGATCCCCGGCGTCGGATCCTCCAGGTACTCGAGGATCCCGGCGAGTTCCGTCCCCACTTCCACCGAGGTCTCCACGGACCATGCGGCGTTGGGATCGAGCCGGAGCGGTAGCTCGGGGAACTCGGCGCGCAGGGCCCTGATCGCCGCAATCTCCTGGTCGGGAGCGAACACGCCACCCTTGAGCTTCAGGGCCCTGAACCCGTAGGTGTCGACCATGGTGCGTGCCTGCCGGACGATGCCCTCAGGATCCAGCGCCTCCCCCCAGGAATCCGGGGCGGCGCCGGGGTGGTTGGCCCATTTGTAGAACAGGTAGCCGCTGAAATCGACGGCGGTCCGGATGGCTCCGCCCAGCAGGTCGCTGACGGGACGGCCGAGGAGTTTGCCCTGGATGTCGAGGGTTGCGACGTCGAAGGGGGACAGGACGCGGTCGGCGGTGCTCGACCCCGTGACCATCCCGCTCATGCCGTGGCCGCCCTGGGTCGTGTCGGCGGCCAGGGCCGCTGCGACGCGGGCCCTCAGCTCGTTGATGTTGAAGACGTCGCAGCCGAGGACGGCATCCGCAGCACGGTGGAGCCGGGCAAGATGCGCCTGATCGCCGTACGTCTCGCCGAGACCGGAGACCCCTGCATCGGTGGTGACCTGCAGGATGGCACGCAGGGCGAAGGGCTCGTGGACTCCTACCGTGTTGAGCAGGGGTGGGTCCCTGAACGCCACGGGCGTGATCTCCACGCGGGTGATGGACACGAGTCCGAGCGAGGTTTCCCGGGCGATGTGCTGACTCACTGTGTCTCCTACGGATGGAAGCGTCGACGCTGCTGCTCTGAGTCGACGGTAGGCCAGGATATTGATACGCGTCCAAGCTAATGTGGACACCACCCGATGCAGGAAGGGTATCGATGTTCACTCTCATTCAGCTCCAGTCCTTCGTCGCGGTCGCCGAGGAGCTGCACTTCGGAGCAGCCGCCGAGCGCCTCAACATGACGCAACCTCCGCTGAGCCGCCAGATCCAGATCCTCGAGAGGGAGGTGGGGTCGCAGCTCTTCGACCGCAGCAGCCGGCGGGTGGAGCTGACCGCTGCCGGCACCGTGCTGCTCCCGAGTGCGCGTCAGATCCTCGATCTCGCCGCCAAGACCGAACTGGACGTCCGCCGGGTCGCCAACGGCAGCGCCGGATCGGTGACCATCTCGTACACGGCGATCGCGGGCCAGACCGCACTGCCGCAACTCCTGCGCCGGACCGCCGAGGAGCAGGCCGGAGTGTCCCTGGTGCTCCGCGAACTGGTGTCGACCGACCAGATGGACGGGCTGGTGAACGGCAGCGTGGACATCGGACTCCTGCGCCCCATCGTCGTCCGGCCCGGCGTCCTGACCCGCCCGATCATGCAGGACCGCCTGGTCATCGCGACACCCGCGGACAGCGACATCGCGGTGGACGGCGACTCCCTGCCGTTGAGCGCCCTCAGGGACAGCCCGCTCATGATGTACTCGACGGCCGAGGCGCGCTACTTCCACGACCTCGTGCTGCGGCTGTTCTCCAGCGCCGACGTCCACCCCCGGATCACCCAGTACGCGAGCCAGGTGCCCGCCCTGCTCGCCTTCGTGCAGGCGGGCCTGGGGGTGAGCCTCGTTCCGGCGTCGGCCCGATCCTTCGCCCCGGCGGACGTCCGGTTCTACGAGATCGAGGACTCACGCACCGTCCGGAAGCTCAACCGCGTCGAACTGGACGTCGCGTGGAACGAGAACACCACGAACCCGGCCGTCCTCAAGCTCCTGGACCTCCTGCCCTGAGCTGCGGGGTGCGGGTGACGGCCTCAGGTCCCGCAATAGGTCGTGTATCGCCCGAAGTCCCCCGGTGCCCCGGCGGCGTAGCGCTCCAGGCCGGGGCGCTCGTCGAAGGGTGCACGGACGACGTCGACGAGCCGGTCGAGCGGCTCGAGGTTCCCCGCGGTCGCGGCCTCGAGGGCCTCCTCGACGAGGTGGTTCCGCGGGATGTACACGGGGTTCGCGCGGTCCATCGCGTCCGCGTCGGGGCCGAGCGCGAGCCAGCGCGCGGCCCACGCGTCGAAGGCCGCGACGTCGAGCACGGTGTCCCGTGCAGGCCGGGCGTCGCCGCGGACCACGGAACCGAGCCCCCGGAAGAAGGACGTGTAGTCCACGTGGTTGTCCTGCAGGAGGGTCAGCACGTCATTGGCCAGCGGGGAGGCGACCTCGTCGGCGATGTCGTCGGGCAGTCCCAGCTTGGTCCTCATGCCGGCGAGCCATGCGCCGCTGTAGCGGGGGCGGAAGGTCTCGAGCGCACCGATGGCGAGCTTCACCGCCTGCTCCTGGTCGTCGTCGAGCAGCGGCACCAGCGCCTCGGCGAGCCGGGCGAGGTTCCACTCGGCGACGATCGGCTGGTTGGCGTAGGCGTACCGGCCGCCGTGGTCGATGGAACTGTAGACCGTGGAGTAGTCGAAGACGTCCATGAACGCGCAGGGCCCGTAGTCGATGGTCTCGCCCGAGATGGTCATGTTGTCCGTGTTCATCACACCGTGGATGAAGCCGGCGAGCATCCACTGCGCCACGAGGGACGCCTGCACGGCCACGACCGACTCGAACAGGGCCAGGTACGGGCGGTCCGCGGACGCGGCCCCCGGGTGGTGCCGGCTGATGGCGTGGTCGGCGAGGCGCTGCAGGAGGTCCTGGTTACCGGTCGCCGCCGCGTACTGGAAGCTGCCCACGCGGAGGTGGCTGCTCGCGATGCGCGCCAGGACGGCGCCGGGGAGCATGGTCTCGCGGCGCACCGCCCGCCCGGTGGCGACGACGGCGAGCGAGCGGGTCGTCGGGATGCCGAGCGCCTGCATCGCCTCGCTGACGATGTACTCGCGCAGCATGGGGCCGACGGCGGCGAGGCCGTCACCGCCACGGGCGAACGGGGTGCGCCCGGACCCCTTGAGGTGGAGGTCGCGCAGGCGGCCCTCGGTGTCGGTGAGCTCGCCCAGCAGCAGCGCCCGCCCATCACCGAGGCGCGGGTTGAAACTGCCGAACTGGTGCCCGGAGTAGGCCTGGGCCACCGGCGTGGCGCCCTCCGGCACCGAGGTGCCGAGCAGCAGGGCCAGGCCCTCGCGGGTGCGGAGGAACCCCGGGTCGACGCCGAGTTCCACGGCGAGCTGGTCGTTGAGGGCAAGCAGCTGCGGCTCGGGGGCCTCCTCCGCCTGCCAGGCCACTGCCATCTCGGGCAGTTCCCGCGCGAAGCGACCGTCGAAGGTGACCCTGGAATCTGTAGGCACGCTCATCTCTCCACCGTACGCCCGGCTCCTCGGGGTCTGTCACGCCCCGCAGCCGGTGCAGCACGTACTTGTGTCCGACCCGGGTGGCCCTCCCGCTACCGGGAACCCTACGATGGCCGACATCAGGCGCGGCCCCTCGACGGCCGGCACCGACAGTTCCAGGGAGGGTTCGCGGATGCCGAACGGCGACGACGCAGCACGGCGGCTTGCGGAGCGGATCCTGCGGGAAGCCGTGGGCGCACGCGTCATCTGGGACTTCGACGGCGTCGTCGGGCACACCGAACCGCTGCACGAGGCGAGCTACCGGGACCTGGCGGAACGGCGCCATTACGAGTTCGCCGACGGTTTCTTCGGGGATCTCGTCGGGCACACCGAGCAGTGGATCTGGGAGCGTGTGATCTCCGAGGGTTTCCCGGCGTCCGAGCAGGAGATTCCCACGCTGCACAGCGAACGCGGCGAGGTGGTCGCCGCGTCCGCGCTGCATGGGCTGGACCCGTCCTGGCTCGCTGCCTCCCTCATGCCGGCCCTCGACGGCACGGCCTCCGAGCAGGTGGTGATCTCCAACGGGGACCCGGACCTGATCGCGGCGCTGCTCGGGCAGTGGGGGCTCGCCCGGTTCGTCCGGATCGCCCGCCGCGAGCACGGGCGCGACAAGGAGGCGATCTTCCGCGACCTGTGCGTTCCACCCTGCGTCGTGCTGGAGGACAGCGACACCTACCTGGCGCTCGCGCGGACCGCGGGGGCCGTCACCGTCGGTGTCCGGCACTCCCACAATCCGCGCGCGGTCCTCGATGCGGACCTCGTCACCCACCTCTGAGGACCGGGGCGGGCTGGTCACACGAGGCTGGTCAGCCCGACCTGGGCGGCGACGGCCCGCTCTGCGAACTCGGAGAACCGGCGCGTCGCCGGCGAGAGGTAGCCGTGCTTCCGCTGGACGAGGGCGATCGTGTCGTAGAGGGGATCGGCGAAGGGGAAACTCCTCACAGTGTCCTCGCGCCGCAGGGACTCGAGGATGCCGCGGGCCATGAACGAGTCCCCTGCCCCGGCGGCCACGAGGCTGTAGGCCGTCTCCGCGTGCTCGACCTCCATGTCCGCCTCGATCGAGAGGCCCGCCAGGTTCGCCCGGTCCTGCAGTTGCCGCCGGGTGGGATCCTTCCACCCGGCATGCGCGTCGTAGAGGACGAGTTTCGCGGACGCCAGTTCGTGGATGCTCACCGGCCCGGCCTCGGCGGGCCGGGTGGAGGAGATGAAGCGCACCTCGTCCTGCGCCAGCTGGCGCACCTCGAGATGCTCGGTGTCCACGGGCAGCACGACGAGACCGCACTCGATCTCCCCGCTGGCCACCGAGGCCGCGACGACGTGCGAGTTCAGCCCGATCATCCGGACCCGGACGCCCGGGTACTTCTGGTGGAACTGCACGACGAGGTCCGCGAGGTCGTAGTTGGCGGCGTATCGCAGCACCCCGAACGTCGAGACCCCACCGTTGAGTGTCCTCAGTGCCTGCACGGCCTCGGACCCGCGTCGCGCCGAATTGACGCAGTCCAGTGCATGGGGATGCAGTTCCTCGGCCGCAGGAGCGGGGGAGAGGCCCTTGGAGTTGCGGGTGAACAGCGGCACACCCAGCTCCTGCTCGAGACGTGAGATCAACTCGGAGGCCGATGCCTGGCTGATCCCCAGCTCCCGGGCGGCAGCGCTCAGCGAGCGGCAGCTGTAGGCGGCGAGGAATGCGCGGAGCTGGTTCAGCGTCATAGGGGAAGGCTATATCCTGCATCGGCGAAGGGTGGGTTCCCCTATGCATCTTCCCGCCCTAGGCTCTGCGCATGGAACTAGACGCACACCACGCCTCCTTCATCGGAGGTTCCTACGAGTGCCTGAAGACCGCCGCGATCGGTGGAGTGCCGGCGCAGCGGCTGCCGAAGGTCGTCGAGACGGTATCGGAGATGCTGTCGGTCATCGAGAAGGGCGGGCGCGACGCCGTCACGGAGTACTCGCGGGTCCTCGACGGGTGGGGCGGAGGCGACGTCGAGATGGACGCGGACTCGCTGCGCCGGACCGGCGACGCCCTGACGCCGGAACTGCGCGCAGCCCTCGAGGCCGGTGCCGAGCGGACGCGGACGTTCGCCGGCCTGCAGCGCCGGCACCTGCAGGACTTCGAGGCGGACATGATGCCCGGGGTGGTGGTCGGGCACAGGTACATCCCGGTCCAGCGCGTCGGCGCCTACCTGCCGGCCGGGCGGTTCCCCATCCTCGCCAGCGCCTTCATGACCGTCGGCGTCGCGAAGACGGCGGGCGTGCCCACGGTGATCGCCTGCTCCCCGCCCACCTCCCCGACGGCCGGCAATCCCGCGGTGTTCTACTCCGCCTATCTCTCGGGCGTCGACCGCGCCTTCGTGGTCGGGGGTGTCCAGGCCCTGGCGGCCATGGCCTTCGGGCTGCTGGGCGAGCAGCCGATGGACATGCTCGTGGGCGCCGGCAACGCCTACGTGACCGAGGCGAAGCGGCAGCTCTTCGGGCGGGTCGGCATGGACCTGCTGGCGGGTCCCTCCGAGGTGGCCGTCATCGCCGACGACACGGCCGACCCCGTGATCGTGGCGGCGGACCTCCTCGGCCAGGCGGAGCACGGCCCCCAGTCACCGGCAGCCCTCGTCACGACGTCACGGGACCTCGCCCTGGCCGTGATCGCCGAGGTGGACCGCCAGCTCGTGGACCTCAGCACGCGTGACATCGCCGGGGCCGCCTGGCGGGACTACGGGACCGTCTACGTCGCCGAGGACAACGCGACCGCCGTCGAACTCATGGACGTGCTCGCCCCCGAGCACCTGGAGGTCATCACCGCTGACGACGACTACTTCCAGCAGAACCTGACGAACTACGGCTCGCTCTTCCTGGGGCCCTGGTCCACCGTCGCCTACTCCGACAAGGGCATCACCGGGACCAACCACGTCCTGCCCACCGGTGGTGGCGCGCGATCCTCGGCGGGACTGTCCGTGTCGAGGTTCCTGAAGCCCCTCACCTTCCAGCGCATCGATCGTTCCGCGACGATGCAGCTGGCCCCCCTGGTGTCCGAGATCTCCGCCTACGAGGAGATGGAAGCGCATCAGCGCACGGCCGACCTCCGCATCACCCGATTCGGGAACGACTCAGCATCGACCAAGGAGCAACCATGAACAGCAGGCGCGCCTTCACGTCCTTCGCAGCCGGTGCACTGGGGATCGCACTCACCCTGACCGCATGCGGCGGTGGGGACTCCGGCGGCAGCGAGGGTGGCGGAGGCGACGGCGAAGCCATCGAGTCGATCACCATCGCCACCTCCAACGACGCTCCCTTCTCCTTCACGGACGACGCCGGCGACCTGCAGGGCATCGACGGCGAGATGATCAACTGGATCGCGGACAAGAAGGGCTGGGAGGTCGAGGTCTTCGTGTCCGAGTTCGCCACCCTGATCCCGGCCATCAAGGCGGGGAAGGCCGACGCCGTCGTCGACGCCATGTACATCACCGATGTCCGCAAGGAAGAGGTGAACTTCACGGACACCTGGTACCAGCAGGGCGAAGGCATGATCGTCCCGGGAGACTCCACCATGACCAATCGCGACGACGCCAAGGGCACCGTGATCGGTGTCCAGACCGGCACCACCTTCATCGAGCTGGCGGAGTCGCTGGAGCCGGAGGAGATCAAGTACTTCGACTCCCAGGCCGCCCTGCTGACGGCGGTCGAGAACAAGCAGGTCGACGTCGTCTTCACCGATGCCGCCGTCGTCGCCTACAGCCTGGTGCAGAACCCCAACGACGCCATCAAGATCGTCGACCCCTACGAGCCCTACTTCCCCGGCCTGATCGGTGCCGCGGTGCCGAAGGAGAACACGCAGCTGCTGGAGGAACTCAACTCCGGCCTCGCCGAGCTGAAGGCGTCCCCGGACTACATGGAGATCCTGACGAAGTACGGTCTGACCGAGAGCAACGCCGTCGACTGACCGTCCCGTCCCGTTCCACCGAGGTTGAGAGGAAGGTCCGGTCATCGAGTTCATCCAGAGCACGCTCAGCTACTTCCCGCGCCTGCTGGCAGCCGCACCGATCGTCATCCAGCTCGCCCTGGGGGCGATGGCCCTGGCGCTCGTCCTCGGGCTGCTGCTGGCACTCGCGCGGATCTCGAAGTCGAAGATCCTGCGCGGCATCGGCCTGGTGTACATCGAGGTTATGAGGGGCACGCCCCTCCTGGTCCAGCTCGTCTACATCTTCTTCGTCCTGCCCGCCATCGGGGTGAACATCGATCCGGTCCCGGCGGGGATCCTCGGCCTGGGCCTGAACTATGCGGCCTACCTGTCGGAGGTCTTCCGTTCGGCGATCCTCTCCGTCGAGGCCGGCCAGACGGAAGCCGCCCTGTCCCTCGGCTACACGCCCGGCCAGGCGCTGTGGAAGGTCGTCCTGCCGCAGTCCTTCATCGTGTCGCTGGGGCCGATCGGCAACTACTTCATCGCGATGGTGAAGGACACGGCCCTGACGTCGGTCATCGCCGTGACCGAGATCCTGAAGACCGCGAACGTCATCAACGCGCAGACGTTCGAGACGACGCAGGTCTACACGGCGGCCGCCTTGCTGTACCTGCTGATCAGCCTCCCGCTGTCCCGCATCGTGAGTGCCCTGGAGAAGAGAGCGAGGGTCCATGTCTGACGAAGTGATCGTGAGTGCGCGGGACGTCCACAAGACGTTCGTGGTGACCAAGACCCCGAGCCTGCTGCAGCGCCTCCGGGGGCAGCGGCGGGAGGTCAATCGGATCGAGGTCCTGAAGGGCGTGGACCTGGACGTCCACAAGGGCGAGACCGTCGTCATCCTCGGCTCCAGCGGGTCCGGCAAGAGCACCCTGCTCCGCTGCATGAACAAGCTCGAGACGATCGACGACGGCCGGATCCTGGTCAACGGCCACCTCGTGGGATACGAGGAGCGGGACGGGAAGCTCGTCGACGAGAAGGCGTCCATCACCGCGCGGAAGCGGACCGACCTCGGCATGGTCTTCCAGCAGTTCAACCTGTTCCTGAACAAGACCGCCCTCGGCAACGTGATGGCACCCCTGCAGGACGTCAAGAAGATGTCCCGGGACGAGGCGCAGCAGCACGCGCTCGAGAACCTGAAGAGGGTGGGGCTGCTGGACCGGAAGGACAACTACCCCTCGAGGCTGTCCGGAGGGCAGAAGCAGCGCGTCGCGATCGCCCGCGCCCTCGCCATGGATCCGAGCGTCATGCTGTTCGACGAGCCGACGTCGGCCCTGGACCCGGAACTCGTGGAGGAGGTGCTGGCGGTGATCAAGGCGATCGCCGCCCAGGGCACCACGATGGTGATCGTGACCCACGAGATGCAGTTCGCGCGGGACATCGCGGACATCATCGTGGTCATGGACCAGGGTGTCATCGTCGAGAAGGGGACGCCCGACGAGGTCTTCTTCCGGCCGAAGCATCCGAAGACCTACGCGCTGCTCCGGCGGTCGGGGCTGACCGTGGAACCTCCCGGGACGGCCTAGTACCCGGGTTCCGGAGTTCCCTCCCGCTGTCTGGCCGCGATCGGGCGGGCGGCGTAAACTCGTAAGCCACCTGATGTTTCGGGTGCAGAGGCGGAATCGAAGGAGATCGGCATGGGCATCAGCAACATGGTCAAGAACGCAGCGGGCCGCTACCTGGGCAGGTCGGGAACCGGCACCACACCCACCACCGGTCGGACGCGAGGCGGCGGGATGAACGCCGGACGGCGCGGCACGCCGATGCCGTCGGGCAAGGTGGGCGGCATCCTCCGCAACCTGCTGAACCGGAGGTAGTAGCCGGGCCCGGGGGCTTCCCCAGGGAATAGCGCCCGGGCCCGCCGCCGTTCTACCGGACATGCAGATAGAGATCTGGTCCGATGTGAAGTGCCCGTGGTGCTACGTGGGCAAGCGCCGTTTCGAGAAGGCCCTCGCGACTTTCCCGCACAGGGACAGCGTCGAGGTGACCTGGAAGAGCTACCAGCTCGACCCGGACCTGCCCGACCACTACGAGGGCACCGAGCAGCAGTACCTCGCCGAGCGCAAGGGCATCGCCCCCGAGCAGGTCACGCAGATGTGGCAGCACCTGGCGCAGCAGGCGTCGGGTGAGGGCCTGGACTTCGACTTCGACCGCATCGTGGTGGGCAACAGTTTCACCGCGCACCGCTTCCTGCACCTCGCCACGTCCCGGAGTCGGGGTGACGCCGCCAAGGAAGCCGTGATGTCCGCCCACTTCGAGAAGGGGCTGGACACGTCCGACGTCGATGTCCTCGTCTCCCTCGGCACGGGCATTGGCCTCGACGAGGCCGAGATCCGCGACACCGTCGCCGGTGACCACTTCGCCGACGACGTGCGCCGGGACATCGAGGAGGCCCGCACCCTCGGCGTGCAGGGCGTGCCGTTCTTCGTCGTCGACCGCAAGTACGGGATCTCCGGCGCCCAGCCGACCGCACTGTTCCGCCAGGCTCTCGACCAGGCCTGGCAGGAGTCGCACCCGCTGGTGTCCCTCACGCCGTCGGCCGACGGACCGGCGTGCGGTCCCGACGGCTGCTAGCGGTCCACCGGACGGCGGCGGCCCCGCGGCCACCGTCGCAGCGGCCGTCAGCGCCGCGAGGAGCCCCGGGCCATCCTCTTCAGGTCGTCCTGCACGCGCGCTAGTTCCCGCTGACGCTGGAGTTGCAGTTCGTCGGCGCTCGGCTGATGGGGCCGAGCCGGCTCGGGCTCGGGCAGGGTCGGCGCATCCGCCTCGTCCTGCAGGGGGTCGAAGAACAAACCGTCGCGGTGCATGAAACCTCTTCCAGCTGTCGGTAGCTGTCCCCGACACTAGCGTGGCCGTGTTTCCGGCTTTTTTCGTACCGCTCGGAGGTCAACCGGCTCCGGAGAGGCGCGCGACCACCGCTCCGCCGTCGTCGAACCGGGTGATGGCCCATCCGATGCCGCCCACCGCGTAGAGCGAGACGGGCACCAGCAGGCACCACTCCCGGACCGACCCCGCATTGCCGAGGAGCGGTACCGCGATATTGCCGTTCGGCCGCCACACCTGCGCGATGACCGGCAGGCCCGCCAGGCTGCGCGGCCGCCGGATGCGGAACGGGTACACGGGATTGCAGCCGCCGGTGGTCAGCATGTCGCCGAGGATATGGACCACGACGCCGATGCCGACCGCGAGCGGGAACCAGAACTGCTCCTCGGGGGCGAACGCGGTGACGAACGCACCCGCGGTCAGCCCGACGGCCCACGGCGAGCGACGCATGCTGTCGGGGATGATCTTCAGGGCCTTCGCCGCGAAGGACACGAGCAGGACCGTGAGCAGCCCCGCACCGGGATAGATGGTGCCGAAGTCGGTGGTCCCGACCGTCCAGAGTCCGGCGACGAACGCCACGGCGACGAACGCGGCCACGCCGAGCAGGGAGTGGGTGCCGCGGCGATGGCCGCCGGAGATCGCGCCGACACCGGCGCAGAACAGGTTCGACAGCGGCGGCAGGGAATGGGCGATCGTGGCGCTGTGGTGATCGGCGTCGGGCAGCAGTGCCGCGCCCGCGGTGACCAGTGCGCCGGTGACGACGCCGACCGGGCTGACATCGAGCAGGCCGAACCCGAGGGTGACCGACTCGGGCAGCGCCGACAGCAGGAGGCCCGGATGCACGTCGATCCGGGTGGTGGCGGCAACCCAGGCGGCGGCGCCGCAGGCAGCATGGTGGGCGCCCATCATGGCGGGGAGTCCTTTCGGTGAGACCACGCCGGGCCGCGGGGAGCGGCCGGCGGTGAAATCCCATCCTGACGCGTGCCACCGTCATTCCTGGAACCACTGCGGGAAGCGCTAGTGCGGGCGGTCCTGCCGCGTCCGCGCGCCGCGCGTTGTGCCGGCCGACCGCAACCAGGCCTCGGCGTCGTCGCCCGTGCCGGTGGGTAGGTCGATCTTCTCGAGGCGCTTCTGGTAGCTCGCCGTGATGTCCCGTTGGATCCGCAGGCGGGCCTCGTCGCCCGGGAGGGCACGGCCTCCCGCGATCCGGTCGGTGATCTCGATCCGCCGCGCATAGGAATCGGCGATGCGCGCCGCGAGATCGTCGAGCTGCGCCGACTGCGGCTGGTGCGTGGTGGGCGCGGGTGAGCCGAGCACCCGACGGCGGATCCTGGTGACGATCTTCATGGTGCTGACCCCGCTGCTGATCCGGGTCTGCCGCACCCCGTTGTCCGGCGGACCCAGGCGCCGTCGCCGACGCCTGTCCGGCAACACTATCGGAATGACGCCGGACCGTCATCGGTTCCACGAAGTATGTCCCTTCCCTTCACCGGCCTGTCCGTCCTCGACCGCGCACAATCCCGGCTCGGTACTCCCGAGCCGGAGACCCTCCAGCGGGTCGTCGAGCGCGCGCGGCAGGCCGAACGGCTCGGCTACCGTCGGTTCTGGGTGGCGGAGCACCACGGTGTGCCCGGCATCGCCGGCTCGGTGCCCGCGGTGCTGGCGGCGGCCGTCGCGTCCCGCACGACGGCGATCCGCATCGGTACGGGCGGCATCATGCTCCCGAACCACCAGCCCCTGGTCGTCGCCGAACAGGCCGCAACGCTGAACGCGTTGTCCGGCGGCCGCTTCGACCTCGGCATCGGGCGCTCGCTCGGCTTCACCCAGGCCGTGCGGACGGCGCTGCGGGCAGGCAGGGAGGATGCGGACCGGTTCGAGCAGGACATCGCCGAACTGCTCGCCTTCCTCGGCGGCGCGGCGCCGGTCACCGCGCGCCCACAGGATGGCGGGCGTACGCCCGTGTTCGTCCTGGCCACCGGCCAGGGCCTGGACATCGCGGCACGGGCCGGCCTCGCCGTGGTGCTCGGCGGGCCCGCCCTGTTCCGGAACGGCGATTCGGCGCTCGAGCGGTACCGGACCGCCTTCCGCCCGTCACCGTGGTGGGAGGAACCCCACGTGACGGTGTCCGTCAACGTCGCGGTGGCGGCCACGACGGCGCAGGCGCGGCAGTTGCTCCTGCCCGAGGCCCGTGCGCTCGCCGTCTCGCGGACCCGGGGCTACTTCCCGCCGCTCGAGGCCGCCGGCGACGAGCCCCTCTCCGCGCGGGAGGAGGGGTACGTCGCCGAATCGCTCGCGACCGCCGTGTACGGGACGCCCGGCGAGGTGTCGCGGCAGCTCATCGACCTGCAGGCGCGGACGGGCGCCGCCGAGCTGCTCGTCGCCGGTGGCGCGTTCGACCTCGAGGGGCAGGCGGCGTCGGACGAGCTGCTGGTGGAGCTGGCAGCGGCCTAGGCCGTGCCGGATCCCGCGACAATGGCGCTGTCCGGGAGTCGAGCTGATGCGCTGCTCCGCTCCAGCGACGCCCTTGCCCGTCCCCCGGAGGGGATGTCCGCCGCCACGCCGATTAGTAAGCATGCTTGCTATAACGTGGGCGCCGCTCCTACCCTGAGGTTCACCCGCTCCTCGCGGCCGATACCGACGACAGGACTCCGCATGCTCACGATGAACGACCTCGACCCGCTGCTCAGACACCGCAGCACGGTGGTCACCGGCGAGGGGGACAAGGTGGGCACGGTGGGCGTGGTGTACCTCGACGATGCCGATGACCGGCCGTCATGGGTGACCGTCCACACGGGCCTCTTCGGGACCCGGGAGTCATTCGTGCCCCTCGAGGGTGCATCCGTGCACGGGCGCGACCTCGTGGTGGCCTACCCGCGCGACCTCATCAGGCACGCGCCGTCCGTCGACCGCGACGGCCACCTCAGCCCCGAGGACGAGGCTGCGCTGTACCGGCACTACGGGCTGCGCGGAGCGGCTCCGGTCCCTCGGTTCGCCGCCGCTGAGCCGGTAACCGAACACGCTGCCGTGCGTACGACGACGCCGGTAACCGAATCCGCCGTCGCCGGGCCGGCAACTGAACATGCCGCCGCCGAGCCGGCGATCGAACCCGCCGCTGCGCGCACGACGACGCCGTCGGCCGCTGCCCCGGACGCGGCGACGGGGGAGACCGCAGCACGCGCGATGCACACGGCAGGAACGTCCGACGCGACACCGGCGCCCACGACCGCGCGGACGCAGGGTGGGACGCACACGCGTGACGAGGGCGGCACCCCCTGGGTGGTCCGCTCGGAGGAACGACTGCGCGTCGGGACCGAGCAGTACGAGGCCGCACGCGTGCGTCTCCGGAAGTACGTCGTGACCGAGGAGGCCACGATGACCGTCCCGCTGAAGCGGGAGGAGATCCGGATCGAGGTGGAACCCATCTCGTCGCCCGTGCGCCTGGAGGCCGAGGGCGTACCGTTCCAGGAGCAGTCCGTGGAACTCGTGGCACACGAGGAACTCGCCGTCCTGAGCAAGGAGACGGTGCCCGTCGAGCGCGTGAGCATGAAGACGGTCGAAGTGGCCGGCAGGACCACCGTGCGGGAGGAGGTGCGCAAGGAGCGCATCGCCAGCAGCGCGGACGGGGCTGCGTCGGTCGGCAGGGGCCGGGGGCTCGGTTCCTCCAACCGTGGAACCACCGCCGGTGCGGATGCCGACGCGTCGACGAGGATCGCGACGAACAGCACGAACGCGCTCCTGAAGGGAAGGAAGAAGCGGCGCTGACGCGGGTCTTCCGGTCGTCCCGGACCGTAGGGTGGACTGCATGGGAGCCACGCAGGACGACGCCGCACTCTTCGCCGCCTATCAGGGCACCTTCTCGGAGGCTCCCGGGTATCTGAACTTCGCGAGCTTCGGCCCGCCGTCGACCGCCGTCCGCGACCACGTGGCGCACCTCGTGCAGACGGCCGGAGAGGCAGCCGTCGGCGCGAGCAGCACGCTCGAGGGCGAGGACAAGCGGGCGCGGGAAGCCTTCTCACGGCTCAGCGGATTCCCGCTAGAACAGGTGGGGCTGACCGGCAGTACCTCGCTCGGCCTGTTCCAGGTGGCCTTCGGCCTGGCCTCCGGCACGGTGCTCGTCGGCGCCGGTGAGTTCCCGTCCAACACCTATCCCTGGCTGCGCACCTGGGCAGCGGGCCGTGCACGCGTCGACCTGATGGGGGAGCCCGGCACCCGGGTGACCCCCGACGTCGTCGCCCACCGGCTGACGGGCGACACCGTTGCCGTGAGCGTCAGCGCCGTCGACTTCCGCACCGGCTACCGGGCCGATCTCGCCGGGATCCGCGACGCGATCGGCCCCGACCGCCTCCTCGTGGTCGACGGCATCCAGGGGTTCGGTATCGCCGATCTGGAATGGACACTCGCCGACGTGCTGATCGCCGGCGCGCAGAAGTGGGTGCGGGCCGGCTGGGGCGTGGCCGGGATCGCGATGTCGCCACAGGGCCTCGAGCGCATCGAGCCCCTGCTCACCGGCTGGACGGGGGTCGCCCACGCTCGACGGTACGACGGCGAGGAGCACGCGCCGCTGCCGGGGGCCGGGCGCTTCTCCATCTCGAACCTGTCCCCGTACGCGACCGGGGCGTTCGCGGAGGCCCTCGAACTGATCGAGCCGGTGGGCGTGCCGGCCATCGAGGGCATCATCGCGACGCACGCGGGTGCCCTGATCGACCAGCTCGACGCCGCAGGGGTGCCGGTCCTCTCGCCCCGGGAGCGGGAGGACCGGGCGGGGATCGTGGTCGCGGGCCTTCCGGGGCGGGCGGCCGAAGCGCACGCGGCGCTCGCCGCCGCCGACATCTCGGTGACGCTGCACGGGCCGGACCGCATCCGCCTCTCCGTGCACGCGACGACCCGCTCCGAGGTCCTCGGCGCGGCGGCGGGGGTACTCGCGGATTTCGTCTGAGGGCGGGGGCGCTGCGGGTGCCCGGGCTCGTCCGCGGGTGCGCGCTCACGGTCCGCCCGGCCCTGCACTATAGGGCGTGCCGTCCCGGTACGCCAGAGCACACCAGAGAGATGGTTCATAGAACGCAACCGACCTCCGAAGTGTCCCCGGGCGGTGCTAGCGTCCCTGCCAGAACATGTGACCTAGGCAACATGTTCGTAACCTCGGGCACCTAACCTGAGGGTGTTCTGCATCAGCTGGGATATTTCACTAAGGAGAACCCTTGAATCTCACACCTCGTACCCGGGGGCTGCGGTGCGCGATGGCGCTCGCCGTGACCAGCGCCGTCGTGCTCGCTCCCGTGAGCGCACAGGCCACCACCGGCACCGCGGCGGACGCACCGACCGCGACGTCGTCCTTCACCTCCTCGCCCAGCGCCGACGGCGCGGCCGCGAAGCTCGACGACCGTTCCGACCCTGCAGCGGAGGAGCGCCGCGACCTCAACCAGCAGGGCCTGGCGAAGGTCCTCTCCGGAGAGGCCAAGGTCGAGGACCGCGGCGGCTCGAAGGCCGTCAAGGTCGCTCCCGGCCAGTGGGCACAGTACGGCCTGCAGGACAGCGACCAGATCCTGTCCTTCCTCGTCGATTTCGGCGACAAGATCGACCCGCGCTTCCCGACCTCGACGGCAGGCCCGACGCACAACGCCATCAAGGAGCCGAACCGGGCGGTGGACAACTCCACCTACTGGTCCGACACCTTCGACCGCGAGCACTACCTCGACATGTTCTTCAGCGAGGAGGGCGAGTCGCTGAAGGGCGTCTACGAGGAGATGTCCAGCGGCCGGTACACGGTCGACGGCGACGTCAGCGACTGGGTGACCGTGCCCTACAACTCGGCGAGCTACGGCGAGACCGAGAGCCAGGCGGACATGACCCGCTTCGTGCAGGACACCGCGAACGCCTGGTACGACTCGCAGGTCGCGGCCGGCAAGACCGCAGCCGAAATCGACGCCTACCTCGCGACGTTCGACCAGTGGGACCGCTACGACTTCGACAAGGACGGCGACTTCGACGAGGCCGACGGCTACATCGACCACTTCCAGGCCATCCACGCGGGCGAGGGCGAGGAGGCAGGCGCGGCGTCGTCCGCCATCTGGTCCCACCGCTGGGCCGTCGGCCAGGCGGGCCGCGGCACCTCCGGCCCCGCGGCCAACCCCTTCGGCGGCATCAAGATCGGCGATTCCGACATCTGGATCCGCGACTACACCACGGAGCCCGAAAACGGCGGCCTCGGCGTCTTCGCGCACGAGTACGGTCACGACCTCGGCCTGCCCGACCTGTACGACACGAGCGGCGGCGAGAACGGCACCGGCTTCTGGACGCTCATGAGCTCCGGTTCGTGGCTCGGCCACGGGGACGGCTCCATCGGCACCACCCCGAACCACATGGGTGCCTGGGAGAAGCTGCAGCTCGGCTGGCTGGACTACGACGTCGCCACGGCGGGCGTGAAGTCCACCCACAAGATCGGCCCCTCGTTCCACGCCACGAAGGCCCCGCAGGCCGTCGTCGTGAACCTGCCCAAGGACGCGGCCGGCAAGAACCGCTTCTACATCGCCGAGAACCGCGTGTACGCGGGCTACGACGCGACGCTCGCCACCGGCCCGTACAACTTCGGCTGGGGCGTCACCGCGCCGGACACCGTGGAGCACTACGCGTACCAGGACGGCCTGAGCGTGACCTACTGGAACACCGCGCAGACCAACAACAACACGCGCCAGCACCCGGGCGCCGGCCTGGCCCTGCCGGTCGACGCCCACCCCAAGGCGCTCACCTGGTCGGACGGCACCGTCGTGCGCAACCGCATCCAGAGCTTCGATGCCACCTTCGGCAAGCAGGCGACGGATGCGCTGAACCTGCACCGCGAGACGGCGGCGGGCATGACCACGCTCACGGCGCCCTCGCAGCCGGGCGTCGCTGTCTTCGATGACACCAACCCCAACGCCTACTACGACGCCGCGAACCCGCAGGGCTCCGTCGTCGTCGCCGGCACCGGGACGAAGATCGAGGTCGTCCAGTCCAACTCGACGGGCATGCTGACCCTCCAGGTCCGCTAGCCCCGCGAGCCGCACACAGAAGGAGCCGGGAGATCCTCCCGGCTCCTTCTGCGTGTTCCTAGTGCGTGTGCCGCTTCCGGCGCGGCTGCGAGACGACGGCGATCCCCAGGGCCAGGGCGACCGCCACCAGGCTCAGGATGCCTGCTGCCACATAACGTGCAGACAGTGCGTCCCCGGTCCGGGCCTCGGCTTCGGCCACCGCGTCCTCGGTCTGCGGCTGGCCCGAGGAGACGTCCGGTCCCGTCACGACCGGGCCGGTGACCGGATCGATCCGTGTCGGCGACAGTGCGGGCGCTTCCATCCCGCCGACTCCGCCGGCGTTGTCGCCGGGGACCACGACCGGTGCGGGCGACGACTCCGTGGACGATTCCGGCGGTGCCGTACTGCTGCCCGACGCCGACGCGCGCGGGGACGGCGAAGCAGGGGTCGCACCCGGCTCGGGCTCGGTGCTCGCCACCGTCGGCTCCGGCTCGGGCGGGGCGACGGGAGACTCGGACGGCGCGGGTTCTGCGGCCGGAGGATCGACCGTCGGCGTGGGCTCCCCCGCGGGTTCCGTTCCGGGGAGTGTGCCCGGATCGGCCGGCGGCGGAGCCGGGTCCGTCACCACCGGTTGTCCGGGTACGACCGTCGGCGGTGCGATGGCCTCCTCCGGACCCGGAGTGGCCGGGACCAGCGGGTCCACCTGCGCTGCGAACAGGGTCATCGGCATCGCGGACTGCGCGGGAGCCGGTCCGGCCGCGGCGAGCAGGAGTCCGCCGCCGAGGGCCAGGGCTGTGAGTGCGGTGGGGGCGCGGATGGCGGAGTCTTTCAGGAGGTGGGGGAACGACGGCGGGAAGGGCAGGGGCCTTCCGAAGCATGCTGACTGTCAGTTTCTACCCTACGCCGGGGCGCGAGTCGTGCCCATCCCGGTCGGCGTTCCGTTCATCGCTTGCCAGGGTTCGACGGGATCGTTCAGGAACCCGCGGCGCAGAGCGTCGCGGTCGCGGCCGGCAGCGCGGGGCGGAAGACGAAGAACCGGTAGGCCACGTAGCGGAAGACGTTGCCGAGGAGGACCCCGACGACGTTCGCCGAGATGTTGTTCGCCAGGGGGCTCGTCAGCCCGAGGAGGTAGTGGGATACGACGAGGCAGGCGGCGGCGATGCCGAGCCCGACGAGGTTGGTGAGGGCGAAGAGGATCGCCTCCTCGCGCTTCGGCCGTCCCGCGAACGCGCGGAAGGTCACGTAGTGGCTCCCGAGCCACGAGACGCCGGTGGCCAGCGCCACCGAGACGACCTTGGAGGTGATGGGCCCGACGCCGAAGCCGAGGGCGAGGATGTTGAACACCGAGATGTCGACGAGGAAGGCCACCGTTCCCACGGCGGCGAAGGATCCGAGCCTCTGCAGGGCTTCGCGCACGGTCTGTGTCCTTTCCTCGACAGCACTCCATTCTACTCTTAGGTTGCCTAAGTAACTGACGATCGGTGGAGAGACATGGCGCACAGCGGCGGGTCAAGGCGTTCCTCCACCCCGGGGCCCCTCGCCCACGCTGGCTAGCATGAAAGCGCCCCATCACCCATCACGGAGGACCCATGAACGAGACCATGCTCGCCGGAAGGCTCAACGTCAGCACCGGGACCTTCGAGGTCAGGGAGGTGCCGGTACCCGTCCCCGGGCCGGGGTTCGTCCGGGTCCGGGTGCAGGCCGCCGGCGTGTGCCTGTCCGACGTCCACCTCATCGAGGGACTGCTCAAACCGCTGCACCTGCGGGGCGACGAGGTCACCCTGGGGCACGAGGTCGCCGGCAGCGTCGACCTGCCGGGCGACGGGGTCGAGGGCTGGGCCGAGGGTGACCGCGTGGTGCTGCAGGCGGGGTACGAGTACAAGGGCGTCACCCTCACCATGGGCGTCGACTACGACGGCGGCTGGGCCGAATACGTGGTGGTGCCCGCCGGAGTGCTGGTGCCGTTGAGCGCGGACTTCTCCTACGAGCAGGCCTCGATCATCCCCGATGCCGTCTCGACGCCCTGGGCCTCGATCGTGTCCACCGGCAAGGTCCGTGCCGCGGAGGCCGTGGGGGTGTGGGGTGTCGGCGGGCTCGGTGCCCACGGCGTGCAGTTGCTGCGCATGGTGGGTGCCGCCCCGATCATCGCCGTCGACCCGCTGCCCGAGGCACGCGAGCGGGCGCTCGCCTTCGGCGCCGATGTGGCGCTCGATCCGCGCGCCGACGACTTCTCGGCGGCCATGGCCGCCGCGACCGCCGGGCGCGGTCTCGACGTCGCCTTCGACTTCGCAGGCGTGGACGCCGTGCGCGCCCAGGCCCTCGCCAGCCTGGG
This sequence comes from Arthrobacter sp. MDT1-48-3, assembly GCF_054511015.1. Taxonomy (NCBI): domain Bacteria; kingdom Bacillati; phylum Actinomycetota; class Actinomycetes; order Micrococcales; family Micrococcaceae; genus Arthrobacter; species Arthrobacter sp. MDT1-48-3. The sequence continues at coordinate 205,049 of NZ_JBTNDL010000003.1, forward strand.
ACTGCAGGGCCGGCTCGTGCTGGTGGGACTGAGCGGCAACCCGATCACCGTCTCCGACAGCACCGCCTTCTCCTACACGCGCAAGCAGGTCCGCGGCCACTACGGGTCGGAGGCCCACCACGTACCGCAGCTCGTGGCGCTCACCGAGCTCGGGCGCCTCGACTTCGCCCGGTCCATCAGTGACACCCTTCCGCTGCGTGATGCCGCAGCCGCCGTTGCGCGCCTCGAGCGCAAGGAGGGGAACCCGATCCGCCTGGTGCTGGTGCCCTGAGCCGACCGCATCTGCGGTCGCTGCCGGTCGTGGCCTCAGCCCAGCAGCGACCGGTCGTCCAGGCGATGGTAGGACCGGTTGTGGTAGACGAGCGGCGCGATGTCGTCGTCCGCGCCCTGTTCGATGGACAGGACCTCGGCGGCCAGGATCATGGAGCCGCCCACCGGTAGCCGATGCAGGATGCGGCAGCGCAGGGCCCACGGCGCGTCGGTCAGGAGCGGCTCGCCCGAGGGGAGGGGATGCCAGTCCACGGCTCCGCCGAAGCGGTCGGCGCCCCGGGCCGCGAAGAGGCGGGCGATACCGAGTTGGTCGGCGCCGAGCAGGTGCACCACGAGGGTGTCCGCCTGGACCAGGGCTGCGGCCGACGACGACGCCGTCGAGACCGAGAAGGCGAGCACGGGCGGTTCCGCCGAGACGGACGACACCGAGGATGCCGTCAGGCCGACCGGGCCCTCGGGGCCCTGCGCGGTGAGGACGGCGATGCCCGCAGGGTGGGCCCGGAACGCGTCCTTGAAGAGCTCGGCGGTGGGGTGGGCGTGACCGGTGGGGGCTGTCATGCCTTTCACGCTAGGACCTCAACAATGGTTGAGGTCAAATCCGCGGTTCAGGGGTCGAGGAGGGTCGAGCGGATGCCCTTCGAGCCGGCCGCGTCGTCCGGATTGACGAATCCGCAGGTCGCGAGCGAGAGGCAACCGCAGCCGATGCAGCCTCCGAGCCTGTCCCGGAGGTGCTCGAGCTGGGCGATGCGCTTGTCGATCTCCTGCTGCCATGCGGCGGATAGCCGCTGCCAGTCCGCCTGGTCCGGCACCCCGTCCCTGGGCAGTTCCGCGAACGCCGTGGCCACGGTGGAGAGCGGGATCCCGGCACGGTGGGCTGCCGCGATGACGGCGACCCGGCGGAGGACGGAGCGGTCATACCGGCGCTGGTTGCCCGAGGTCCGGCGGCTGTGGATGAGGCCCTGGCGTTCGTAGAAGTGCAGAGCGGAGACGCTCATGCCGCTGCGCGCAGCCAGTTGTCCTACGGAGAGGTCCTGGTCGGGCACGGAACCTTCCTTCCTGCTCGGGCGGAGACGTTACTGCGCGGCGTCGTGCACGGCGTTCGGACCGCGATGAGTGGATCCGGCGGCGTGTCGCCCCGCGACACGCACTTCGTTCTCAAAACCCGTGCACGACGCCGCGGCGACAGTCCGGCACGACGCCGCAGCGACAGTCCGGCACGACGCCGCGGCGGCGGCGGTCGACGCGCTACGCGCTCAGCAGCTCCCCGACGTACTGCTTCAGCGGCGTGGTCGGGCGGCCGATGATGCGCGACAGGGTGCCGTCGCTCTCGGCGAGCAGCCCGGCGGCGATGTTCGCGTCGAGTGCCGCGGCGAAGCCGGCCGAGCCCTCGTCGACCCCCAGGCCCGTGAGGGCGGCGACGTGCTCGTCGGTGGACACGTTGTTCACGGTGACGGGAGTGCCGGCGAGCTCCGAGACGGTGGCGGCGAGTTCGTCGGCGTTCCAGGGCTCGTCACCGCCGAGTTCGAGGATCTCACCGGTGTACTGATCGGACAGCAGCACGACGGCGGCCGCCTCCGCGTAGTCCCCCCGCGTCGCGCTGGCGATCCTGCCGCTCCCGGCGCTCGTGAGGATGGTCCCGGTCGAGGCGGCCTGGCGGATCGTGTCGTCGTAGTTCTCGGTGTACCAGTTGTTGCGCAGCACGGTGTAGGTCAGCCCGGAGCCTTCGAGCAGCCCCTCGGTGGCCTTGTGTTCGGGCGCCAGGACGAGGTCCGACGTCGAGGCCTTCGGTGCGCTCGTGTAGACCAGTTCGGCATTTACCTTGCGGGCGGCGTCGATCACGGCCTTGTGCTGCACGGAGCGCCGGCCCACCTCGTTGCCGGAGATGAGGAGGATCTTCTCCGCGCCCGCGAAGGCGGCGTCGAGCGTCGACGGGTCGGCGTAGTCCACGCGCGCCGTGCGGACGCCGTGCGTGGCGAGCTCGGCCAGGGCTGCCTCGTTGCGGCCGCCCGCGACGACGGTGGACGGGTCCACCCCGCGTGCCAGCAGCTGCTCGACGACTCGGCGGCCCAGGTGTCCCGTGGCTCCGGTGATGACGATGGTCATGTGTCCTCCTGTTCGTGCACCTTTTCGGTGCGTCTACAGGCGGTAACGAGGCGGATGGGCAAAGACTTCCCGGGCGCGCTGCGCCGGGTTACCCCACTGCAGCCTTCGTGCTCCTGGCGGACCGGATCCGGAAGCACGTGGACAGGAGCCTCGGCGAGGCGGTAGGACTGCTGGAGGGGCTCGTACCGCAGCCGCCGGACCCGACAGCGAAGGATCGCATCCTTGGACGAGCACGCGAGCCACGAGAAGGCGGGCGACGCGCCCACGACGACCGGCCGGCCCCGCCTGAGGGTCGGCGTGGTGGGCATCGGCTGGGCCGGACGCCAGCACCTCCGGGCCTACGCGAACAGCGAGGACGTCGAGATCCTCGGCCTGGCCGGCATGGAGCCGGATCTCCTCGCCGAACTGGCGGACGAGTACGGGATCCCGCACGCCGTCGCCCGGTGGGAGGACCTGCTCGCCCTCGACGGGCTCGACGCCGTGAGCGTCGCCGTGCCCACGTTCCTCCACGCGCCGATCACCGTCGCCGCCCTGGACCGCGGACTCCACGTCCTGAGCGAGAAGCCGATCGCCCGCAACGGCGACGAGGGCCAGCTGATGGTCGACGCCGCGCGGAAGGCCGGGCGCGTGCTCGACGTCGCCTTCAACCACCGCCGCCGCGGTGACATCACGGCGCTCAAGCGCATCATCGACGACGGCGAGCTCGGCCGGCCCTACTACGCCAATGCGTCGTGGCTGCGCCGCTCCGGCATCCCCTCGCTCGGCAGCTGGTTCACCAACCGGGAGATGGCGGGCGGGGGGCCGCTCGCGGACATCGGCGTCCATGTGCTCGACTACGCACTGCACCTGCTGGGCGAACCGGCGGTCCTCTCCGTCTCGGCCTCGACCTACTCGGAGCTCGGGCCGCAGGGCCGGGGCGGCGGGGCCTACGGCGCGCAGGGAGCGGGATCGGCCTTCGAGGTGGAGGACTTCGCCTCGGCCTTCCTCCGGCTCGACGGCGGTGCGACGCTCCTCGTCGAGGCCGGCTGGGCGGCCTACCGCCACGCGGACGACCTCCTGGACTTCCGGCTCTACGGGACCGACGGAGGCGCCGAGCTGAGCCGGGTCGGGGGACCGGAGGACGCCGTCGAGTCCCTCCACGTCTATTCCGAGCGCGGCGACTACGAGCCCGACGTCGGACCGTCGCTGGGCCACCAGGGCGTGATCGACGATTTCCTCGCCGCAATCCGCGCGGGCGAGTCCGAGTGGGGCCGGCACGACGGCTCCCTGGCCCTCAGCCGCGCCCGGGTCATCGACGCCTGCTACGTCTCCGCAACCCAGCACCGGGAGGTTCAGCTCTGATGGCGAACGACACGGCGAACGGTATGGCGCCCGATATGGCGCCCGACGTGACCTTCGACGGCAAACCCACGATCGTCGTCTGGAACGAGGGCGTCCACGAGGCTCGGAACGAACCCGCGACCATCGGCGAGATGTATCCCCGGGGCATCCACGGAGCGATTGCAGACTCCCTCGCCCGCTACTTCCCGGGTTCGGACATCACGACGGCGACCCTCGCCGAGCCCGACCACGGCCTCACCGAGGAGCGCCTCGCGGGCACCGACGTGCTGCTGTGGTGGGGGCACATCGCCCACGGCGACGTGTCCGACGACGTCGTCGAGCGGGTGCACCACCACGTGCTGGGCGGCATGGGACTGGTGGTGCTGCACTCGGGACACTTCTCGAAGATCCTCACGCGCCTGCTCGGCACCACCTGCTCGCTCAAGTGGCGCAACGACGGCGAACGCGAGCTGGTGTGGACGGTCAAGCCATCGCATCCCATCGCCGCGGGCGTCGACAGCCCCATCGTCATCCCGGAGCAGGAGATGTACGGCGAGCTCTTCGACATCCCCGAACCCGACGACCTGATCTTCATCAGCTCCTTCGAGGGCGGTGAGGTGTTCCGCTCGGGCGTCACGTTCTCGCGGGGCAAGGGCCGGATCTTCTATTTCAGCCCCGGCGACCAGGAGTACCCCGTCTACCACCATCCGCAGATCCAGCGGGTGCTCGCCAACGGCGTCGACTGGGTGGCGCAGCAGGGCGTGCACCGCACCCCTCCGGACGTGGAGAACCCGGCGCGCGACTGGTTCCTGGCGGACTAGGGGCGGACTAGGGGCGGACGAGGGGCGGACGAGGGGCGGACTAGGGGCGCCGCCAGTCCGAGCAGTCGAGGACCCGGTCCGCACGCGGTCCGGAGGCGTCGACGAGGACCGCGTTCGGCTCGTCCACGTGCCGCACCCACTCCTCGGCGGCACGGGGTGATTTGCCGAACCGGACGTGGCGTTCGACGAGCCGGCGACGGCGGACGTCCGGATCGACGCCGACGAACCAGACCGCGTCCAGGAGGTCCCGTGCCTCGCGCCAGCCGGGCTCGTCGAGCAGCAGGTAGTTGCCCTCCGTGATCACGAGCGACGCGGAGGGTGCGACGGGCAGGGCGTTGGCCAGTGGCTGCTCGAGATCGCGTTCGAAGGACGGTGCGTAGACCGCATGACCCGGGTGGGCACGCAGCCTCGCCAGCAGCGCCGCGTAGCCGTGGGCGTCGAAGGTCTCCGGAGCACCTTTCCGGTCCAGCAGCCCGAGGCGCGACAGTTCCTGATCGGCGAGATGGAACCCGTCCATGGGCACCTGTGCCGAGCGTGCCGGATCGAGGGCCGCGAGCGCCGTCGCGACCGTCGATTTGCCCGCTCCGGGCGGGCCGGCGATCCCCAGCAGCACGCGCCCGCCGTCCTGCCGGCGGGGCAGGAGCGGCACGAGGTCCTGCGGTCCGGTGACGACGACCGTCGATCCCATGCCTGCCCTGCCTTCCTGACGAACCTGCCTACTCCATCTTGCCCTTCGATGCCACCGACGCGCGCAGTGGTGGCACCGGAGGCCCGAGGGCGACGATGAAGCAACCGATCTATCAGGAGGCCGCATGGCACACGTGGTGCTGCTCGGGGATTCGATCTTCGACAACGGGCGGTACGTCGATGGTGGCCCCGACGTCGTCGAGCAGGTGCGGGCCGTCCTGCCGGAGGACTGGAGGGCCACCCTGCTGGCGGTCGACGGCGAAGTCACCTCCGGCGTCCCGCGCCAGCTGCGTTCGCTACCGCCGGACGCCACCCATCTGGTGGTCAGCGTGGGTGGCAACGACGCCCTCGGCTACCAGCATCTGCTGCAGCGGCCCGTGCGCGGTGTCGCCGATGCGCTGCTCGCCTTCTCCGGGGCGCAGGATGACTTCGCACGGGACTACGAGGCGATGATCGACGCCGTCGCATCGGTGGGCCTGCCCCTGGCCGTGTGCACGATCTACGACACGCCGTCCTCCGAACCCGGCCACGCGGTGATCCGCACCGCCCTGGCGTTCTTCAACGACTGCATCACGAGGTCGGCCTTCGCCCGGGGTGTGTCCGTCGTGGACCTCCGGCTGGTGTGCGACGACGACGGCGACTACGCCAACCCGATCGAGCCCTCCGTCCAGGGCGGCGGGAAGATCGCGGCGGCCATCTCCGCGTTCCTCCTGCCCGACCCCGGCGTGCGGCGTTCGGCGGTCATCGCCCGGGGTGGCCTGGCTACCCGGCAGGGCGCAGCGATGTGATCATGGCCCGGATGTCCTGGTACTCCTCCGTCTCCATGTAGGCGTGCGGGGTGTCGACGTGCTGGGGCTGCCCGGGGTGCACCTCGAAGGGGTCGTAGACACCGCCGAACGCTGCTCCCGACGGAGGCCACGTGAAGAAGTGCGAGATCGGGCACGCCGTCGGACCGGTCGGCTCCGGCGCTGCTGTGATGCCGTAGGCCAGCACGGAGGCGGCCATCGGGTCGGGAACGGCGGGATCGGTGCGCCCCTCGAACACGAACCGCGGCGCCCCCGAGCCCGCGTCGAGGGCAGGGAGCACCTCCGCATCGAGCAGCGCGTAGGGCAGTTCCGCCGGGCACACGGCACCCGTGAGGAGGTTCGTCTGCAGGGTCGCGAGATGCCGCCCGCCGGCATCGCCGACGACGACCGCCACGCCCTCGGGCGGGGCTTCCGGAACGGCGGCAACGGTCCAGTCCGCCGGGTGGTCGAAGGACAGGCTCCCGTCCGTCGTCGTGTACGTGGTCCAGTCCCCGTCGAGGGCGGGCTCGGTCGGTTCGACGGAGGGGGAGGCGGACGGTTCGGCGGACGGTTCGGCGGACGGTGTGGGATCGGGGGACCCGGTGTCGGACGCCGGCTGCGCCTCCTGGGTGTCCGGGGCTGCGGCGTCGGAGCCGGCCTCGGGGGTGCCGCAGGAGGAGAGGACGAACGCGAGGCACAGCGCCCCTGCGGACAGTAGTGCCGGAGTTGCTGAGCGACCCATGATTACTCCTTCGTAGGTGGGTGGATCGCTCTATCCTGAGCCCGGCGCCCGTACCGGAACAGGGGTGCAACCGAACCGTGGCCGGGGACGGGCGATCGTGTCCGAACCGTGTGCGCGTCGTGATGCCGCAGTGACCGTCGGGCCCGGTGCCGGGTCGTCGACGCCGCGGACAGTGCGTAGGGTCGGACCATGCAGCCCGAGAAGATCACAGCGCTCCGCCGCCGGTTCCATGCCCACGCCGAGCCCGGTTTCCTCGAGTACCGGACGGCGTCCGTGATCCTGGCGGAGCTCGCGGCGAGGGGCGTGCCGGCCACCACGGGGGCCGGGGCGATCGACGTCGGGCGCATCGCCGTGCCACCCACCCCGACCGAGAAGGACGAGTGGGGACGGCGCGCGGTCGCTGCCGGGGCTCCGGCCGCCGACGTCGCGTACTCCAGGAACATGGCACGGCGATCATCGCGGAGCTCGAGGGGAACCGCGACGGCCCCACCTGGGGTCTGCGGGTGGACATCGATGCCCTGCCGGTGGACGAGGAGACGGCCGCCGACCACGCGCCCGTCGCCGGCGGCTACCGCTCCACGACCCCCTTCATGCACGCGTGCGGCCACGACGGCCATGCCGCCATCGGGATCGCACTCGCCGACCGCCTGCGCGACGGGAACTTCCCCGGACGGGTCCGGATCCTCTTCCAGCCCGCCGAGGAGGGCGTCCGCGGCGCCCAGCCGATGATCGACGCCGGCGTCACCCGCGGGGTGGACCGCATGCTCGCCGTGCACCTCGGTGGAGATCTGCCCACGGGGACGGTGGTCGGCGGCGTCACGGACGCGATGGCGACCACCAAGTGGCGGGCCACGTTCGAGGGTGAGGCGGCACATGCGGCAGCCTCGCCGGAGAAGGGGCGGCACGCGCTCGCCGCCGCGGCGCAGGCCACCCTCGCGATCCTCGGTCTTCCTCGCTTCGCGGAAGCCGACACGCGCGTCAACGTCGGCACCTTCCACGCGGACGGGAGCGCCAACATCATCCCCGCCCTCGCGACGATCACCTACGAGACCCGCTCGACGTCGAACGCCGTCCTCGACGACCTCGACCGCCGCGCCGAAGCCGCCGTGCAGGGCGCGGCCGGCATGTACGGCGTGACCGCGACCACGAAGGCCTACGGCAGGGCAGCGGTGTCGCTGCCGGACGACGCACTGCTCGACGACGTCGGGCGTGCGGCCCGGGGTGTTCCCGCCATCCCGGCCTACACGCCCAGCGGCGCCTCCGGAGGCGGCAGCGACGACGCCCACCTGCTCATCCGCGAGGTGCAGGAGTCCGGCGGACTCGGCACCTACATCTTCGTCGGCGCGTCCAATCCCGCCCCGCACCACCACCGCCGGTTCGACATCGACGAGGACGCCCTCGTGATCGCCGTCGACCTGCTCGAGGCCCTCTTCCGGGGCTGACGCCGCCGAGACTCTGGACCGCATGGGCCGGCAGTGCCAAGGTGGGTCCATGGTCAGCGAAGACGATGTGCGGTCCGTGTGCCTCGCCCTGCCCGGGACCTCGGAGAGGCTGAGCTGGAGCCGGCCGGCCTGGTTCGCCCGCGCCCTCTTCGCCCGCATGTGGGACGACACGGTGCTGACGGTGAAGACGGAGGAACGCCCGGCGCTGCTCGCCACCGCGCCGGAGATCTTCTTCCTCCATCCGCACCACGAACGGTACGAGGGACTCGTCCTCGTCCGCCTCGATCCCCTCGATCCCGGCGAACTGTCGGAGCTGCTCGCCGAGTCGTACCGGATCGCGAACGGACGCCGAGCCGGCCAGAACGAGCCCGATCCGGTGCGGAAGTGAAATAAGTCACCTTCCGGTAGAGGTGTTCCTTCGCAGCCCCCGCGCCATCACGGGCGAGCAGGTGTTTTCCGTCGTGATCTGCGAGTACTTCGGACCCTTTTCCACGTAGCCGGGTGCCCGAACGGCCACGGCCTGCGTAGGGAGTCACGTGGGTCGTACTCGTGAAGCAGTCGCGGTCCGGCCGATAGCTTGACAACGGTGCTCGCTGGTGATGCCGGCGACGACGCATCCATCCCGTCCGGATGGGCGTACGACCGGGACTGCTCCACGCAGGCGCCCCGCATCCGTCTCACACCTGTCTCACTCACGTCTCACACGAGGCCGTCATCCCGTCCTGCGCGGCGGGCGGCCCAGGGGAAACCATGACCTCTCTGCAGTCCCTCCTTCAGGACTCCTTTGCCCGACGCCGCACGATGGTCATCATCGTCGCGCTCCTCCTGACGGCCCTCGTGCCGATGGCCGACACCATCCTCCCTGCGGGCTGGTCCTACGCCCTGCTGGCCGCCGGCGTCCTGCTGGTCATGGTCACCCTGCTCCTGCTCGCGCGACCCGGCGCCGCCGGCTCCGGCAGCGACCGGGTGGCGGCCGACAGCGGGGCACGGCCGGGCGCCGGCCTCCTGCTGTACCTGGCTCCGGTCATCCTCCTGAACCTGGTGTACCCGCTCGTCAGCCCGGCGATGGCCGCGGTCGAGGTGGGCGGCGTGCAGCTCACCCTCGTGGTGCTGGCCTCCTCCATCACCGTCCCGTGGCTCGCGCAGGCCGCCTGCCTTCCCGCCTACCGCGCGATCGGCGACCTGATGGCGGAACGCGACATGGCGGCCATCACCCGCCGCTTCTGCACCACCTGGCCGGCGATGTTCGTCCAGGCCGTGCCGCTCGTGGTGGTCTTCGCCGTCCCGCTCTGGCTCGCGACGCGCTGGTCCTTCTCGGCCCTGGCCACCTACGCGGCCCTCTGCGCCCTCCACCTCCTCTTCGTCCAGTCCCTCATCCTCGCCAACGTCGGCGACCGGCGCGGACTCTGGGCCATCGCCTGGCTCGCCTACGCCGCGGCACTCTTCGCGGCGCCCACCGTCTGGTGGCTGCCGCCGCTGCTCGGAGCGCTCACGCAGATCGCCGCCATGGGACGGGGACTCGCGTCCATCAGCCTCACCCAGCGCCTCGGTGCCCGCGACTTCTCGACGGACCTCGTCCGCGGACTCCTGCTCGGCGCCGTCCTGTGGGCCGACAAGTTCGTCCTGTTCCTCGTCACGGGCGGGGATTTCCAGGTGGTGATCGTCTTCCTCGCGATGCTGCCCGCCGTCATCGCCTACAACTACTACTTCGTGAACCTCGCTCCACGTGTGGACGAGGCCGTCGCGACCCTCCACCGGACCATCGCCGAGGAACCGCTCACCGTCCTCGCCCTGAGGTCCAAGCGGCTGAGCCGCACGGTGGACCGCGCCATCCTGAGCACGGGCGCCGTCGGCATGGTGCTCACACTCGTCATCTCGCTGCTCCTCGAGGGCATCCAGCCCGTGAGCGTGCTCCTGGCCGTCACCGTCGGAGTCGCATCCTGGGCGTTCATGATCCTGACGCTCCTCAGCTACGAACTGGACTACATCGGCGAGAAGGCCCTTCCGCAGGTCCTGGGCGGCATCCACCTGGCACTCTGCGTGGGAGCCTTCCTGCTGGTCGGGGCGACGCAGAGCTCCGCCGGCGCGGCCCTCGCATACGGTGCGCTCGTGGTGGCGGACCTCGCGCTCGTCGCCGTCGCCTGGGTGCTGTACAAGCGGCACTGGGCCCAGCCCGAGTACACGCTGTTCTGGCGCCACGCCACGTCCTGGTAACCGTCCCCGCCACGCCTCCCTCCACCAGCCCAGCCCACAAGGAAGAGCCATGTACGTGTTCAAGACCCCGAAGGCCCGTCGCGCAGCACTCGAGCAGTCCCCGGCCGTGATCCCTCCGGCCCTGGCTGCAGGGCAGGTCCACTACGAGGACGTGGACGTGGCGATCGTCATGGAGTCCACCTACCCCTACCTCAAGGGTGGTGTCTCGGCCGTGGTCCACGACATCGTCACGCACAACCCGGACCTCACGTACGGCATCATCCACATCACGTGGGACTCGGCTTCGCCCCAGGACGATCTCTACGGAATGCCGGACAACGTGGCCTGGGTGCGCCCCGTCTACCTGAGCATGCAGGAGCACCGGCACGACTTCATGGCGGTGTCCTCCAAGGATCTCGGGATGGGGCCGGCTGAGCGCGCGGAGCTCGCGGACCGCCTGTTCGACGCCCTGTACGCGCTGTCCGAGGGGCGCGAGGTGGAGCCGCTCTGGCAGCTGATCGACGAGGGCTTCAACCCTCGCACCCGCACCTATCCGCTGTGGGCCCTGCTGGGGACGAGGGAGTTCATGGAGGCGCTCTCCGTGCGGATGCCGCAGCTGGACCTGTCCCTCGCCGACTCGTTCTGGACCCTGCGGAACTTCCTCTCGCTCGCCTTCGCCATCCTCGGCGAGACCATGCCGAAGGCGCGCGTCTACCACGCACACACCACGGGCTACGCCTCCCTCCTGGGGGCGGCGGCCGCCCGGGACCACGGGACGTCGTTCCTGCTGACGGAACACAACCTCTACGTGCGCGACACCGTGAACACCCTGCTGGACCGCAACATGGCGCTGTCCATCACCTCGGAGGACTACCGGACCTTCGACGTCACCCCGGAGCAGCGCGCATGGATGGCGTGGTGGACCGAGATGGGGCACTTCTGCTACCCGAGTGCCAGCCTCATCACCTACCTCTACCCCACGGCCATCACGGAGGCGGCACGTCTCGGGACCGACATCGACAAGTCCGTCGTGGTGCCCAACGCCATGGTCATCGAGGAGTTCGAGCAGAAGTACCGGGCACGGCTCGCCGCCCAGCAGCACCTGGTCCAGAATGCAGCCACCCACACCTGGAAGCTCGTCTACATCGCCCGCGTGGTGCCGATCAAGGGCCTCCTCGACCTCCTCTCGAGCATGGACATCCTGCGCCGCGGCGGCTTCCCGAACCTCCACCTGGACGTCCTGGGCCCCACGGAACACGTGCCCGAGTACTATGAGGCCTGCCTCGCGAAGATCAAGAGCCTCGGCCTCGAGGACCACGTCACCGTCCACGGGACCGTCAACGTGCGGGACATGCTCGACCAGTTCGACCTCCTCGTGCTGCCGAGCTACAACGAGGGCCAGCCCATCGTGGTGCTCGAGGCCATGGCCGCGGGGATCCCCACGGTGGGCACGGACGTCGGCGGGATGCGGCAGCTCATCGGCGAGCAGCTCCGGACCGGGGACGGCCGGTCCGTCGGTGCCTGCGGTGAACTGGTGAACGCCGGTGACGTGCAGCAGATGGCGGACAGCATCCGGACGGTGATCGGCGACACCGCGCTCTACGGCGAGTACGCGGACAACGCGCGCATCCGCGTCCAGGAGTTCTTTCAGATGCACGAGATCATGTCCTCCTACAACGAGATCTACCGGACCGTCGGGGACATCACGGACATGCGCAACCTGACGCCGGCGGATCTCGCGGACCTCAGCAGGGCAGGCTCATGACCGGGGTCGGTGCGTGGATCCGGTACGGCGAGCCGATCCTGCCCGGGCAACTCGAGTTCGCGGCGGAGCACTACAGGGTGGCGATCCTCCAGCCGTGGGAGAGGACGGCGGCCGAGGAGCTCAAACGGCTCCGCCCCGACATGACGGTGCTCTGCTACAAGTGCCTGTCCTCGGTGCGCAGTTACGAGCCCGGCCCGGTCTACACCTCGGGCGTCTCCTTCGCCGAGGCGGAGGAGGACGGCGGCTGGTTCGCCACGCGGCTCGACGGCTCCCGCATCGAGTGGGAGCGGTATCCGGGCCACTGGCAGATGCGTGTGTGGGACTCCGCGTACCAGCGCCGATGGGTGGACAACGTGGTCGAGGAGCTCCGCGATTCACCGTTCGACGGCGTGATGGCGGACAACGACGTGTTCGAGGACTACTACGGCCTCCAGCTGCCGATCGAGGGCGCTGCGGACATGCTCGCGATCCGGTCCGCGCTGGGTGAGCTCGTGAGCGCCGCGGGGACGGCGTTGAACGGGGTGGGGAAGATCCTCGTGCCGAACATCGCCGAGTCGCGCCGCGAGGCCGGGCGCTGGGCCTCCCATGCCGCGTACGGCGGAGGCTTCGAGGAGGTCTGGCTCGGCTACAGTCCCGTGCACCTGTTCGATCCGGTCACCGCCGAGGCGCAGCTTCCACAGGCGGCCGGACCGGGGCTGTCCATCCTCCGGGTCCCCACCGACGGCGACGACCGCCACCCCAATTTCACCTACGGCCTCTCCGCGTTCTGGATCTTCGGGGAGGGCCGCGGAGCCTACTCCGCCACGGCCCACGACGACTACAGCCGCACCCAGCACGCTCCCGAACTCGACTGGCAGCTCGGCGCCCCACGGACCGGACCGCAGGGCAGGAACCACGCCTGGTGGCGTGAGTTCGAGGGGGGCTTCGCAGCGGTGAACTTCAACCGGGACGGCAGGCGGCGCCGCAAGGTGCGGATACCGGCGGGTCTCGTCGACTCCGAGGGCCGACCCGCGCCACGTTCGGTCGTGCTCCAGCCGCACCGAGGGGTCCTCTTCCGGCGTCCCGCACGATGACGGGCAGCCCCGCGCACTGAGGGGCGGTCCTTTCGGCAGGTTCTCCTCAGGATTGCGTCCAGTAGGGCTTTCCGCCTGTCCGGCGGTCGCCGGCTCGCCCATCATGTGGGTATGAAACTGAATGCCGCTGGGGCAACCTTCGTTTCCGCGGCACTCGCTGCCGTCTTCGCCGTCTGCTCGCTCGCCACGCCCGCGAGTGCCGGCAGCCTGACCACGAGTTCCGGGCAGCAGCTGCCCGCGTACCTGCAGGGCTACCGGCAGGGCCAGCTGCTCTGCCCCGGGGCCGCACTCACGGGCAAGGTCTCCGTGGCGATCGTCGATCCCATGATGGCCACGACGGACGCCCCCGGGGATTGCACCCTCTCCGACATGAAGGCCGCCAACCCGGGAACCACCTTCCTCGCCTACCTGAACATCGGCGCCATGAGGGACTTCGAGTCCTGGAACGGTGTCTTCCAGAACTCGTGCGCGGACACCGCGACGGCGGCGGGCCGCCAGTTCGCCGTCACCACCTCCAACACGAAGGTGGCACGGAGCGAGGACGGCTTCGCCGGCTACCCGGACTTCCCGTACCTGACGGTGGCGAACCTGTCGCCGACCTACGCCGACGCCTGCGCGGCCACGGCGCGCAGGATCCTGAACACCGACGCCCAGCGCGGGACGACGAATGCCGCTCCCGCCCGGTTCGACGGCTTCTTCCTCGACGACGCCTCGATGTCCCCCTCCCACGGCCAGGACATGGTCGATGTCGGGCAATGGGGCCCCTGGGCCGACGACGACGCCTACGGCCGCGCGCTGATCGCCGCGGTCAAACGGTTCGACGCCACCCTGACCCGCACGATGGGCCGCGACATCCCCGTCGCCGTGAACCTCGGCGTCTACCCGGCATGGAGCAACCAGGTGAACCTCGCCAAGGAACTGGCCGCCACGCGCACCGTCGACTTCGCGCTCCGGGAGCATGTGGTGGCCAACGGCACGGGCCGTCCGCTGCCGCTGGTCGACCTCGAGCAGGCGAGCACGGCGTACCAGGCCATCACCGCGGCCGGCATGCCGGTGGTGGAGCACGACTACTCGGTGCCGCTGCGCGAACTGCCCACGACCGCGTACGGCCAGGGCAAGGACATCGGCAGCTCGGCCCCGTGCCTGCGCGACGGTTTCGGGACGAGGGCGGCCGTGGTCTCGGCAGGGAAGACCCGGCGGACGCTCGACCACCGCATGACGCTCGGGCACCTGCTCCAGACCCGCACCGCGGCCGCCCGCCCGATGACCGTGACCCTCTCGCAGGCAGAGTCCACCTGCCAGGACAACGCCTGGGACGACGACGCGAACTTCGAGACGGTCACCACGGCGTCGGTCACCGCGGGCGACACACAGGTCACGGCCCTCACGAAGGCCGTCACATCGGGCGCCTACGCCACCGCCGCACCGCTGAAGTACTCCGGCGTCACCGTGGTACGGCTGTCCAGCGGCAGCGTCGTCGCAGTGAACACCACGACCGTCACGCGCTCCGTGACGGCCTACGGCAAGACGCTCAGCGTCCCGGCGCGGTCCGCGACGATCGGCTGACACCGGGCTCGGCGCCCGGATCCTGCCGCAGGTGCGTGGGCAGGATGCTCCCGGGCGCCCGGCTGCGGATCAGCAGCAGGTTCCGGGCGTGCTCGTGCAGCCGGCGGTCCTCGTCCGAACGCGGCACCCAGACAGGCACGGGCACGGCCGTGCCCTCGTCGTCGCGCGCCACCATGACCGTGAGGCAGGTGGTGGTGAGCGCCATCTCCCGCGACCTCGGGCTGCCGGACCGCACGTGGACCGCGACGTGCATGCCCTTGTGCCCGGTGTAGACCAGGCGCGCCTCCACCTCGACGACGTCGCCGATCCGCAGGGGCTTGAGGAACCGCACACCGCCGGAGAAGACGGCCACCGTGTCCAGTCCGCAGTACCGCGTGGAGCAGACGTAGGCGGCCTCGTCGATCCAGTCCATGACGGTGCCGCCGTGGACCTTCCCGCCCCAGTTGACGTCGGTGGGTGCTGCGAGGAACCGGAGGACCGTACGTTCCGCGGTGCCGGCATCCGTGTACTCCTGGCGGCGCATCTCCTCGACGATCGCCTTCCGTACCTCGATGCGCGCGACGGCATGGTCGCTGTCCAGCCGCTCGGCGTCCGTGCGGGGCTCGAAAGCGGGGACGGGCACGGGCTTGCCGTCGGGCCCGACCGCGACGAAGATCACGAGGCACTCGCTGCGCTGCCCGCCGTCGTCGCCCGACACGGAACCGGACGAGACCACCGTGCGGATGTGCATCGAGGACGTCCCGGTGTGCACGATCGTGGCCTCGACCTCCACCAGGTCGCCGACCGCCACCGGGTCGGCGAAGTGGATGTTCCCCACGTACGCGGTGACGCAGTAGGTCTTCGCCCAGCCGACGGCGGCGGCGTAGGCGGCTTTGTCCACCCATTCGAGGACGGTGCCGGCGTCCACCGAGCCGCTGTGTCCGAGGTCGGTGGGGGAGGCGAGGAACCGGAGGGTGACGGAATTCGCCGCGGTCTCCATGCCGGCCACCTACGCCCGCTGCCAGGCGGGTACGAGCTCCTCGAAGCGGCCCCGCTTCCGGTGGGCGGGCGGGTGGTCGGGCTGCCCGAGGACGGCGTCCACGGCGGGGGAGGGAGCATTCATGACCCAGTATCACCACGCGCGACCTCCAACCGGAAGCCCGGGCGCTATGCGTCGGGCGTGATGAGGCGTCGGACGGCGAGCGAGATCAGGTGCCGGCGGCGCTCGTGCTGTTCCTCGTCGTCGTCGGGAGAGGCGGCGACCGTGGTGCTCACCGGCGACCACGCCATGGACAGCGCGATCACCAGGGAGAACAGCTCGGCGGGTGGGATCCCCGGGTCCACGAGACCCTTCGCCTGGGCCGCGGCGATCGATGCGAACTTCGCCTGGTCGAGCGTGCCGATCTCGGGTCCGAGCCCGCCGAAGGGGGCGCGCTCGAGCCGGGTCCAGACGGCGAGCTTCACGACGAGGGGATGCGCCAGGTAGTCGTCGTACAGGCGCACCGCATAGCCGGGCAGGTCCTCGCCGTCGATGGGGACGGCGTCCACGATCGCACGGAGGCGCTCGCTCAGCACCGCGCTGAACAGCTGCTCCTTGTTGCCGAAGTAGGCGTACAGCTGCGCCTTGTTGGCCTGTGCCAGGCGGGCGATGCGGTCGATGCGCGCTCCGGCTATGCCGTAGTGCGCGAATTCCTCGGTGGCCGCTTCGAGGATCCGCTTCTTGGTCGCGTCGCTGTTTCCCATCCCTCCAGCATATTCCAACCAGTTGGTTTCTTTTTCTTCCGCACGGGAGTAGTCTGGGCCGAAAGTAACCAGGCAGTTGGAAAAGTGGAGGAGCACCCATGCGGCAGGTCAGTGGTTTCGCATCGCACCAGGGGTCGGACGGCGTCACTCCGTGGGACTTCGAGCGGAGGGACCTGCGTCCGGACGACATCCGCGTGGCGATCGACTACTGCGGTGTCTGCCACAGCGACCTCGACGCGATCGCGTCGGCGGCGCAGGGTGAGGACCGGCTCGTCCCCGGCCACGAGTTCACCGGCAGGGTGGCGGCCGTGGGCTCCGCCGCCACGCGCTTCGCCGTCGGTGACCGCGTCGCCGTCGGCAACATCGTCGATTCCTGCGGTCACTGTGCAGCCTGCCGGGCGCACCAGGAGAACTACTGCCACGACTTCCCGACCCTCACCTACGGTGGTCGCGACCGGCACGACGGCAGCCGGACGCAGGGCGGGTGGTCAGGGGAGTACGTGGTCCGCGAGGACTTCGCCTATTCCGTGCCACCGGGGCTCGATGCCGCGGCCGTCGCCCCGCTCATGTGCGCGGGGATCACGGTGTGGGAACCACTGCGGCGCTGGCAGGTGGGCCCGGGCAGCACCGTGGGCGTCGTGGGCGTCGGCGGCCTCGGGCACCTCGCGGTCAAGCTCGCCAAGGCGCTCGGCGCGCACGTCGCCGTCTTCACCACGTCCCCCGCCAAGGCCGACGCCGCCTACGCGCTCGGAGCCGATGACGTCGTGCTCTCCACCGACGCCGCTGCGATGGCTGCGCGGACCGACTCCTACGACCTCGTGCTGGACACGGCGTCGGCGCCCCACGACCTGACGCCCTACCTCCGTGTGCTGTCCATGGACGGCACGCTGTGCGTCCTGGGGATCGCCGAGCGCCTGGACTTCGATCCGATGGCCCTGCTGATCGGGCGGAAGAGCCTTGCATCGGCGGGCAGCGGCGGCACCGCGGCCACGCAGGACCTGCTCGACTTCTGCGGCGAGCACGGCATCACCGCCGACGTCGAGGTGCTTCCGGTGGGCAGGATCGACGAGGCGCTGGACCGGCTGCGCCGCAACGACGTGCGCTACCGCTTCGTGCTCGATCTCGGCGCCGCGGCATCATGAGCCCGTGTCGATGACGGTGATCCCGCCCGCCGAGCGGTCACCGGCCATGGCCACGAGGGCGTCCGGCACCTCCGCGAGGGAGATGGTCCGCTCGATGAGGTCCTGCGGACGGAGGCGCCCGGTGGTCACGAGGTCCAGCAGCCCGGGGTAGTCCCGGGCCGGCATGCCGTGACTGCCCAGGACGGAGAGCTCCCCGCCGATGACCGCGGCCATGGGCACCACCGGGTCCGAGGGGAACAGGCCGATCTGCACATGCCGTCCGCGGGGCCGCAGGGAGAGGATCCCCAGGGCGGCGGTCTCCTCGCGTCCCAGCGCATCCACGGACACGTCGATGCCCGAGGACGGTGCGGCCTCGCGGACGGCCGCGAGGGCCTCCGTCCGTGACAGCGCGCTCGAGTCGAGCGTCCGGGCCGCACCGAACCGCGCTGCGCGCGCCAGCGCCGCGTCGTCGACGTCCACGGCGATCACCTGCGCGCCGAGTGCCGCGCCGATCATCACGGCGCTCAGTCCCACGCCGCCGCAGCCCACCACGAGGAGCGTCTCCCCGGCCTGGAGGTGCGCCTGGTGCACGAGTCCGCGGTAGGACGTCGCGAACCGGCAGCCGAGCAGGGCTGCCGCCCCTGCGTCGAGGGACGCCGGCACGGCGATGAGGTTGGTGTCGGCGTCGTGCAGGGCCACGAGGTCCGCGAACGACCCCCAGTGCGTGAAGCCCGGCTGCGTCTGGTTGCGGCACACCTGGCCGTCGCCGGACAGGCACTCGGGGCAGGCGCCGCACGCGCACACGAAGGGCGTCGTCACGCGGTCCCCGACGGAGAACCGGCGCACATCCCCGCCCACTGCCGTGATGGTGCCCACCAGTTCGTGGCCGGGGACGTGCGGGAGGGTGATACCGGCGTCGTGCCCGAGCCAGCCGTGCACGTCGCTGCGGCACAGGCCGGTCGCCTCGACGCGGACGACGACGCCGCGTGGGGACGGAGCGGGTTCGGGGACGTCCCGGAGGACGGGACGGGCGGAGAACCCGTCGAAGCAGACAGCGCGCATCGCACCATTCTGCCCCGGGAGTTCCCCGCCCGGCACATCACCCTGAGGGCGCGTCAGGAGTTCGGCTGGACCGCCCTGCGCGCGGCGCGCGATCCGGTGCGCCGCGCGCCGGTCACGAGCGGGTCCTTCGACAGGTCCATCATGAGCGCCACGCAGAGCCCGATCATCACGAGGAGGAACGGGGCGGCGGCGATGATGGTCAGCGTCTGCAGGGCCTCGAGGCTGCCCACGGACAGCAGGACGGCGGCCACTCCTCCGGTCAGTGCGCCCCACAGGATGGTGAGCCATTTGCGCGGGACGGCTGCGCCGAACGAGGACAGCGAGCCGAGCACGATCGAGGAGGCGTCGGCACCCGAGATGAAGAACACGGCCACGAGGACCACCACGAGGATGGACGTCACCGACGCCAGCGGATACTCCGCGAGGAGCGCGAACATCGCCGA
The DNA here is from genome assembly GCF_054511015.1 of Arthrobacter sp. MDT1-48-3. Lineage (NCBI taxonomy): Bacteria > Bacillati > Actinomycetota > Actinomycetes > Micrococcales > Micrococcaceae > Arthrobacter > Arthrobacter sp. MDT1-48-3. Next base: position 224,164 of record NZ_JBTNDL010000003.1, read on the forward strand.
TTCCTGGCTCTCCGCGTTCGCCGCGGCGATGTCCACGCCGTTGTCCTGCAGGTTGAGGGCCGATCCGCCCCACACGCCGAACCAGAGGACGCTGATGACGCTGGGGACGGCGACGACGCCGATGATGAACTCTCGGATGGTGCGACCCCTCGAGATCTTCGCGAGGAACGAACCGACGAAGGGCGTCCAGGACACCCACCACGCCCAGTAGAAGATGGTCCATGCCGCCAGCCATGCGTGGCCGCCGAAAGCGCCGGTACGGGACGCCATCTGCGGCAGGCCGATGAGGTAGTTGCCGCCCGACGCCGGGATGAGTTCGAGGATGAAGACCGTGGGGCCGACGACGAACAGGAAGAACAGCAGCGCCAGCGCCAGGACCATGTTGCCGTTCGAGAGCCACTTGATGCCGCGGCTGACGCCGCTGACCGCGGAGATGATGAAGCAGACGGTGAGAACCGCGATGAGGGTGATCTGCAGGGGCAGGCTGCTGCCCACACCGAAGACCTCCGTGAGGCCGCCGTTGATCTGCAGCACGCCGAGCCCGAGGGACGTGGCCGAGCCGAAGAGGGTCGCGAAGATCGCGAAGACGTCGATGGCGCGCAGGGCCTTGGGCGTGGGACGGCCGCGGAAGAGGGCCGTGAAGGCGCCGCTGAAACCGGTTCCCCGGCCCTTGCGGAAGGCCGAGTAGGCGAGCGCCAGACCGACCACGGCGTAGATGGCCCACGGGTGGATGGCCCAGTGGAACAGGGTGTAGTTCATGGCCTGCCGGGCCGCTTCCGGCGTTCCCGGCGCGATGCCGTCGACAGGAGGGGTGAGGTAGTGGGAGATGGGCTCGGTGACGCCGTAGAACATGAGGCCGATGCCCATGCCGGCGCTGAACATCATCGCGATCCAGGACGCCCTGGAGTACTCCGGCTTCTCGCCGTCCTTGCCGAGGGGGATGCGCCCGTACTTGCTGAAGGCGAGGAAGAGCGCGAAGACCACGAAGCCGGTGGCCGTGAGCACGAAGGCCCAGCCGAAGTTCGCCACGAGTCCGTTCAGCACGGAGGTGGTGATGTCCGAGAACGCCGTGGGGAAGAGCACGGCCACGAGCATCAGCAGGATGACGATCGAGAGCGAGACGAAGAGGACCGGCCTGTCCAGCGCAGCCTTCGCGGGGGCCTCTCCGGGAGGAGCCTCGAAGGGCGTGTCCTCACTGGGCGGTGATCCGTGGATGGGCTCGGTGGAATTAGACATACGGCTTAGGGTACGCGGGTGGCGGCGGCGGGGTCCGGTGGGGAGCGGGCCCGAATGGTCCTTGCACAGACGCCTCGCGGAGGGCCGGGCCGTCGGCGGTGCGCGCCGGGGGAGGAGCGCGGCCGGCCACCCCGGGTGCCGCTGCTTCGCCGTCATTCCGCCGATCGAAGCCCGGCGGGCGGACGGCCGGGGCATCGGCCGCGGCTCACCCCCGGGGCGCGGAGCCACGGCCCGCGGCGAGTCCCGAGGAGGCCCTGCCGGAGCCGCCCGGATGTGACGAAGCACCCATCGACGGGAGCCGTCCGATGCCGTAGGACGGGCTCAGGCGGCGCGCAGGCGGTGCCGTTCCCTGCGGTCCTTCACGGTGTCCGTCGCGAGGCTGAGTCCCAGCCCCACGGCGACCAGGGCGATCAGCACGAACGGGAGGACCTCCAGGCCCGCTCCGTCGAGCAGGAGTCCGCCGAGGAGCGCACCGCCGCCGATGCCCACGTTGAACGCCGTCGTCTGCAGGGCGGCCGCGAGGTCGCGTGTCCGGAAGGATGCCGTACGCAGCATACGGGTCTGCAGCATGGCAGGGATGGCGCCGAAGGCCGCGCCCCAGACGATCACGGCCACCAGCACCACCACGGTGTTGGTGGTGGCGAGGGCCAGCGCGAGGACGGCGGCCATGACCACCAGGACGACGCCGACGAAGGCCTTCCGGGGGAAACGGTCGGCGGCGTAGCCGGCGCCGACGAGTCCGATGATGCCCGCTCCGCCGTACAGGAAGAGGACGAGCGCGACCGAGCCGGGCTCGAAGGACGAGACATCGGTCAGCCAGGGCGCGATGTACGTGTAGAACGTGTTCTGCCCGGTCAGCAGGATCAGGATGACGGTGCACAGCAGGATCACCGCGCGGAAACTGGGGTCCCGGCGCAGCGGCACTCGCTCCTCGCCGGGTGTGCGCTCGCCGTGGTGGTCCACCGGTGGCAGGAATTTCACGATCACGAGGGCCAGGACGGCGACGACCACCCCGATGATCGTGAAGGCGGTGCGCCAGCCGAGGGCGTTGCCGATCGCCGTTCCCACCGGAACACCGAGCACGAAGGCCGCGGTTCCGCCGCCCGCGGTGATGGCCACGGCCTTGCCGAGCTGGTGGGCCGGGACGAGGTGCGCGGAGTACGCGGCGACCACGGCCCAGAAGAGCCCGTGGGCCAGGCCGCCGAGGATGCGCGCCGCGACCAGGACACCGTAGGTCGGCGCGACCGCGGCGAGGACGTTCGCGAGGGCGATTACGAGGAGGACGACGACGATCAGCGACTTGCGCGAGTACCGCTGGGTGATGGCGGCGAGGGGGGTGGTGGCGACCACGACGGTCCCCGCGAAGATCGTGACGAGGAATCCGGCGGTGGAGAGGCTGACATCGAGGTCCCGCGCCATGGCGGGCAGCAGGCCCGTGGGCAGGAATTCACTGGTCACGGACACGAAGATCGCGCCCGCGAGGGAGAGCAGTCCGACATAGGGGAACGGCGCGGTGGTCTTCACCGGCGGGGAGGAAACAGACAAGGGGAACCAATCATGGGAGATCCGGAGGTCGGGCCCCGGCTGCTCCGTTGAAAACCGAAGGGCTTACTTCAGTCAAGACGAGAATGATCCTTGACCCCTGTCGCAACGCCGATGGCGCGCGCGGCATTCCTTCGGCGTCACTGCCGTTCGGCGTCGTACCAGGACCGGCCGGGGGCGGCGCCGGCGGAGATACCGCCTTCCTGCCGGGCGGCGGTATCCGATCCGGTGTGCCCGTCGCCCGACGGTGCCTCGTCCCCCTCGGCCTGGTGCGGCACGAGCGTCAGGCGGGGACCGGCCTCGCGGTCGTCGAGTTCCTCGGTGAGCTCGTCCTTGCGGGACGCCGTCTCGGCGTCGATCTCGCCGTCCGCGGCGAACTCGTGCTCGATCTCCCGGTGGACCTTGCTGTTCAGGATCTCGACGTCCTCGGTCCGGAGCCGGCCGAGGTCGGGCGGAAAGGGCTCGTCCGGTGAGATCCTGCTGTCCATGCCCATCCCGTCCGTCGGCCGGAGGGGGAACGGCGACCTTTGAATGGTAGGGCCGGGACGTGCGCCGGACAAGCTCCGGTACCGGGTTCCCGCTCCGCACCCGACCCCGGAGCCCGTCGTTCAGGCGAGGAGGGCGGCGACGACGACGAGGGCCGGGATCGCGAGCACCGAGGACAGCAGCACGGAATCGCGGGCCAGTGTCATGCCGCGGTCGTAGCGGCTCGCGAACATGAACACGTTCTGTGCCGTGGGCAGTGCGGCCACGACGACGGCGCCGAGCAGCCTCTCGCCGTCGAGCCCGAAGAGGAAGTGGGCGATCAGGTAGGTGGCGGCCGGCATGACGGCGCTCTTCAACGCCGTGGCCGTGAGGACCTGCAGTCGGTCCGGGCTGGGCCGGAGCGGTCGGCTGCCGGGCAGTGACATGCCGAACGAGATCAGCACCATCGGGACGGCCGCCCCGCCGATCAGGGCGAGGGAGTCCCAGACGGGAGCGGGCGGCCCCCAGCCGGTCGCGGACACCGCGACGCCCAGCAGCGACGCGATGATCATGGGATTCCGGAACGGCTGAGTCAGCACCGCGCGCACCGAGGGCTTCCGGCTCGAGGTGAGGTCGAGGATCGTCAGGTAGAGGGGAGCCAGCACCAGGAGCTGGACGAGGAGCACCGGGGCGATCAGCGTCGCGTCGCCGAGGGCGTAGACGGTGATGGGGATGCCGATGTTGTTCGCGTTCACGTACGAGCTCGCCATGGCGCCGATCGCCGTCTCGGCAGCGGGCCGGCGGAAGAGGAACCTGCTGATCAGGACGTAGAGGACGGCGATCGCGAGCGAGGAGACGAGCGCGATCGGCATGTACTCGGAGAACACCGATCCGAGATCCGCGTCGGCCAGGACGGTGAAGAGCAGGGCCGGGTTGGTCACGAAGAACGCCACCTGGTTCAGGGCGAAACCGGCCTGGGGCCCGCCGAGGACCAGCCGTGCGGCGATGTAGCCGACGAGGATCACGGCACCCACGACGGCGAATCCGCCCAGCACTCCCAGCATGCGTCCTCCTCCCGCGCCGTCGGCATTCCCGCACGGCGCCCCTTAAGAACCTAGTGCGTCCACCGTCGGACAGCGGACGCACGAGGCCCTGCGAGCCGCAGGTTACGGCGTCCGGCGGGGTTCCGGGTCGGGAGCGAACCCGGTCAGGGCCGGCTCCTGGAGCAGCCGTCGACGCTCGACGCCGTCCGGCCGTCGCGCTGTCCGGCACCGGGCCCGGAACTGCTCAGGGCCCTTGCTAAGCTTCCGACGGGATCATTCCGACTTCGAGGGAGCAGGCAGTGGCTGAGAGTGCACGGGCGGACGTCGACGGTCTCGAGAAACCGAAATGGCGGATCGTCGGGCCCGGACTGCTGGCAGCGGCGACCGGCGTCGGCGCGGGCGACCTCGTCGCCACGCTGATCGCGGGCAGCCAGTACGGGTACGCGCTCCTGTGGGCGGCGGTGATCGGCTGCGTTCTCAAGATCATCCTCGTCGAGGGCGTCGGCCGCTGGTACCTCGCCACGGGCAAGACCATCTTCCAGGGGTGGCGGACCCTCGGCGTCTGGACCAGCTGGTACTTCGGCCCGTACATCGTCATTTGGGGCTTCGTGTACGGCGCGACGGCGATGAGCTCCACCGCGTTGCCCCTGCAGGCACTCTTCCCTGCGGTCCCGCTGAACGTCTTCGCGGTGGCGTCGGGCCTGATCGGCCTGGCCCTGGTGTGGTTCGGCCGGTACGGGCTCTTCGAGAAGATCATGACGGTGATGATCGCCATCATGTTCATCTCGGTGGTCGGTTCCGCCGTCCTCGCCCTGCCGAACATCCCGGCGATGCTCACCGGACTGGTGCCCACCCTGCCCGCGGGCTCCGTCTTCTACGTCCTGGGGCTGGCCGGCGGCGTCGGAGGCACCATCACCCTTGCCGCCTACGGCTACTGGCTGCGGGAGAAAGGGTGGAACCGGCCCAGGTGGATGAACGTCATGCGGGTGGACAACACCGTGGCCTACACGGTGACCGGGATCTTCGTGGTCTGCATGCTCATCCTGGGCGCCGAGCTCCTCTACACCGCCAACATCTCGCTCCAGACCGGCGACCGCGGCCTGCTCGACATGGGCGAGGTACTCGAGGACCGCTACGGCGTCGTCTGGGCGAAGGTCTTCCTCATCGGTTTCTGGGCGTCGTCGTTCTCCTCGCTGCTGGGCGTCTGGCACGGCGTCAGCCTCATGTTCGCCGACTTCTGGGCCAACTTCCGCAAGAAGGCCGACGACCTCTCCGACGACGACGCTCCCGGCGCCACCAGCAAGCCGGCCCGTGCCTACATGCTGTGGCTGACGGTCCCGCCGATGCTGCTGCTGCTCATCGGACGCCCCTTCTTCCTGATCCTGCTCTACGGGGTCCTCGGCTCCCTCTTCATGCCGTTCCTCGCCATCACGCTGCTCGTCCTGCTGAACAGCACCCGTCTCGCCAAGCAGTGGCGGAACAAGTGGCTGTCGAACGTGTTCCTCGCCATCACGACCGTCGTGTTCCTCGTCCTCGGCGCGAACGAACTCGTCAAGGCGGTCGCCGGAGGCTGACCTCCGGCGGGGGCGCGTGCCAGACTGGGACCATGCTCGTAGCCTTCAGCGTCGCCCCGTCCGGTTCCTCCGACCTCTCCCGCGAGAACCCCGACGGGTCGGTGCACGACGCCGTGGCCGCCGCTGTCGCCGTCGTCCGCGAATCGGGTCTGCCGAACTCCACCGACTCCATGTTCACCACCATCGAGGGCGAGTGGGACGAGGTGATGGCCGTGGTGAAGAACGCCACCGAGGCCGTGGGCCGCTACGGCAGCCGCGTATCGCTCGTCCTGAAGGCGGACATCCGGCCGGGGTGGACGGGCGAGCTGACGGGGAAGGTCGAGCGCCTCGAGGCGGCACTCGCCGAGCAGGAGCAGTTCGAGGGCCATTCCTGACGCCTGGCGGGTCCCGCCACCGATCCCCGCGCAGAACCGAACCGGGACCCCGGCGTCCTCACCTCCGGGACCTTCGTCGCGACTCACCCGCGTGAAGTCGCGGCTCACCCGCGTGTAGGGGGCTCGTCCAGGCCGTGCTGCAGAGTCCGCTGGACTGGCATCCCCGGTCCACCGCGTGCACCGACCCCGCAGGCACCGCCTCCGGTCGGACGGCCGGTAACGGGGTAGTAACAGAGGTGGTGATACTCCTTCGTCATGCGGTGGCCCGCAGGCAGGCCGCCCGAGGAGATGGAGGCCCGCGGTGCTGAAAACGCTGCCAGCCGGAGTGGTCGAGTTCAACGGGGCCACCTTCCGGGCGAACGTCATGCCCGATGTCTTCGATGCGAGGGACCTCGAGTACCGGCCACGGCTTGCTCCGTTGCCCGCCGTGCTCGACCGGCGACCCCCGGGCACGCTCGTCCTGAAGCAGGAGGGTAATTCCTGCACGGGGCACGCCCTCGCAGCGATGATCAACACGGTGGTGACGGCGAAGGACGCCCCCGACGGGGTGAGCCCCTACATGCTCTACCGGATGGCGCGGCGCTATGACGAGTTCGACGGCGAATCAGACGAGGGATCCTCACTCAGGGGAGCCTTGAAGGGCTGGTTCTACCACGGGGTGCTGCCCGCCGCGGACTGGCCGGGGCTCCTGGACGACCCCGATCTGGACGGCGATCCCGTCCTCAGCGACAAGGCGTTCGCCCGTCCGCTCGGCGCCTTCTACCGCGTCCACGCCCACCGGCTCGACGACATGCAGTCCGCGATCAACGAACTGAACGTCATCGTCGCCTCGGCGCTGATCCATACCGGCTGGATCCAGCCGACCGGGGTGGCGAAGCCGGGGAGGTCGGACGTGCACCTGATCGAGCGGACACCGGGGGCCGGCCAGCTCGGCGGCCACGCCTTCGTGATCGTCGGTTACAACGACATCGGGTTCCTCGTGCAGAACAGCTGGGGGACCGAGTGGGGCTCCGGTGGCTTCGCGACGCTGCCCTACGACGACTGGCTGGACTCCGCCTACGATGCCTGGGTCGCCCGGCCCGGGGTACCCGCCGTCATCCGGACCAGGGACCGCACGAAGACGGTCGAGGGGACCTCCGGCGCACTCGTCCGCGGAGCCGGACCGGACCTCGTGCGGCTCTCCCGCCACGTGGTGAACCTCGGGAACGACGGGAAGCTCTCTGATACGGGTCGTTTCACCAGCAGCCCCCGGCAGCTCGACCGGATCATGCAGCGCATGGACGAGTACCACCGCTTCTGGCAGGAGAGCGATCCGGCGGGAGGACGGCCCGTGCGGCGCGTGGTCCTGTACGCACACGGCGGTCTCGTCGACGAGCGCTCGGGACTGGCGGGTGCGCAGGCCCAGCTGAACTGGTGGCTGAACAACCAGGTGTACCCCATCAGCTTCGCGTGGCAGAGCGGCCCCGTGGAGACCATGATCAACCGGCTGGACGACCTCATCCGCGGCAAACTCCCGTTCGGCAGTATCGGGTTCGACCTCATCGAGCAGGCCGATCGTTTCGTCGAGAAGTTCACCCGCGCGAACCTGCGGTGGATGTGGGCCAAGATGAAGGAGAACGCGGCAGCCGCGTCGCGCCCCCTGCCACCGGAGGGGGCCGAACGCGGAGCGGCCGGCGACGAACAGGCAGGGCTCCCCGGTGCCTCCCTCCTGGTCCGGCGCCTCGCCGACTACGCCAGGGCGACCGGTGGCGACGACCTCGAGGTCCACCTCGTGGGGCACAGTGCGGGTTCCATCTTCACCGCGAACCTGCTGCCCAGGCTCCAGGACGAGGGCGTGCCCGTCGCGTCCCTGACCTGGCTCGCTCCGGCGATCCGCCTCGACGAGTTCGACCGGGCGGTACTGCCGCACCTGGTGTCGGGACACGTCCGCAGACTCGCCTCCTTCGGCCTGGGCGACCACCAGGAGATGAACGACGTCGTCGGCACGGGGAGTGTCAGCATCTACCAGAAGTCGCTGCTCGTGCTCGTCTCGCACGCCCTGGAGAGCGGCGCAGACAGCCGGAGCGGTGGGGAGGTGCCGCTGTTCGGCATGGAGCGTTTCCTGACCAGCCCCCTCCAGGGCTCCACCCTGGCCGACATCCTGCCGACGCTGCCCGCGGAGCTGGTGTTCTCTCCCAGCGAGGGACCGGCGGCCGCCCATTGCGCGGCGACGACCCACGGAGGATTCGACAACGACGCCGCGACGATGACGTCGGTCCTGCTCCGGATCCTCGGTCGTCAGGACGTGGCCGAGCGCACCCGGTTCGAACCGCACACGCCGTTGCTCGATCCCGCCCCCGCGATGGGCCGGCGGCCGGAAGCATCCCTCTCCGCACCTGCTCGCGTTGTCGTCGTCGAGCACGCGGGAACGGTCCCGGTCACGCGAATGGCCGCACCCCAGCCCGACCACGTGAGCGTACCTGCCTCGAACGGTGTACTGCCCGAGGAGCACTTGGCGCCGATGACCAGCAGCCCCGTCATGGATGCCCTCACCCGCGACGGGTGGGCTGCAGCACCCGCTCACCCGCGAAACGATGCGCCACCACGATGAGCTCGCGCCAGGCACCTGCACAGCTTCCGTTCGGCCGGCCGACCAACTCCACGTGGCGTGAGCACACGGTCGCCAGTGCGGCCCAGGTCCGCACCCTCGCTGCCTGGCTGACGAAGATCGACCCGCCGACTGCAGGCAATCCCGCATCGGGCGCCGGGAACGCCGTCCTGGATGCTGCGATCGCCGGTCACCTCGACGAGGCGATCAGGATCGCCGCGAACCGATCACCGATACTTCAGGTCTCCTACAACGGCGCCAGGGTCGAGCGCGCGCTGAGCCACCTCGAAGCCGCGCAGGTCGCCCTCCTGCGACGGGCACCCGTCTGGTTCGTGCAGTCCGAACTGCCGAACCTCCAGGCGCACGCACGCCAGCACCTGCCGCCCACCGATCCCCAACGGGCGGTCATCGAGCGGGCCGCCAGGACATCACCCCAGGCGGCGGCCCTGGACGAGGCCACCCGCATGGCGGTGGTGTCCGCCTACCGGGCGGCGTGCTTCGAGGCGCGCCAGGAGTTCTCCCGTGTACGGAGCTTCCGGAACATCCTCCTGATGAGTGCCCTCGTCCTCACCGTCCTGGCTGTGGTGCTCGCGGCTGCGGGCTGGTTCCGCCCGGAGGAATTGCGCCTGTGTTTCGGGGCGCCCGACCAGGTGGCCTGCCCCACCGGATCCGAGGCGCGTCCCTGGGACATGCTGTTCATCGAGTCCTTCGGCCTCATCGCTGCGGCGGTATCAAGCTCCGCGGCACTACGCCACGTACGGGGGACCTCGACGCCCTACGGGCTGCCCCTCGCGCTCGCGGTCCTGAAGCTGCCGGCCGGAGCACTGACAGCGGTGCTCGGCCTGCAGCTGATGCGCGGCGGGTTCGTGCCGGGCCTGAGCGCGCTCGACACCCCCGCTCAGATCGTCGCCTGGGCGATCGTGTTCGGAGCTGCTCAGCAACTCTTCACGGGCCTGGTGGATCGCCAGGCCCAGACCGTCCTCGACGACGTCGGTGGGAAGGACGGCGCGAAGGACGGTGGGAAGGCGGCGGGTGCGTGAGGTGGGCTACTGGACGGCGTCGCCCGGGGAGGGCAGCCGATAGGTCAGCTCCTCGTCCACCGCGGCCACCCCGTCGATCGTGCCGAGCCCGGCCAGGAGAGCGGCCGTCACCGAACCGGTGATCATGCCGAGTCCGGGCAGCACCCGGTCGACCACCATGCCGCGGAGGCCGAGCTGCTCTGCGACATGGTGGATCGATGGGCGGTGCTCGTCGTCGACCGTCACGGTGACCTTCATGCGGCTATTCCTGCGGCGCCATCGCAAGCCCCGAACCGACGTCCACCGACGGTGCCTGCAGTCGGGAACTCTCCTGCACCAGCACGGACCACAGCTCCCGCCCCCGGTATCCGGTGGCTTCGGCCCACAGTGCCGCGATACCCGCGACGTGCGGCGTCGCCATGCTGGTCCCGCTGATCGTGTTGTAGCGGTCGGGCATCAGCCAGGAGGAGTGCACCCGGTAGCCGGGACCGGCGATGTCTACCTGCCCGCCGCGCACGGGTAGTGTCCGCGCCGAGAAGTACGCCAGATCCAGTTGCTCGTCGAGTGCGCCCACCGCGAGGATGAACGGACTGTTGGCGGGTGCGCCGACGAAACCGAAGTCGTTCTGGCGCCGGTCCGCGTTGTTCCCGGCCGCCGCGATGATCAGCGAACCCTGGTCGAGCACCCGCCGCCCGATGGCGGTGTACGGCGGATGAACCTGCGCGATATCGGCTCCGAGGGACATCGAGATCACGGCGCAGCCGTTCACCAGCGCCCACTCGATGCCGGCGATGATTCCACCGTCACTGCCGGACCCGGAGTTGCTGAGCACCTTTCCGGCGTAGATGTCGGCTTCGGAGGCCACGCCGTAGCCCGGTCCTTCGCGGGAGGAGCGCGGCCCGCAGGAGGTGCCGATGCAGTGCGTTCCGTGCCCGTGCCCGTCCTGCGGGTCCTCGCCGGGGATGAAGGACTCGACCGTGACCTGACGGCCCGCGAAGTCCGGATGCGACGAATCGAAGCCGGTGTCGAGCACCGCCAGCCTGATGCCCTTGCCGGTGCGGGGGGACGTTGCGGCGCCGGTCGCCTGGAGGCCCCACGTGAAGTGCTCGGTGTCCTGGAACAGTGCCGAGGGTGGGCTCAGGGTCCCCTGCGACAGCGCGTGGTGCACGAGTTCCGGCGAGATGGACTCGATGTTCGACTGGTCCGACGACATGCGCAGCGCCCCGGCTTGCTGGGGATCCGCGGTGACGACGGCGACGCCGAGGGAGGCGAACACCGTGGCATCGGCATCGGCATCGCCGGCCGTCGCCGGGTCGACCGGCCCATGGCCGAAGTCGCGGGAGTCCGCCACGTTGGACAGGCCGGCAGCCGACCTCAGGAAGGCAGGCGGATCGGCTTCGGTCTCGGCGAAGACCACGATGAAGCGTCCGGTGGTTTCCGGTGCCGAGCCGGAGGGCCGGTCGCCGGAGGAATCTGGTTCGATCATGTCACTCAACCTCAGGGGTGTCGGGGTGGATCCTTCAGGGGCAGGAGGAAGTCCTGCGGTTCGGGGCGAGCCCGGAGTCGGCCCGGCTCCCCGATGGCGGGAAACAGGGCTCGCGCGTGCCTACGGCCAGGTGTTGCGCGCCCAGTGCAGCAGGTTCGTCAGCGCATTGCCCCCGGCGGCGACGTTCTGTCGTGGTTCACCGAAGTTGTCCTCGCCGCCCGAGTGGGTGCCGACGATATCGGGAGACCCCCCGAACCACCCGAAGACGGGTGCGCCGCTCTGGCCGCCCTCGGTGTCGGCGCGGTATTCGAGCTCCACGCCGGCGCCGTCGTTGTCGTCGTCGATGATCGGGAAATTGAGGAAGAGCCACGGCCGGTTGCCGCCGTCCTTGTCCCAGGGGTAACCGGGCAGAGTCCACACACTCTGGTCCTCCCAGCCCGGGTTGTAGGTCCGGAAACCGAACCACCCGAGGCTGCTGCCCAGCGCGACATCGAGCCGCATGACGGCCATGTCGTCGCCCTGTGCGTGGCTGCTGTACCCGTGGGCGCCGGTCACCCAGGACGCGGCCCACGCGCCGTGGATGGATGCGCCGTCGTAGAAGGCCGGCACGAAGAGCGCCTTCCAGTTCGCGGAGCCCCAGGGGACCACGTGGCTCGCGGTCAGGATGCTGCGGGCTCCGATCAAGGACGCCGTACCCCACCATGTCCAGTTCGGGGCAGCGGCATCGGTCCAGACGAAGATACGGCCGACGACGGAGAAGGGGTAGGCGTTGGGGTAGTACGCCGACCTGCCGTCGCCCTCGATGACCCATTCCGGGCGCACTTTCGCCCCGTTCCTGCGGACGAGGCGGGTCGGTTCGACCACGGGGGCGAGGACCGGCGTCGGCGCGACGGCGACCCAGTCCGGGATGTAGGAGGAGCCGGCGCTGCCCGCCGGATCCTCCTGGCCCTGCAGATCCGTGACGGCGGCCTCGACATCCGACAGGGTCGACGGTTCCACCGCCTTCACCACGATGCCGAGGACCGTCCCGGGATCGCTGACCGTCATACGCCCTTCCGCGTCGGTGCGGAAAGCGCTGGACGCATCGCCGAGCACAGCCGCGGAGGGCAGGCGGTCGAAGACGAGGTAGTTCCGGGGGTCGTGCAGTTCGGAGGGCGAGTCGCCCTGTTGCGGGCGGGTGCGGGACATGATGCGGTCCAGCGGTTCCGGCGAATCGTTCGTCATGGTCTCTCCTCGAGCGGCGGTGCGTGGGTGCCGGCCATCAGCCGGTCCGTCGTCGCCTGGCGCGACCCGTGGCCTGCACGGGACAGTGAACCAGCCGGAGTTCACCCGGCTCCTCAGCCGGTCGGCGCCGGAGCGTGCGATCACCCTAGGCCCGACGGCGTTACCGCCGCGTTATGGTCGCGTTACCGGCCGGGCGGGCGCCATGAGGAGCACCACCGCACCTCGGTGGCCTGGGGCCACTAAACTGGGGCAGTGACACAGCCCCTGCTGACGCTTCCCTACCTGATCCGGCCGGCCACGGTGGACGACGCCGAGGCGTACGCGCGTACCCACGTGGCAGGGCTGCACGAGACGTACGAGCAGATCATGCCGCGGGAGTACCACGAGTTCTACGACGCCGAGCTGCCCGCGATGATCGAGCGGCAGCGCGAGGCGTTCCAGCACGCGGAACGCACCCGCGGCAGCGCGCGGAGCTGGCTGGCGTTCGACGACGACGGCGCGCCGGTCGCGATCGCGACCTCCGGTCCTGGACGCGACGAGGACCGCCCCGACTTCGAACTGCACCACATCTACACCCTCCGCTCCACGCACGGGACGGGGCTCGGGCAGCGCCTGATGGACATCGCGATCGGCACACGGGCGGCCTACCTGTGGATCCTGAACGGCAACCCGCGGGCCGAGCGCTTCTACCGCCGCAACGGCTTCGAACCCGACGGCACCTCGATGCTGTGCGGGCCCACCTGGCACCATCGGCCCATGTTCCGCATGCACCGTCCGGACCAGCGATGAGAGGGTGCACCTGATGGCGAAGCCCTCGGGGGCACGACCCGAGATCGGCGAGTTCCCCATCGACACCGGGACCTGCGAGCTCGAACCCGATCCGTACAACCCGAACGGCTGGGTGCTGCGCATCAACGGCGTACCCAGCTCCCACATCGACCTGGCCGATCCGCTGCAGCTCGACTTCGAGTACATGCGTTGGATCGCATCGCTCGTCGATTCGCGCTGGGCGTCCACGGACAGGCTCCGCGTGCTCCACCTCGGCGGGGGAGCGTGCTCGCTCGCACGCCGTTTCGCCGCCTCCCACCCGCAGGCGCGCCAGGTCGTCGTCGAACTCGACGGGCGGCTGGCCGAACTGGTGCGCCAGTGGTTCGACCTGCCCCGGGCACCGCTCGTGCGCATCCGCGTCGGTGAGGCCCGCGCCGTGACGGAGTCGCTCAGCGAGGACAGCCGCGACCTCGTCATCCGGGATGTCTTCGCGGGCGCCGTGACCCCGGTGCCCCTGACGACCCAGGAATTCACGCGGGCCGCCAAGCGCGTCCTCGCAGCCGACGGGGTCTATGTGGTGAACTGCGGCGACAGCCCGAACCTCGCGATGGCCAAGCGGGAGGCCGCGACGATCGGCGCCGAGTTCGCGCACACCGTGATCATCGCCGATCCGGCCATGCTGAAGGGCAGGCGCTACGGCAACGTGATCATCGCGGGGAGCGATGCGCCCCTCGGCGAGGATCCGGGGCTGGCCCGGGAACTGCTGGGCGGGGGAGTGCCCGCCCACCTCTGGCAGGACGCGCGGGTGCGGACGTTCTCGGCCGGCGCGCAGCTCCTCGCGGACTGACCGCCCGCGGAGGCGTGCGCGGCCGGCTGCGCGGACCGCGACCGCCATATCGCAGCGATGCCGACCTCACGGGCGGTCCGTCGGGCGCGCTGTCCGGCCCGCCGCTCGACCGGCCGCGCTGCCGGATCGAGCGCCGTAACGCCCCCGGCCCCTCCCGTGAAGGGGCGCCCCCGTCGCGCGTACGGCCGCCGGACGCGGTCCGTCCACACTAGGCTGGCAGCGTGGAACTGGGTCTGCTGGGCATCATCGGGATCGCCGTCCTCGTGGCGGTCGCGGTGCTCTCCAGGCGCGTGGGCGTCGCGGCTCCCCTCATCCTCGTCGTCGTCGGCATCGCGCTCTCCTTCGTGCCCGGTGTCCCGAGCTTCAGCATCCCCGACGAGTGGATCCTGGCGGGCATCCTGCCGCCCCTGCTCTATGCCGCGGCGATCAAGACGCCCGTCACGGACTTCCGCCGGAACGTCACGCCGATCGCCAGCCTGTCCGTCGCGCTCGTCGTGATCTCCGCCTTCGCCACCGGACTCCTCCTCCACACGCTGCTGCCCGGCCTGGGTCTCGCCGCCGCGGTCGCGCTCGGCGCGGTGATCAGCCCGCCCGACGCCGTCGCCGCAACCTCGATCGGCCGCCGGCTGGGCCTCCCGCCCCGGCTGCTCACGGTGCTGGAGGGCGAGGGCCTCGTCAACGACGCGACCGCGCTGGTGCTCCTCCGCAGCGCCATCGCGGCGTCCGCCGGGGCACTGAGCGGCTTCGGTGCGGCCGTCGGTGACTTCGTGTACGCCGTCGTCGTCGCCGTCGTGGTCGGCTACGCCGTGGGCGTGGTCACGGTCTTCCTCCGGTCCAAGCTCGACGATCCGGTGCTCGACACGGCGCTGTCCCTCGCCGTCCCGTTCGTCGCCTTCCTCCCCGCCGAGGAGCTCGGTGCGTCCGGGGTGCTGGCCGTGGTGGTCGCCGGGATCTACACCGGTCACCGCAGCGCGAGCCAGTTCGACGCCCGGGCCCGCATCAGCGACAACGTGAACTGGCGGACCGTGCAGTTCCTGCTGGAGAACGGCGTGTTCCTCCTCATCGGGCTCGAGGTCAGGACCCTGCTGCAGAACATCGACGAGTCCCTGCTGACGGTGCAGCAGACGGTGCTGATCGGTCTCCTCGCGACGCTCGCCCTGATTCTCCTGCGGTTCCTCTGGGTGTTCCCGCTCGTGCTGCTGATGCGGAGACTGCCGAGCCGGGCGGAACGGCGGACGCTGCAGCTGCGCCGCGGTCTCGGGCGCCTCAAGAAACAGCCGACGCTCGACGCCCGGCAGGAACGCCGCAAGCGTGCCCTCACGAGGCTGTACGAGCGACGCCGGGCCGACCTCGAGCTCGAACGGCGGGAGGGGTTCGGCTGGAGGGGCGCCACCGTGCTCGGCTGGTCGGGAATGCGCGGGGTGGTCACCCTGGCGGCCGCCCAGTCCCTGCCGGAGTCGTTCGCCTACCGGGAGCAGCTCGTGCTGATCGCGTTCACCGTCGCCGTCACCACTCTCCTGGTGCAGGGCAGCACCCTGCCCGCACTCATCCGCGTCCTGAGGATCGAGGGCATCGACGCGGACACCGACCGTGAGGAATCCGCCACCCTCTTCGACGAGCTGCGCACCGAGGGGCTGCGGATCCTGGACGACCCGCAGCAGATCGTCGGTGGGGACGTGCAGGTGGACGAGGACGTGCTGGAACGGGTGCGGACCGACACCGGCATGCGCTCGGAATTCGAGTGGGAGAAGGCGCGCCTGCCGGAGCAGAAGCTGGTGCGCTCACCGCACCGCCAGTACCGGGACCTCCGGCTGGCCGTGCTCGAGGCGGAACGGCAGGCGCTTTTGGCAGCGCGGGCACGCGGCACCTACTCGTCCCGCGTGCTGGCGAAGGCGCAGCGCATCCTGGACGTCGAGGAGACCCGGCTGCGTCCGCGGGGCGGATCGTCCTAGCGCCGTCCGGGCGCTGCCCCGACGCGTGCACGATCGCCGACATCCGGGAAGAGCATGCCGGCCGCGACGACGATCACACCCCGCCCGACCGGCCCAGCAACTGCGGCTCCAGCGCCTGCGTCCCCTCCCGCAGCGCCTCCACCACGGCGGCGACAGCGGGTTGCCGCAACGCGTCGGGACGCACCACCAGCCAGTAGTCCAGCTGCTCGGCGACCAGTCCGGGCAGGAGCCGCACGAGGTCCGGATGCCGGTCCGCCATGAAGCACGGCAGGAGGCCGAGGCCCGCACCCGTCCGCGTCGCCTCGACGTGGACGAACACGTTCGTGGAACTCAGTGCATCTCGCATCGCGGGCAGCAGGCGCCGTGGCGCGTCGAGGCTGTCCACCTGGAGCATCGAGTCGATGAAGTACACGAGCGGATGGGTGACCACCTCCGCCAGGTCCGACGGCGTGCCGTGCTCCTCCAGGTAGTCCCGGGACGCGTAGAGCCCGAGCACGTAGGCCCCGAGCCGCGTGGCCTCGGCCCGGTGCACCTGCGGTTCGCCCACCACCACCTCGAAGTCGAGGCCCGTCCGCGTCTGGGAGGCCCTGCGGGTGGCGGCGACGATCTCGATGCTCAGCCGCGGGTTGCGGGCCCGGAGCCGCGCGAAGGCCGGGGCGGCGATGAACGCGCTGAAGCCGTCCGTGGCACTCATGCGGACGACGCCGGTGAGCGCGCCGCCGTCGTCACCGGCCAGCTGCGCGACGGCCGCGGCGACTCCCGCCGCGGCATCCGCTGCCCGCCTGCCCAGGTCCGTGAGCTCCCAGCCGCCCGTGCCACGGGACAGGACGTGCCCGCCGAGGGCCTTCTCGAGGGCCGCGATCCGTCGGGAGACGGTGGTGTGGTTGAGACCGAGGCTGTCCGCCGCCGTGGTGAAGCGACCGGTCTGCGCGACGGCCCGGAGGACGAGGAGATCCTGTGCGTTCGGGGCGGCCATGTGTGCAGTATCGCAGGGTAGGCGTGCCGAAGTGGTCATTGGTCCCACTCCGTCGTGCAGGAATACTCAGGTGGTGTGCGGGGAGCGGCCCCGCCGAGCATGCGCGGAAGGAAAGCCATGAGCCTCGACGAAGCGGCGGCGATGTCCTACATCGGACCCGGGGGCAGGGCCGGCACGCAGCCCGCCGGTCGTTCCGAGGGGAGTCTCGGCGGTCGGAGGGCCGTCATCACCGGCGGCGCCAGCGGCATCGGCGCGGCCTGCGCGCGCAGCCTCGCCGCCCGCGGCGCTTCCGTGGTCGTCGCCGACCGCGACGGGCAGGGCGCCGCGGCCCTGGCGCGGGATCTGGAGGGGGAGGCCTGGGCCGTCGACCTGCTCGACACCGCGGCCCTCGAAGACCTGACCCTCGACGCGGACATCCTGGTCAACAACGCCGGCATCCAGACGGTCAGCGCCATCCAGGACTTCCGCCCCGACGATTTCCGCCGGATCCAGAAGCTCATGGTCGAGGTTCCGTTCCTGCTGATCCGCGCGGCGCTGCCGGGGATGTACGAGCGGGGTTTCGGGCGGATCATCAACATCTCCTCCGTCCACGGCCTGCGCGCCTCGCCGTTCAAATCGGCCTACGTCACGGCGAAGCACGGGCTGGAGGGTCTGTCCAAGGTCACGGCCCTCGAGGGTGGGGAGCGCGGGGTCACGAGCAACTGCGTGAATCCCGGCTACGTGCGGACGCCCCTGGTCGAGAACCAGCTCGCGGACCAGGCACGCCTGCACGGCATCAGCGAGGACGAGGTGCTCTCGAAGATCCTGCTCACGGAATCGGCGATCAAGCGCCTCGTCGAACCCGAGGAGGTGGCGTCGCTGGTCGCATGGCTCGCGGGCGACGACGCCGGGATGGTCACGGGCTCGTCCTACGTCATGGACGGCGGCTGGTCCGCGCGCTGAACCGCGCACCGACCTGCAGGACCGTCCCCCGGACAGCGACGACGGCGGTCCCCCATCCGCCGTCGTCGCCAGCCGTCGACGTGCGGTCCGTCGTCGCTCCTCCCACCCGGAGCGCTCGATGCGCGGGCTGGTTCGGACCTGCCCACTGATCGGCCCCGATCACCGGGCGGATCCGACGCCGGAGCGACCGCCCGCCCACTGGGATCAGATGCCGAGGAGTTCCTCGATGGGGCCGATGCCGAAGAAGACCACGAAGGCCGCGGCCACGGCCCACATCAGCGGATGCACCTCGCGGCCGCGGCCCTGGATGGCGCGGATCAGCACGAAGGCGATGAAGCCGGCGCCGAGGCCGTTCGCGATCGAGTAGGTGAACGGCATGAGCGTGAAGGTCAGGAACGCCGGGATCGCGACGCCCCAGTCCTCGAAGTCGATGCGGCCCACCTGCGCCACCATCATGAAGCCGACCACCACGAGCGCGGGTGCCACGGCTTCGAACGGCACGAGGCTGATGAGGGGCGTGAAGAACATCGCGAGGAGGAAGAGCAGTCCCGTGACCACGTTCGCGAGGCCCGTGCGGGCACCCTCGCCGATACCCGCACCCGATTCCACGTAGATCTGGTTGGACGAGACCGAACCGGCACCACCGGCCACCGCGCCGAGCGCGTCGATCACGAGCACGCGATCGACCCCCGGGATGTTGCCCTTGGCGTCGACGAGCTTGGCCTCGTTGGCGAGCCCCACCATGGTGCCCATCGCGTCGAAGAAGATGCTGAGCAGGATCGTGAAGGTCAGCAGGATGGCGGCGGTGCCGCCGAGGTGCCCGAACGCCCCGAACAGGCTCACGTTGCCCACGAGGCTGAGGTCGGGCACGCCGATCCACGTACCGGAGGGCAGTTCCGGGACCACGAGGGACCAGCCCGCGGGGTTCGGCTCCTGTCCGGGGGAGACGCTGGCGCCGACGTCGAACAGGGCTTCGAGGATCACCGCGAGCACCGTCGCGGCGAGGACGCCGATCAGGATCGCGCCGCGCACCTTCCGCACCACGAGGGCGATGGTCAGGATGAGGCCGAAGACGAAGACGAGGGTGGGCCAGCCGATCAGTACTCCACCGAAACCGAGGCCCACCGGCACCGTGGTGTTGGCGACGTCGGGGACGCGGCGCACGAAGCCGGCATTGACCAGGCCGATCAGCGCGATGAACAGGCCGATTCCCACGACGATCGCGGTCTTGAGGCTCTCCGGGACGGCGTTGAAGACGGCCGTCCGGAATCCGGTCAGCACCAGGACGAGCATCGTGAGGCCGGCGAGCATGACGAGTCCCATGATGTCCGGCCAGGTGAGGCCCGGGTTGGTGGCGACGGTGATCGCCACGAACGCGTTGACGCCGAGCCCGGTGGCCAGCGCGAACGGGTACTTGGCCCAGGCGCCCATCAGGATGGTCAGGATGCCGGCGACGAGGGCGGTCACGGCGGCGACGCGTTCGAAACCGAGCTCGCCGCCCGAGGAGTCGGCGCCGGCGAGGATGAGCGGATTCAGCACCACGATGTAGCTCATGGCGAAGAAGGTGGCGAGGCCGCCGCGGATCTCACGGGAGAACGTCGACCCCCGCTGCGTGATGTCGAAGTAGCGATCCAGCGCGGAACCAGTTTTGAGCATGGGGGATCCTAGGGCGGAAGGGTCGGGGAGCAATCGCGATACATTCTATCGCGGGCATGCCTGAAGGCTGCGTCCGTTACGCGCCCCTCCGGCCGGCGCGCTGCCGGGTCCCCAGCGCCCCCTCAGGGTCTCCGCGTAGGGTTGGAGCATGGTTGCCTCC
The DNA here is from genome assembly GCF_054511015.1 of Arthrobacter sp. MDT1-48-3. Lineage (NCBI taxonomy): Bacteria > Bacillati > Actinomycetota > Actinomycetes > Micrococcales > Micrococcaceae > Arthrobacter > Arthrobacter sp. MDT1-48-3. The sequence continues at coordinate 244,015 of NZ_JBTNDL010000003.1, forward strand.
CTCCTCCCGCCCGCCCAGCACCCGGCCACCCCGCGGCCGGGGCGTCGTCCCCTCCCTGCGGTCGCCGGGCTCGTCTCCGCCGTCCTGCTGGCACTCGCCATGCTGCTCGGTGCCGGCGGCGCAGCGAACGCGCACGACGAACTGACCGGTACCGACCCGGCGGAGGGCACGACCCTCGACGTCCTGCCCCCCAGCCTGGAACTCACCTTCTCGAACGTGCCCTCGGGGATCGGCGCCCAGGTGCAGGTCCTCGACGAGTCCGGCGTGGACTGGGCGGACGGGCCCGTGCAGATCGTCGACCGGACCGCGACCCAGCCCCTGCGCACCGGCGCACCGGCCGGGAGCTACACGGTCAACTGGCGCGTGGTGAGCTCGGACTCGCATCCCATCGAGGGTACGTTCGGCTTCAGCGCGCTGCAGGGTTCGACGACGGTACCGGACTCGGTGAGCACCGCCGGCCCGGTGGACACGGAGGAGGCCGAGGCCGGCGAGACGCAGACGGCCGGCGTCAGCGACTTCCCCTGGAGCATCATCCTGATGCTCGCGGCGCTCGTGGCGATCGCCGTCGCGCTCGCGGTCACGGCACGCAAGCGGCTCGGCGCCGGCAAATAGGGCCGGCCGGCAGACCGCAGCAGGGAAGGGCTATGCCCCCAGCGGCGAGATGGCCGCGAGGGGCGGCGCGATCCGGTTGAGGGCGGCCGGTCCCTGGGCCACGATGGCGTCGCTGACGAGTTTCGCCTGGCGGACGATCTCCCGGGTGGTGGGCGTCAGCAGTTCGCCGACGCCGACGAGGTGCAGGCCGATCGCGCGCAGGGCCGCCTTGAAGTCCCTGCCGATCGCGATACCCATGGAGCGGAGGAACTTCCGCAGTTCGTTCTGGGGGTACTTGGTGAGCACCACGTGGTCGGCGAGGAGCACGCCGTCGGCGGTCTGCACCGCCCATTTCTTGTGCCCCACGGGGCCCTTGATGAGCTTCGGATGCCCGATGATGCTGAGGTTCTCCGCCACGGTGGTCTGCCGGACATCGAGCTGGTGGGCCGTCGCGTAGCCGCGGAGGAGCCGCATGAGTTCGGTCCGTTCCGACAGGGAGACGGAGTCCGTCATGACCGTCCGCATGGCGCCGGAGTCGAAGCATTCGAGGCTCTCGACGACGATCGAATCGATGCCGCGGCGGCTCAGCTCGCTCGCGACGGCGAGTCCCGACAGCCCCGAGCCGATGACCACGGTGCTCGTATGCTCCGCGGGCGTGGGCATCGCGGACGCAGACCGGACCGGGTCGAGCGGCAAGGAATCCACCGGGTTACCTCCACTGGAAAGCATTGGTCCCGTACGGCCCGGCGCCTCTTCCGGGCCGTACGGACTCTTGGCTGCGAACGGGTCATCCAAGAGCACTTCGCGCGGGGGGAAAAGGGCTCGGAAGCCTACCTCCGCGACGGGTCTTCGAAGCCTATATAACTTTTCAGACCGTGGATAGACCGATGATCTGCGGTGCGCTACAAATGGTTGACCGGCCGCTTCGGGCGGCGGAACACGCGACCGAAGGAGGCCTGCCGTGGGCAGCGAGCACACAGAGGGTTTGTCGCAGGGGCTGGCGCAGCACGGGATAGTCGTCGGCGTCGATGGTTCCGACCAGAGCACGTGCGCCCTGCTCTGGGCCGCCCAGGAGGCCGAGCGCCGCAGGGCTCCGCTCTACGTGGTGACCGCCTACACCGTCCCGGTCTTCGCGGCCTCCAGCATGGACGCCGGCTACGCCACTGTGGACGACGACGTGATCCGGGCCAGCGCGCAGTCCGTGCTCGACGACTCGCTCGGGCACCTCGATGGGATCACGGTGGATGTGCATCCGCGGATCGAGACGGGTGATGCCGCCGGCGTCCTGCTCGACCTCTCCGAGGAAGCGGAACTGATGGTCGTGGGATCCCGCGGGCGCGGTGGCTTCGTGGGCCGCCTCCTCGGGTCCGTCAGCAGCGCGCTGCCTGCCCATGCGAAATGTCCGACGGCGGTGATCCCGGTCTGCACCGGAGCCCGCCTCGGGCATCCGGAACTGGGCCGGAAGTCCGTCAAGGACAAGCCGCCCGCCGTGGTGGAACCCGTGGTCGTAGTCGGCGTCGACGGTTCCGAACAGGCTCGCATGGCGTCTCTCGCCGCGGCCGAGGAAGCGCGGTCGCGGGGGCTCGCCCTCCGGGTCGTCTGCTCCGTCGCGCCCTTCAACGGCTCCCTCGCCTGGGTGCCCGCGCCCGTCGACCGGGAAGCGCTCCATGCCGACCTCGCCGTCCAGCTCGCTGCCGGACGCGACTGGCTCCAGAGCCACTACCCCGACCTGGACATCCGGGTGGACCTCGTGGACGGGCCGCCAGCCGAGGTGCTCATCGAGGCCTCGGCCACGTCGGAGCTGCTCGTGGTCGGCACGCGGGGCCGCGGCGGCTTCGCGGGCATGCTCATGGGGTCCACGAGCCAGGGCGTCCTGCACCATGCCCGGGGTCCGGTGCTGATCGTCCCCGACAAGGCGGACCCGCGACTCGAGGACCGGAGCTCGTTCGGGCCGATGATCGCGCCGACCCGGTAGCGCACGGGCCGTCACCGCCGACCGCGGCAGGGCCGGGCCTCAGCCCCAGCCCAGTTCGTGGAGCCGGTCGTCGTCGATGCCGAAGTGGTGCGCCACCTCGTGCACCACCGTCACCAGGATCTCCTCCACCAGTTCCTCGCGGGATTCGCACAGTCGCATGAGGGGTCCGCGGAAGATGCTGATGCGGTCCGGCAGCGACCCCGCCTCCCACCACGCATCGCGCTCGGTGAGCGGGGTTCCCTCGTAGAGTCCCAGCAGTTGCGTGTCGGCAGGTTCCCCGGGCCCGGGCTCGTACTCCTCGACGACGAGGATGGCCACGTTGTCCATGGCGCGGGCGAGGTCGTCGGGGATCCGGTCGATGGCGTCGTCGACGGCTTCCTCGAACTCTGTGAGTGGGATCTCGAACGGCACGACCCGATCGTACAGAACGCACACCCGCGCCTCGGACGGGCACCCAGGAGCCGGGTGACGCCGCCGAGGCGCCGATTTTGTGTAATCGAGAATCTGCCCCTATAGTTTTATAGGTCCACGACAGGGAATGATCCGCCGGAAAAGCTAGCCCTCCGGAAGGTCGCAGGAACCCGAACTGTGGTTCTGGCCCCCATCGTCTAGTGGCCTAGGACACCGCCCTTTCACGGCGGCGACACGGGTTCGAATCCCGTTGGGGGTACGCACGAGATGCCCTCACGGGCGGTCAACCGCACTGCAAAGTGCTGGTAGGCTGGAACTCTTGCAAAACGGCAAGGAAAGATAGCAAGGCCCTGTAGCGCAGTTGGTTAGCGCGCCGCCCTGTCACGGCGGAGGTCGCGGGTTCAAGTCCCGTCAGGGTCGCTCAGGCGGCCGGATCCCCTCGGGGATTCCGGTCGGGCTGGATACGGTGATCATCGCGAAGATGGTCGCAAGGCTCTGTAGCTCAGTTGGTAGAGCGTTCGACTGAAAATCGAAAGGTCACCGGATCGACGCCGGTCGGAGCCACCGCCGAAAACCCCGCAGTTCCCCACGGAACGCGGGGTTTTTTTCTGCGCCCGATGTTCCCAGCCAACGCCGGGGTTCGAGCCGTAGCATCACGGCGGATGCCGGCAGCGGAAACGGTGGGCCGGCATGCCCGGTCCGTCCGGACCGGTCGGTACCCCCCTGGGCACCCTGCGGTTGCCCAGGGGAACCACCTGGGATATTTGTGGAGCTTTCAAGCGTTGAACCCCCGGCAACCCCTCGAGACGAAAGGGCCTTCGTGAGACTCCTGCATGCGGTGCCCGGGCTGGCACTCGCCATGGCCCTGGCCGGGTGCAGCCAGGGTGCGACGGCCCCTGCCGAGACCATGCTCACCATGCCGGCCAGCCCGTCTCCCGGGCCCACTCTCCTCTCCGCGCCCCCGCAGGAGCCGGCTCCGGCCGGTTCCGGGGAGGGAGCGGCGGGCGGCGAGGAGACGGGGTCGGCGGTGGGCCCGGACCCGTCGGACCACTGCGTCATCGTGGCGGGCGGGGTCACCACGGCCATGCTCGCGCCGTTGAGCCTCCGCTCCAACTCGGACCCGGAGGAACTCGTCGCCCTCGAGCAGCAGATCCTCGACCTGCGGGAGAAGGTGCCGGCGGACCTGCACGACGACTTCACCACCCTCGCCTCTTCCGTCGAGGCCCCGCCGGAGGGGTCGGGCACGTTCGACGAGAAGGCCTTCCGCCGTGCCATGGTCCCCGTGCAGGACTGGCTCGGCCGGCACTGCACCCACTCCTGACCGCGTCCCGCCGGCGGCGCCGGTCCTTCTGACAGGGCGCCCTGCCCCGCAGGCCGTACCGTGGCTTAGGCTGGGCACAAGCGAAAGGGGTCGACGTCGATGATCGAGCAACCTCCAGGGCGGCCGCTGCCGGCCCTGCCGGACGCACCCGCCGGGCGGACCGTGATCGGTGACGCTGCTGCGGTGAAGATCGCAGCCATCGCCGCGCGGGCCGTACCGGGAGTCCACGCCCTGGGGCCCGGCGCCGGACGGGCCCTCGGAGCCATCCGGGACGCCGTCGGCGCGAACGATCCGGCGCACGGCGTGAAAGTGGAGGTGGGGCAGACCCAGCTCGCCGCGGACATCAGCCTCGTCGCCGTCTACGGCTACGCCCTCAATGCCCTGGCGGACTCCGTCCGGGTCGCCGTCTACGAGGCGCTGACCGATCTGGTGGGACTCGAGGTCATCGAGGTCAACGTCGAAGTCCTCGACGTGCACCTGCCGCCTCCGGCCGAGACGACCGGCGAACGCGTCCGCACGACGGGTTCCACCCAGCTGAAGCAACCGGTCGAGTGAGGCAGCCGTGACACCCACCATCATCGGCATGGCCACCGGAGCCGTCCTGGCTTTCGCCGCCCTCATCTTCGGGTTCTGGGGTTTCGTGCTGACCCTCGTGCTGGTCCTCGCCGGTGCCGTCCTCGGGCGCATCATCGAGGGCAGGCTCGACCTGCGCGGTGTCCTCGACGCCCTGTCCGGCCGACGCTCGTCCTCGTGACCACCGAGCCACTCCACGCCGCGACCACCCGTTCCATGGCTCCTCTCTCCGTGCCGCGGCACCGCGCGTCACCCGGTGGGCACAACCGCATCACCACCCAGGCCCTGACGAGCACCGCGCAGGCCGCCGCTGCGGAAGTGCTCGGCGTGCAGCCCGCGCAGGTCCGGGCGACGTTCACCGACGACCGCGGCCTGCTCGCCCTCCTCCTGGCCCTACCACTGCCCGTCCCGCCCCTGGCCCGCGTGCTGGACGATCCCGGCGTCGTGGAGTCGTTCGGCGACCCCCTGTGGGCGCGGGTGGAGGCGGCCCGCACACCGATCCTGGAGCGCGTCGAGTCGCTCACCGGCGCACGCCTGAGCCGCGTCGACATCCGTGTCATCGGCAGCACCGTCGCCAAGGGGGCGAGGGTGCTGTGACTGCGGATCCGCTGGACCGCTCGACACCTGCATCCACCGCCCGGCTCGTGCGCAGGGAACTCCACTCCTCGCGGGCCATCGCCTCGGTGGGAACGGCGGTCCTGCTGATCGTGGCGCTCCTCGTCCTGCTGTTCGAGGCGCTGCTGAAGGCGGTGGGGGACGAGCCGTTCCTCGTGGACCTCGAGGCCGCAGCAGCATGGGTCGGGACGCTGCCCGGTGCAGCACCCGCCTCCCTGCTCGGCGCCGGATCCGCCCTGCTGCTCGTGCTCGGAGCACTCCTCCTCCTGCTCGCCGTGCTGCCCGGCCGGAGACTCCGCTACACCATCCCGAACGAGCGGGCCGCGGTGGTCGTCGACGCCGAGGTGGTGGCGTCCTCGCTCGCCCGCAGGGCACGGATGGCGGCAGGGGTGGCTCCCGAGCAGGTGCTCGTGACCGTGGGCCGGACGACCGTCACCGTGCAGGTCCGTCCGACATCGGGTGTCCCCGTGGACGCCGATGCCGTGCGGGTGGCCGTCGCCGACGACCTCCGTCGTTCGAGCGTGGTGCCCGAACCCCGCATCACCGTCATCGTCGCCGAGTCGGGGGTGATCGGGCAGTGAACACCACCCCGCGCGTGCTCAACCGGCTCGTGCTCGCCGTCGTCGGACTCCTCGCCCTCGCCGCCGGAGCCTTCGGTCTCGCGCTCCTCGCCGTTCCCGCCGTCGCCTCCTGGTGGCGCGTCACCGCTCCGCGCATCGGGGAGGGCATCGACGGCGTCCGCGGCCGGACCACGCTCGAGGGGCAGGAGGACACCTGGCTGTGGGCCGCGCTCGCAGCCGTGCTCCTCGCGCTGGTCGTCCTGCTCGCGCTGTGGATCGCCGCACAGGGGAGGGGGCGGACCGGGGTGTTCGCCGCCGTCGGGGGGCCGGGCGGTTCCCCACCGCGTCCGGACGACGGCGGGACCGCGGGATCGGTGACGATCACCGCGGCGGCCGCCGAGCAGGCGCTCAAGGCCGCGCTGCTCGAGCGTCCGGACCTCGCCGGCGCCTCGGTGAGCACCTGGGAGCTCCGGGGAGTCCCGGGTCTGCGCGTCCGGGTGTTCCCGAGGAAGGGGGTCCCGCCCTACACCGTCGCGGTCGAGGTCTCCCGCCTGGTCGAGGCCCTGGATGCGGTCACGGGGTACCGGACCCCCGTGCTCATCAGCATCAGTTCAGGGGCGCGCGTCCGCTTCACCAGGGCCGAGCGCGTCAGCTGACCCTGTGGACCAGGTCACGATTCCGTATCAAAGCCGCGTGGGGTCCCCGCCGGGTTGTCGGGCGCTTTGCAAGCGCTTACGCTGACTCTCATCATTCAGTGAGGCGGCACAACCCCGGCGCTCGGCTTTCGTGGCCGTCAGCCAGGTTCACGGAGTACCGCAAGACAAAGGAGTCTGTTTCCATGGCGAATATTCGCTCACGCAAGTATCTGCTGCCCACGGCAGCACTCAGCGTCTCCCTCTTCGCACTCGCGGGGTGCGGTTCCGGAGGATCCGACAGTGCCGGTTCGGGCGACGCGGACTGCGCCGCCTACGAGTCCTACGGGACGTTCGAGGACGCCGAGGTCAGCGTCTACTCGACGATCGTCGACGTCGAGGCTGAAAGGCTCGAGAACTCCTGGGCCGACTTCTCCGAATGCACCGGCATCGAGGTCGCGTACGAAGGCTCGAAGGAGTTCGAGACCCAGATCGGCGTCCGCGCGCAGGGCGGGACGGCTCCCGACCTCGCGATCTTCCCGCAGCCGGGCCTGCTCGCCTCGCAGGCGGAGAACCTGAAGCCCGCCCCGCAGGCCGTCTCGGACCTCGTCGACGAGGGCTGGTCCCCCGACTGGAAGAAGTACGGCACCGTGGACGGCACCTTCTACGCCGCGCCGATGCTCGCGAACGTCAAGGGCTACGTCTGGTACGTCCCCGCGACCTTCGAGGAGAAGGGTTGGGAAGTCCCGACCACGTGGGACGAGATGACCGAGCTGACGGAGAAGATCGCCGGCGAGGAAGAGGAGATGAAGGCCTGGTGCGCAGGCTTCGAGTCCGGCGAGGCGACCGGCTGGCCGGGAACCGACTGGATCGAGGACGCGGTGCTCCGGGACCACGGCCCCGAGGTCTACGACCAGTGGGTGACCCACGAGATCCCGTTCGACGATCCCCGGATCGTCGAGTCCTTCGACCGCGTCGGTGACATCCTCAAGAACGACGACTACGTCAACGGTGGCTTCGGCGACTCGCGCTCCATCCTCTCGACCGCGTTCGCCGAGGCCGGCCAGCCCGTCCTCGACGGCCAGTGCGCCATGCACCACCAGGCCTCCTTCCAGGCGGCCAACTGGCCCGAGGACACCGAGGTCGCCGAAGACGGTGACGTCTGGGCCTTCATGACCCCTCCCGTCGATCCTGCCGCGGGTACGGCGATCACCGGTGGTGGCGAGATGGTGGGCGCCTACGCGGATCGCCCCGAGGTCGTCGCCCTGCAGTCCTTCATGGCGAGCGCCGAGTTCGCCAACGCCCGGGTATCCCAGGGCGGAGCGATCAGTGCCAACAAGGGGCTCGACCCCGAGCTCGCAGGATCGGACCTCGACCGCCAGTCGATCGAACTGCTGCAGGACCCCAACACGGTGTTCCGCTTCGACGCCTCCGACATCATGCCCGGCGCCGTCGGATCCAACTCCTTCTGGAGCGGCATCGTGAACTGGATCAACGGTTCCTCCACGGAGGAAGTGACGCAGTCCGTCGAGGACAGCTGGCCGGCGTCCTGATGCGCTGACGGCCGGCGTCGGCACCCGAGAAGGTGCCGGTGCCGGCCGTCGCCGGTTGCTCAGGCTCCACCGCTCCGGGCGGTGGAGCCTGCCCGGCCGCACTTTCCCAAGATCACTTTCATCACGCGCACCAAGGAGGCTGGGCTGTGGAAGATTTCGCTGACAAAGGTTTACAGGTGGTGGTGGGACTCGCCATCTTCGCGGCCATCATCGGCCTCATCATGCTGGTCGTGGACCGGGCTCCGAAGTCCGGACGGGAGAAGCTCCAGGTCGCAGGGTTCCTGGCACCGGCCCTGATCCTGCTGGCCGTCGGGCTCGTCTTCCCGGCGCTCCAGACCTCGTACCTCTCCTTCACGGACCGCAACGGGGAGTTCGTCGGACTGGACAACTTCGTGTGGATGTTCACGCAGCCCGAGGCCCTGGTGACCCTGAGGAACACCCTGATCTGGGTGGTCCTCGTCCCGTTGCTCGCGTCCTCGATCGGCCTGGCCTACGCGGTGTTCATCGACCGCGCCCGGGGCGAGAAGGCGCTGAAGGCCCTGGTCTTCATGCCCATGGCCATCTCCTTCGTCGGAGCCGGCGTGATCTGGCGCTTCGTCTACGCCTACAAGGGCGCCGAGCAGGACCAGATCGGGCTCCTGAACCAGATCCTCGTATGGCTGGGACAGGAACCCAAGCAGTTCCTGCTCGACGCCCCGGAGAACACGTTCTTCCTGATCGCCGTCATGATCTGGATCCAGACCGGTTTCGCGATGGTGGTCCTGTCCGCCGCCATCAAGGGCATCCCCACGGAGATCGTCGAGGCGGCGAGGCTCGACGGCGCCAGTGCGTGGCAGCAGTTCCGCAACGTCACCATCCCCACGATCCGTGGCTCCCTGATCGTCGTGATCACGACGATCACGATCGGGACGCTCAAGGTCTTCGACATCGTCCGGACCATGACCGCAGGCCAGTACGAGACGTCGGTGGTCGCCAACGAGATGTACACCCAGGCGTTCAGGGCGGGTGAGCCCGGACGGGGCGCCGCACTGGCACTGGTCCTGTTCCTGATGGTGCTGCCCGTGGTGGTCTACAACGCCCGGCTGCTCCGCAAGCAGAAGGAGATCCGATGAGCACCGTGCCCCTGCACAACGACAAAGAGCTCCTGCCGGACGTCAAGGACGACGCCACCGCCGGCACACCGACCATGCAGAAGCGCGTCCGGCAGCGGCTGACGTCGCGCGGGGCGACCGCTGCCGCGATCATCATCGCCGTGATCTGGACCGTCCCCACCTTCGGGCTCCTGATCTCGTCCTTCCGCCCCGAGGACAACATCAAGGGCAACGGCTGGTGGAACGCCATCCTCGACCGCCAGTTCACCCTGGAGAACTACGCCGACGTCCTCAGCCCCGGGGGCAGCCAGTCGCCGAACCTGCTCTCCTACTTCGTGAACTCCCTGGCGATCGTGATCCCCGGTACCGTCTTCACGCTGGTCCTGGGCGCCATGGCGGCCTACATGTTCGCCTGGGGCCGGTTCAGGGGGAAGGACGGCCTGTTCATCTTCGTCTTCGCCCTGCAGATCGTCCCCCTCCAGATGGCGCTGATCCCGCTGCTCCAGCTCTTCACGCAGGTCCTGAAGTTCGGCGAGTTCCAGCTGCTGCCGAGCGGCACCTACGCACAGCTCTGGGTGGCCCACACCATCTTCGGGCTGCCGCTGGCCATCTTCCTCCTGCACAACTTCATCGCGGAGATCCCCGGTGAGGTCATCGAGGCGGCGCGCGTGGACGGGGCCGGTCACAGCACCATCTTCTGGCGCATCATCGTCCCGCTGGCCACGCCGGCGCTGGCCTCCTTCGGGATCTTCCAGTTCCTCTGGCTGTGGAACGACCTCCTCGTCGCGCTCGTCTTCTCCGGCGGCGGGGCGGACGTCGCACCGATCACCCAGCGCCTGGCCGAGATCCAGGGCTCCCGCGGCGGTGAGTGGCAGCGGCTGACGGCGGGCGCCTTCGTGTCCATCATCGTCCCGCTCGCGGTGTTCTTCGGGCTCCAGCGCTACTTCGTGCGCGGCCTCCTCGCCGGCGGCCTCAAGGGCTGAGCTCATGACCAGCATCGACGACGTCGCGGCGTCCCTCGGCGTCTCCACGGCCACGGTGTCCCGCGCACTGCGCGGGCTGCCGGGAGTGGCCGAGGAGACGCGCGCGCGGGTCAACTCCACGGCGAAGGAGCTGGGGTACGTGCCGTCGTCGTCGGCGTCCGGACTCGCGTCCGGACGCACGATGGCGATGGGCGTCCTGGTCCCGGTGATCGACCGCTGGTTCTTCTCGGCCGTCCTCGAGGGCATCGACCGACGGTTGCGCGCGGCCGGCTACGACCTCGTGCTGTTCAGCCTCGGCGGGGACGGGGTGAACCGCGACCGCGTGTTCCACCGCTCCATCCTGCGACGGCGCATCGACGCCCTGCTCGTCATGTCCATGCACCTGACGCCGGAGGAGCGGAAGGCGGTCCAGCAGCTGGAGTACCCGAACCTCGTGATCGGCGGTGCGGTCGAGGGCGTACGCCACGTCGGGATCGACGACGCACAGGCTGCCCGCGACGCCGTGGAGCACCTGATCGGGCTCGGCCACACGCGGATCGCCCACATGCGCGGCGGCGGGTCATTCGACATCGACTTCGAGGTGCCGCGACTCAGGGAGCAGGCCTTCCGGGACGCCATGACCGACCACGGGCTGACGGTGCGGGAGGACTGGACGGCCTTCGGTGACTTCCGGTTCGTCACCTCGCGCGCGTCGGCCCTGGCGATGCTCGCCGATCCCCGGGACCGCCCGACGGCGGTGTTCTGCTCCTCCGACGAGATGGCGTTCGGCGTGCTGACGGCGGCTGCCGAGCTGGGCATCGACGTGCCCCGCGACCTGTCGGTCATCGGCATCGACGACCACGAGTTCGCCGAGCCGATGGGCCTGACCACCATCCGGCAGGACCCCGCGGGACAGGGCGCCTACGCAGCCGATCTCCTGCTCGGGGAGCTGATGCGCAACGAACCGGCGGACGACCCGCCGTCCCGGCCGCACGCACTGGTCGTCCGGCAGTCGACGGGGCCGGCCCCGTCCTGAGCGCCCCGCGTCCTCAGGACGCGCGGGCGAGCTGCCGGATCGGGATCCAGCGGGACGCGAGCCGCCGGTAGGACGCAGCGGCACCCATCATGTCCGCCTCGGCGAGGCTCTCGATGCCCAGGCGGACATCCATCGGCGAATCGTCCGGGAACACGCGGTCGGCCACGGGTCCGTAGTCCACCTCCACCACGGCGTCGCGCCGGAACACCTCGAGCCACTCGACGATCTCCGTGAGTTCATCGAGCAGGTCCATCTCCGGAGCCCCGATGGCGAGCTGCGCCACCGAACGGCGTCCGCGGTCGATGCAGTCGCCGATCCTCGCCGTGATCCGCACCGTCGTGACGCGGCCGTCGTCCTCGACGACCTCCGTGAGGTCGTCCTCGTGGATCAGCGCGAACCAGGCGAAGGGCACGCCCCACGTCGCCGAGCGGGTATGGAGCTTCGCCACGGAATCGGCGAACGTGTCGGGGTCCAGCCTCGCCTGGTGGGCTTCGCGTGCGACGTCGGGAACGAGGACGTCGATCAGCGGGCCGCGCAGGCTCTGGTCGAGTGACTCCGCGGCGAGTGTGGTCCGGACGGCGAGCTGGTTGGGGCAGTAGTAGGGGGCCGTCGTGCCGTTCAGGCTCGGGAAGTGGGTCACCCGGACGAGGTCCGCCTCGTGGTGCGGGAACGGGTCCGACACGCTGCGCATGATGCGCCGCAGGGACTGCTCGTGCTCGATCGACTCGGTGAGGTCCCGCTCGCGCGCCCGCTGTTCCAGGATGGCCAGCTGCTGGGCGTCGGAGAAGGCGTCGAGCGGTTCGTAGACGCGGAGGTAGGAGACGTACGGGAACGGTCGGGCACCGCCCATGGGGCTCACGCTCCGTCGAGTTCCACGATGACGGGAGCATGGTCGGAGGCGCCCTTGCCCTTGCGCTCCTCGCGGTCCACGAAGGCATTGGAGGCGCGCGCTGCCAGGGCGGGGGAGCCGAGGACGAAGTCGATGCGCATGCCTTCCTTCTTGGGGAACCGCAGCTGCTTGTAGTCCCAGTAGGTGTAGAGACCGGGCCCGGGCGTGTACGGGCGGGCGAGGTCGGCGAAGCCGGAGTCGAGGAAGGACTGGAAGGCAGCGCGCTCGGGTGGGCTGACATGGGTGTAGCCGCCGTCGACGAAGAGGTCGATGTCCCAGACGTCCTCGTCCCGCGGGGCGATGTTCCAGTCACCCATCAGGGCGATCTGGGCCTGCGGGTCCTCGGTGATCCAGCGCTGCGCATGGTTCCGGAGGGTGTCCAGCCAGTCGATCTTGTAGGGCATGTGCGGGTCGTCCAGCGCCCGTCCGTTCGGCACGTACAGGCTCCACACGCGTACTCCGCCACACGTCGCGGCGATGGCGCGTGCCTCCTGGACCGCCTCGGTGCCCGGCTTGCCGAAGGTCGGCTGGTCGGGGAAGGTGCGCTCGACGTCGTCGAGTCCCACGCGCGAGGCGATGGCGACGCCGTTCCACTGGCTGAGGCCGAAGTGCGCCACCTCGAAGCCGCTGTTCTCGAACAGCTCCCAGGGGAAGTTGTCGTCCTTGCACTTGGTCTCCTGGATGGCCAGGACGTCGACGTCGGACCTGTTCAGCCAGGCTTCGACGCGGTCTGCGCGGGCACGGAGGGAATTGACGTTCCAGGTGGCGATCTTCACGGACCCTACGTTACCAACGGCGGTGTTTACTCCCGCCACCACGAATCGAAGATGGTCACGGGCACCGTGCGCTTGTGCCGTGTGATCCAGTAGCGGTGCTCGATCGACTTCGCGGCGTCGGGATCGACCTCGCGCCCCTCGAGGTAGTCGTCGATCTGCTCGTAGGTGAGGCCGAGTTCGTGCTCGTCGGCCCGCCCGGGGAGGTCGTCGAGGAGATCCGCCGTCGGGATCTTGTCGTACAGTGCCGCAGGCGCGCCGAGCTCCTTGAGGAGGGCGCGGTTCTGGCGCTTGTTGAGGCCGAAGAGAGGCAGGATGTCCGCGCCGCCGTCACCGAACTTCGTGAAGAACCCGGTGACGGATTCCGCGCCGTGGTCCGTGCCGACCACGAGCAGGTTGTGCTGGCCGGCCATCGCGTACTGGGCGACCATGCGGGCGCGGGCCTTCGTGTTGCCCTTGGTGAAGTCCGAGATGCGCTCGCCGGTGGTCTGCGCGTACTCCTGCTGGATGCCGTCGACGGCGGGGGCCACGTTGAACACCCGGGACGTGCGGGGCTGGATGAAGTCGAGGGCCGCCTGGGCGTCGGCCTCGTCCTGCTGGACGTTGTAGGGCAGGCGCACCGCGAGGAAATCGGCGTCGACGCCCTCGGACCGCAGCTCGTCGACGGCGAGCTGGGCCAGCTTGCCGGCGAGGGTCGAATCGAGTCCGCCGCTGATGCCGAGGACGAACCCGCGGGTGCCGGTGGACCTGACGTAGTCCTTCAGGAAGGCGACCCGGCTGCGGATCTCCGCGGCCGGGTCGATGGTGGGCCTGACGCCCATTTCCTCGATGATCTGTGCCTGGAGTTCGCGCATGCCCCCAAGGCTACTCCCGTCGGGTTTCGGCAGCGTTACGGCGTGTACCGGTCCGGACCCGGGCCGGTGCACGCCGCCGGTCGGGAGCCGGTCCTCAGGCGGGTACTCCCGCTGCCAGGTCGGCATCGCTGGGATAGCGCAGCCCGATCTGGCGGCGTGCCTCGTCGAGTACCTCCATCATCCGCACGGACTCGGCGGTCGTCATGAAGGGGCTCTCGGTCAGCCCGGCCTGCAGGCAGCGCGTCACCTCGCGCAGCTCGTAGACGAAACCGCTGCCGAAGACCTCGAAGCGCTCCGTGCGGAGGGTGCCCCGGCGGGGCTGGACGACGAGCTCTGCCGGGTTGAACAGGGGGGTGGACGAGCGCAGCCAGCCTTCCGTCCCGCTGATCGTGACCACGCTGGGGCTCTCGGCCCCGATCGACGTCGTCAGCTGGGCGTGCGCACCGTCGTCGTACGTCAGGGTCAGTGCGTTCTGGAGGTCCACGCCCTCGGGGGTGAGGGTGCCGCGGGCGGCGACGGCACCGGGTTCGCCGAGCACCCCGAGCGCCCAGGTGAGCGGGTACACGGCGAGGTCGAGCAGGGCACCGCCGCCGGCCGCCGGGTCCCAGAGCCGGGACGCCGGATCGACCGGCGCGGTGAAGCAGAGGTCCGCCTGGAGCCAGCGCACCGTGCCGATCTCGCCGGACCGCACGATCTGCAGGGCGCGACGGAAGCTGGGCAGGAAGCGGGTCCAGACCGCCTCCATGAGGAACAGGCCGCGCTCCCGCGCGAGGTCGGCGAGTTCGCGGGCCTGCTCCGCGTCCATGGTGATGGGCTTCTCGCACAGCACGTTCTTGCCGGCGTGGAGCGCGGCGAGGGCGACGGCGTGGTGCTGGGTGTGCGGTGTGGCGATGTAGACCACGTCGACGGCGGGGTCCGCGAGGAGCCGATCGTAGCCGGCGGCGCCGGCCGCGTCCCAGTAGGAGGTGGTGAAGCCGAAGCGCAGCGCGAAGGCCCGGGCGGAGGCCTCGCTGCGGGAACTCACGGCGTGCAGGACGGCGTCGTCGAGCAGGGCGAGGTCCTGCACCACGCGGGCGGCGATGGAGCCGGTGGCGACGACGCCCCACCGGATCGGGCGGCCCGTCGCGGTGGACGGGGCGATGGTGCTGACGGGAGCTGGAAGCATCGGGTGGGCCTTTCGGAAACAGGGCGGCGTGCAGGAGGGCACGCTGACGCGAGGGGTGCGGTCGGAGAACCGGGCGCGAGGATCCGGGACGGGGTCCGGGACGTGGGTCGGGGAGGTGGGGTCAGACGGAATCGCGGAGGACGAGCGAGGTGGGCATCCTCGTCACGCGTTCCGTCGGTTTCCCCTCGATGAGGTTCACCAGCGTCTCGGCCATCTTCTTGCCGAGCTCGATGATCGGGTGGTGCACGGTGGTCAGCGCCGGCGTCACCGAGGTGGCGAAGGAGTCGTCGTCGAACCCGACGACGGCGACGTCCTCCGGGATGCGAAGCCCCCTGCCCTGGATGGCCGTGTAGGCGCCGGCCGCCATCTGGTCGTTGCCGACGAAGACGGCGTCGATCGGCGTGCCACGGTCGAGGAGGCGGTGCATGGCACGGGCCCCGGAGGCGAGGGTGAAGTCCCCCACCTCCACGAGCCCCTCGGCCAGGCCCGCCTCCCGGACCGCGGTCCGCCAGCCTGCGAGGCGGTCGATGCCCGGGGGCATGTCCTGCGGTCCGGCGATCGTGGCCACGTGCCGCCGGCCGCTGTCGGTCAGCTGCCGGGTGGCGCTGTAGGCGGCCTGCTCGTTGTCGACCTCCACGTAGTAGCTCTCCCTGCCGCCCACCAGGGGGCGCCCGGCGAAGACCATGGGAAGCGACCCGGAAAGGTGCGTCCAGGAGTGGTCACCGCTGTGGTGCGAGACCACGAGGACGCCGTCCACGTTCCCGCCGAGGAGGAAGCTGCGCGTCTTCTCGGGCTTCGACTCCGAGGAGATCACCATGTTGAGCGTGTACTCCGTGTCGGTGAGGAAGAGTGCGATCCCCTGCACCACCGAGGCGAAGAACGGGTCCGCGAACACCTTCGACGTCGACTCCGGGACGATCAGCGTGACGGCGTTCGCCCGGCGCTTGGCCAGCGAACGCGCCGCGCGGTTCGGCGTGTAGTCGAGCGCGAGGATGGCCTTCTTCACGGACTGCGCGAGCTCCGGGTCGACGCTCGGCGAATCGTTGACGACACGGGACACGGTCGCGCGCGACACCCCGGCCAGGGCGGCCACCATCTCCAGGGTGGGGACCGGCCGGGGCCCGCCTGTGTCCTGTGTCATCGTCATCTCCGAAGCCTCGACAGTATGGCTGAAGCCTACGTCAGGCGCTCGCCCTGGTGAGGCGCGGGGCGGTGGCAGCGGAGATCACGCCGGCATAGGCCACGCCGCTGTCCTTCACCGTCCGCTCGAACGAGTCGTAGTCCACCCGGACGATCCCGAAGCGCTTCCCGTAGCCCCAGGACCACTCGAAGTTGTCGAGGAGGGACCAGACGAAGTAGCCGCGCACGTCCGCCCCCTGGTCGATGGCCTGCCCGACGGACGCGATGTGGTCGAGGATGAACGTCGTGCGTTCGGCGTCGTGCACCGCGCCGTCCGGGCTCACGACGTCGTCGTACGCCGCGCCGTTCTCCGTGATGTAGAGCGGGGGCAGCGTGTCGTACTCCTCGCCGAGGCGGACCAGGAGCTTCCGCAGGCCGTCCGGGTTGACCTCCCAGTTCATGGCGGTGCGCGGCAGCCCGCGGCTCGGGAAGGCGATGTCCTCCGAGCCGATCCAGCACGACGACGTCGGGCGGGTGGCGCCGCCCGAGTGGCCGTCGCTGCCCTCGTCGTCCCGGTGTCCGCTGATGAGGTCGTCGTGGTAGTGGTTCACGCCGAGGAAATCGATCGGTGCCCCGATGATGTCGAGGTCCCCGGGCCGGATGACGTCCCGGATGCCGAACTGCTCGAGGTCGGCGAGCGTGTCCTCGGGGTACGCCCCGCGGAGGATCGGATCGAGGAAGATCCGGTTCTGCAGCGAGTCGAACCGGCGCGCTGCGTCGAGGTCGATCGGATCCGCCGGGTCGCGGGGGATCGAGTTGCTGAGGTTGAGGGTGATCCCGAGGTGCTGGGCACCCCGGCTCCGGAGCTCGCCGACCACCAGTCCGTGGGCGAGGTGCTGGTGGTGGATCGCGGCGACGGCCGCCGCCGGGTCCTGCCGGCCGGGGGCGTGGACGCCCGCCGCGTAGCCCAGCAACGACGAGCAGAACGGCTCGTTGAACGTCGTCCAGTGCTCCACGCGGTCCCCGAGGGCCGAGTAGACGTCGTCGGCGTAGTCCACGAAGCGGTAGGCGGTGTCGCGGTTCGCCCAGCCGCCCTTCTCCTCCAGGGCCTGTGGCAGGTCCCAGTGGTACAGGGTCAGCCAGGGCAGGATCCCGGCCTCGAGGAGTTCGTCCACGAGGCGGGAGTAGAAGTCCAGGCCCTCCGCATTGGCTGCCCGGTCGCCGGGCCGGACCCGGGACCAGCTCGTCGAGAAACGGTAGGAGCCGAGGCCGAGTTCCTTCATGATCCGGACGTCCTCGGGCATGCGGTGGTAGTGCTGCACGGCGTCGGTCAGGGTGTCGCCGTGCGCGATCGCGCCGGGTACCCGGGCGAAGGCGTCCCAGACGGAGTCCTCCTTGCCGCCCTCGTGGCTGGCGCCCTCGACCTGCGCCGCCGCGGTGGCGGAGCCCCAGAGGAAGCCCTCGGGCCAGGTCCTGGCGGCGGCCGGGTGGGAGGACGGGTGGGACGGGGTTGTTGCGTCGAGTGGCATTAGCCCTTCACTGCTCCTTGCATGATTCCGGAAATGAGTTGACGGCCCGCGACGACGAAGAGCACCAGCAGCGGGAGGGTGGCCAGGACGGCGCCGGCGAGGACGATCGAGTAGTCCACGTACCGCGCCGACTGCAGCTGGCTGAGCGCCGTCTGCAGGGTGGGGTTGCCGGGACCGAGCACCAGCAGCGGCCAGAGGAAGTCGGTCCAGGCGGTCATGAACGTGAACAGACCCAGGATCGCCATGGCGGGACGGGCGGCGGGAAGAGCGACGTGCCAGAAGGTGGAGATCATGGATGCTCCGTCCATGCGGGCCGACTCGATGAGCTCGTCGGGGATGACGTCCACGAGGTACTGGCGCATGAAGAACACACCGAACGCCGTCACGAGCGTGGGGATGACGACGGCGCCGATCTCACCGGTCCAGCCGAGCGTGCGCATCATCATGAACAGCGGGATGATGCCGAGCTGGGTCGGGATGGCCATGGTGGCGATCACCGCGACCATGAGGCCGGTGCGCCCCCGGAAGCGGAGCTTCGCGAACGAGTAGCCGGCCAGGGTCGAGAATGCGACGACCGACAGCGTGATGATGCCCGAGATCAGCACACTGTTGCCGAGGGCGAGCCAGAACGGGATGGTGTCGAAGACCTCGCCGACGTTCGTCCAGAAATTGCCGCCCGGGAACAGGGGCGGCCAGGTCTGGCCGAGGGCCTCGTTGGACCGGCTGCCGATGATGAGCGACCACCAGAGCGGATAGGCGGAGGCGAGGAAGAAGGCGAACAGCAGGCCGTAGGTGAGGAACCCCGGCCGCCGTCCGTTGCCGAGCAAGCCCTGTCGGAGGGAACGGCTCCGGTCGTTCGAGGCGCGCGGTCGCTGCGGCCTCGTCTCGGTGACGGTCATTGCCCACTCCTCGGTGTCGTGTCTGCTGGGGTGCCGGCCGGGTCCGCGGCCGGGTCGGGTGCCGGTCCGGCAGCGGGTGCCGGCGGCTGGGGGCCCGCTGCGGGGAGGACGACGGCGGGTGCCGGGGAGCGTCGGCGGCTGCCGGCACCCCTGCCCGGTCCGCGCCCGTCGCCGGTGGTGGCGATCCTCTGTGAGATCAGGTAGTTCACGAGGCCGAACAGCACGATGATGAGGAACAGGAGCCACGCGATGGTGGACGCCTTGCCGAAGTTCTGCCGCTGGAAGGCCATCTCGTAGAGGTAGAGCACGGTGGTCTGGAACTGCGCCGCGGTTCCCCCGTAGGTCCGCGGATCGAAGAGACGGGGCTCGGTGAAGATCTGCAGTCCGCCGATCGTCGCGGTGATGACCACGAAGATCATGGTGGGCCGGATGCTCGGCAGCGTGATGCTGAAGAAGCGGCGGAACACTCCGGCACCGTCGATGGCAGCGGACTCGTAGATGTCGCGGGGGACGGACTGCATGGCTGCCAGCAGGATCAGGGCGTTGTAGCCGGTCCAGCGCCAGTTCACCATGGTGGCGATCGCGATGTGGCTCGGCAGGGTCTCGTTCGTCCACAGGATGCGGTCGAACCCGAAGCTCTCCAGGATGTTGTTGATCAGCCCGTACTGCTCACCGAAGAGGTTCGAGAAGATCAGGGCGACGGCGACGGGGGTCACGATGTAGGGGAGCAGGATGCTCATGCGCCAGAACGTCCTGGCGCGGAGGTTCTGGTCCAGCACGGCCGCGATGGCCGTGGCGACGATCAGCTGCGGGATGGTCGAGAGCAGGAAGATGCTCATCGTGTTGAACAGCGAGTTCCAGAAGAAGCGGTCCTGGAGGACTTCCTGGAAGTTGCGCAGGCCCACGAACTCGCCCTGCCCCTTGAGCAGGTGCCAGTCGAAGAGCGAGACGAAGAAGGTGTAGCCGAGGGGGAACAGGCCCACCAGGGCGAAGAGGAGGAAGAACGGGGAGATGTAGAGGTAGGGCGAAACCTTCATGTCGAAGACGTTCAGTCGCTGGCGGAAGGTGAGCGTGGGTTTCGCAGGGGCAGGGCTGCTGGCTGCCGGGCGGTTCAGTGTCGTGGTCATGGGATTCCAGACTCCAGGGGGGCCTCCGGTGCTGCCGGAGGCCCCGCGGCCGGTGCTGCTAGTTGTTCACGACGCGGTCGTTGAGGAGCTGGACGGCTTCGTTCCAGGCCTCGTCGGCTGTGCCCTCACCGGAGTCGAGGATCTTCAGGGCCGGCGCGAAGACGTTCTCCTGGATCTCCGAGTCCTGCGGGCCCTTGAACTGGGCCACGACGCCTTCGGCGCGCGAGGCGAAGATCTCGCCGTACGGTGCGTCGTTGAAGAGCTCGTTCGGGACGGCTGCCTCGACGATCTCCGCCTGGGCGTCCAGGGTGCTCGGGAAGTTGTTCGCGGCTGCGGACTGCTTGACCATCTGTTCGGGGGCGGTCAGCCACTGGGCGAGCTTGGCGGCCTCGGCGGGGTGCTCGGAGCTCTCGGGGACGGAGAGGAAGGCTCCTCCCCAGTTGGAGGCTCCGCCCGGGAAGATGTCGGCGACGTCCCACCCGGTCTCGGGGCCGCCACCGGCTGCTTCGAGCTGCTCCTTGATGGTGCCGAGCATCCAGGCGGGGCAGACGTGGACAGCGAAGGAGCCATCCACGAAGGCCTTGCCCTTGCCCCAGTCGAACTGCTTCTGATTGGCGGAGAGGCCGTCGGCGGTGCCGGCAGCGAGGAGGCCGAACTGGGCGCGCATCGCCTCGTTGCCCTCGATGTTCAGCTCGCCGTCGGCCGTGTAGTAGCCCTCGTCCATCTGGTTCACCATGGAGTTCCAGACGAACGCCGACTGGTCGTACCAGGCCTTGCCCGTGGTCTCGTGGTACTGGCGACCGAGGTCGAAGTAGGTCTCCCAGGTGGCGTCGTCGCCGCCGAAGAGTTCGGCGACCTCTCCACGGTCGGTGGGCAGTCCCGCTGCCTCGAAGAGCTCCCGGTTGTAGCACAGCGCCTGGGGCCCGATGTCCGTGCCGAGTCCGATCACGCGGCCCTCGGGGTCGGTGCCCTGCTCGAACTTCCAGTCCACCCAGTTGTCCTTGATGTCCGCGGCACCGTACTCGTTGAGGTCCACGAACTGGTCGGACACCTCCATGATGGAGCCGAGCCAGCCCTCCTCGACGGCGACGACGTCGCTGAGTCCGGAACCGGCCGCGAGCTTGGTGAATGCGTCGACGCGGGCGTTGGCGCTGCCGTCGATGTTGGTCGCCTCGATGGTCACGCCGGGGTTCTGCTCTTCGTATTCGGCGTACAGATCGTCGTAGCCGAACTGTCCGAAGGTGGTGACGGTCAGGTTGACGGGGTTGTCGGCACTGGCCGGTTCGTCGCTCCCTCCTCCGCTGCAGCCCGAGGCCACGATGGCCAGGGAGGCGACGCCGGCGAGGGCTGTGATTTTCCTGAGTCGCGAGAATTCCACGATCACTCCTTTGTGTGTGTGAGCGACATACGCCGACGGGCGAGAGAGCGCTCTCTGGGATGTGAAACCACTGTATGTGCGGGAAGTCACACCGTCAAGAGAGCGCTCTCTCACGTCTCATCCACTGAGACTTACCGAGGACGACAGGGTTTTCGGGGTGCGATGAAGGCCCCGGACGACTCTGCCCACCCCGGCATGCGTCGGGGTGGGCAGAGGAGGGAGGACCGCGGCGAAGGGCGGGAGGTCCCTACTGGCTGAAGGCGGCGTCGAAGGAGGTCTCCGACGGCGCGAAGTCGAAGCGCTTCAGGAAGGCGAGGGCTTCCGGCGCCCCCTGCAGCCGGTCCATGCCGGCGTCCTCCCATTCCACGGAGATGGGCCCGGTGTAGCCGATGGCCGTCAGGGCGCGGAAGCTGTCCTCCCAGGGCACGTCGCCGCGCCCGGTCGAGACGAAGTCCCAGCCGCGGCGCGGGTCGCCCCAGGCGAGGTGGGAGGAGAGGATGCCGTTGCGCCCCCCGCCCATGCGCATCTTCGTGTCCTTGCAGTCCACGTGGTAGATCCGGTCCTTGAAGTCGGAGATGAAGGCCACCGGATCGATCTGCTGCCACAGGAAGTGGCTCGGATCCCAGTTCAGGCCGAAGGCGGGGCGGTGCCCGATGGCCTCGAGGGTTCGCTGGGTGGACCAGTAGTCGTAGGCGATCTCGGAGGGGTGGACCTCGTGGGCGAAGCGGACCCCGCACTCGTCGAAGACGTCGAGGATCGGGTTCCAGCGGTCCGCGAAGTCCTGGTAGCCGGCGTCGATCGTGGCCGCGGGGACCGGTGGGAACATGGCCACGTACTGCCAGATCGAGGAGCCGGTGAAACCGACGACGGTGTCCACGCCGAGCTTCCTGGCGAGCCGCGCCGTCAGCTTCATCTCCTCCGCGGCCCGCCCGCGCACGCCCTCCGGGTCGCCGTCGCCCCAGACCTTCGGGCCGACGATCGCCTGGTGGCGGAAGTCGATGGGGTTGTCGCAGACGGCCTGGCCCTTGAGGTGGTTCGAGATGGCCCAGACCTTCAGCCCGTTGCGCTCGAGGATGTCGAGCCGGTCCTGGATGTAGGCGTCGTCGTCCCAGCGCCAGGCGTCGAGGTGGTCACCGGAGACGGCGATCTCCAGTCCGTCGTAGCCCCACCGGCCGGCGAGCTCGGCGACCTTCTCGAAGGGGAGATCGGCCCATTGGCCGGTGAACAGGGTGAAGTTGCGGGTCATGCGGGCTCCTTGGCTGGGTGGTCCGGTGGGTGGTCCGGTGGGTGGTCCGGTGGGTGTGGCGGTTCGGGCGGCGGGACTGCGGCGGGACTGCGGTGGGACCGCGGTGGGGTCGGCGCGGTCAGGGCCGGACGACCGCGCTCGCGTTCGCCGCGCTCGCCTCGAGCGCACCGAGGACCTGCTGCACCCTCAGGCCGTCCTCGAACGATGGCGAGGGGGCGCGGTTGCTGCGGATGGCGTCGAGGAAGTCGGCGGCCTGGCTGGTGAACGAGGAGTCCCAGCCAAGGGTGTGCCCCGCCGGCCACCAGGCGTCGAGGTAGGGGTGCTGCGGCTCGGTGACGAGGATGCGGGCGAAGCCCTGCTCCGTGCCGGGGGCGTCGGAGGCGAAGTACTCGAGCTCGTTGAGCCGTTCGAGGTCGAACCGGAGCGCACCACGGGAGCCGTACACCTCGATCTGCAGGGCGTTCTTGCGCCCGGTGGCGAAGCGGGAGACCTCAAGGCTGACGACGGCACCCGATGCCGTGTGCAGGGTGGCCCAGGCGGCGTCGTCGACCGTGACGGGTTCCGGCCCGTCCGGCCCCGGCCGCTCCGTCACGAAGGTGTTCACGGTGCCGGAGACGCCGACCACCTGCGCGTCGAGGAGGAAGTGGACCTGGTCGACGGCGTGGGACGCGAGGTCGCCGAGCGCGCCCGAGCCGGCGGTCTCCCTGCGGAGGCGCCAGGTCATCGGTGCCCGTTCGTCCGCGAGCCAGTCCTGCAGGTAGCTGATGCGGACCTGCCGCACGTCGCCCACGCGGCCGTCGGCGATCATCGCCCGTGCCTGTGCGAGGGCGGGCAGCCTGCGGTAGTTGAAGGCGACCATCGAGTGGACGCCGCGGTCGCGGGCGGCCGCCGCGACGGCCGCGAGTTCCTCCGCCTCCGCGACGGTGTTGGCCAGGGGTTTCTCGAGCAGCACGTGCTTGCCGGCCTGCAGCGCGGCGATGGCCTGCTCGGCGTGGAGGTGGCCCGGCGTGCAGATGTCGACGATGTGGATGTCGTCCCGCTCCAGGACGGAACGCCAGTCCGTCGTGCTCTCCTGCCACCCGTACCGGCGTGCGGCATCCTCCACCTGCGCCGCGTCCCGCCCCACAATGACCTTCTGCTCGATCGCGGGCGAGTCGTAGAAGGAGCCGACATTACGCCAGGCGTTCGAGTGGGCCTTCCCCATGAAGGAGTAGCCGAGGACGGCGACGCCCAGGGTAGCGGTGCGGGAACCTGCGGCGTCGGCGGGAGCCGGCACGGTGGTCGTCATGGTGTATCTCCTTGAAGGGCCAGGGCGGCCCGGGACTGGGATGGATCGGTGCGGCGGAGGAAGGCCAGGCCGTCCTCCGCCAGCCGGTCCTGGGACGGCGCCAGGGGGCGCCAGACGGCTGCGGCCGTGGCGATGCTCGCGTTGTGCGCGGTGAAGCTCTCGATGTTCAGCGGTCCGCGGTACTGCACATCGTCGAGGGCGGCGAACACGCCGTGCCAGTCCGTCTGGTCCCCGCCAGGCGCACCGCGGTCGTTGCCGCAGACCTGGAGGTGGACCAGGTGCGGTCCGGCTGCCCGGATGGCATCGGCGGACGATCTCTCCTCGATATTCAGATGATAGGTGTCGAGCGCGAGTCCCACGCCCCGCCCGAGCAGCGGCTGCAGTATCTCGAGGGCCTGCTCCACCGTATTGACGAGCGAGGTCTCGTACCGGTTCAGCGGCTCGATCCCGAGGACCACGCCGGCCTCGACCGCCCGGTCGGCCACGGGAGCGAGGTTGTCCCGCAGCTCGGCGCAGGCGGCCGCGCGTCCGTCGTCGTCCATCCGCCAGAGCCGGCCCGTGTGCGCGTAGAAGGGGCCGCACACGCTCGCGGCACCGACGGCGGCGGCGAGGTCGATGCAGTCCTGGAGATAGCGCTGGGTCGACCGGATGGTGGCCTCCGGGGCGCCCACCAGCTCCCGGCCGGGCGCCATCGCCCCGACGATCGTGGGTACCAGGCCGGTCTCGGCCAGGATCTCGCGCAGCGCCGGGGCGGTGAGGTCCCCGGCGTTCTCGAGGGGGAGCTCCACGCCGTCGAAACCCATCCCGGCGATCCTCCGCAGGAGGGGAGGCAGGTCCGCGTCGGTCAGCGGGGATGTCCAGACCCACGTGTTGATCCCGAGGGTGCGGGCGATGCCGTCGTTCACGGTCCTGCCTCCTTCCGTTCCGTTCCCTGGTGGTGCGGCGGGCGTCAGGGGATCTGGCGGTCCTGCCAGACCTGCGGGTAGCCGGGGAGGTCCTCTCCGCCGAACTTGGCGTAGTGGCCGTCCGGCATGCCCTCGTTGGCGGTCAGGAACTCACCGCGTTCGTCCTCGGTGATCGGCGACTGGGGCAGGACCCACTCCGCCGGGACCTCCTCGCCCGCGAAGATCTTCTCCAGGGCGAGCAGCGGGGTGCGCCACTGGAAGTTCGAGTACACCGGCGCCAGCGCGTCGATGCCCGTCTCGTCCCACTTGCGCAGGAAGCTCATCTCGTCCTCGCCCGTCATGACGGGGAGGTCCGCCCCGGCGTCCTCGAACGCCTCGATCGCGGCGACGGCGCCGTCACCGGCGTCCATCCAGACTCCCTGCACGTCCCCGGTGGCGAGTTCGTCCGAGATGATCGACTTGATCTCCACCGGATCGGCACCGGTGAAGTAGTCGACCGCCTCGATGCCGTTCTCCTCGAAGATGCGCTCGGCCGCGGCCCAGCGCTGTTCCAGGACGTCGACGCCGGGGAGGATCCGCAGGGCCACCACCTTGTCGCCCTCACCGAGGCGCTCGCTGAGGAACTCCGCGGTGTCGATTCCCCAGGCGAAGCCGCCGATCGGGTGGATGAAGGTGACGGCGCAGTCGGTCTGGACGCCACGGTCGAACACGATCACGGGCTTGCCGGTCTCGCACGCGCGCTCGACGGCGGGCGTCATGGCCGCCGTGGAGTTCGGGGAGATGATGAAGGCGTCGCAGTTCCCCTCGGCGATGAAGTAGTCGATGTCCGCGATCTGCGTGTTGTCGTCGTCCTGCGCGTCGCGCGTCTCCATCTCCGAGATGACGCCGGAGTCCTGCAGCACCTGCAGCTGCTGGTTCATGGTGATCCAGCCCGTCTGCCGCCACGGGTTCGAGATCGACGCGTTGGAGAAGCACGCCTTCTGCGGTCCCTCGGCCGCGAAGGCGGAGGTGTCCTTCATCTCGCCGTCGATGTACTGCAGGTACGGCTGCTCGGGGTCGCCCTCGAACGTGGCCGAGCGCTGCTGGTCCTGCTCGTCGTAGACGGCCTGGTCGAACCATTCCGTGCTGTCCTCGCTGGGTTGCGCGGCGGCGGTCTCCTCGGCGACCGCGCTCTCCTCCGCGGCCGGCGGATTCTCGATGGACGAGTCGGTGGTGCAGGCGGTCAGGGCGAGCAGCGACGTCGCTGCGATCACCGTGACCTTGCCCAGGATGCTTCCACGCATCATGTTCCTCCCTCATTGGTGCCCGGTGCGGGCTGCGGTGCTGTTATCGGACGGTGCTGGTCATGGGCCCGGGTGCTGGCGCCCCTGCGCTTGCGCTGCCAGTTCCGGGACGCCGCGGCGACGGCGACGATGATGATGGCGCCCTGCACGCTGTCGCGCCAGGTGGATTCGACGCCGAGGAAGTTCAGGAGCGTGAAGAGCAGTTCGAGGGCGAACGCGCCGGCGGCAGCGGACAGCACCCAGCCGCGACCGCCGCCCAGCACCACCCCGCCGAGGACGACGGCGGTGATCGCCGTGAATTCGTAGCCCTGGCCCACCGACGGGTGGACCCCCGCATAGCCCACGAGGATCACGCCTGCCACGGTCGCCGCGAGGGAGGACAGCATGAAGGCCCGGGTCCGGACCCACCACACCGGCGCGCCGGTCAGTGCGGCGGCGCGGTCGTTGTCGCCGACGGCCACGAGGGTCCGCCCGTAAGGCCGGCGCATGAGCCAGAAGGCGGCGGCCGCGGTGACGGCGAGGATGATCACGGGGTAGGGGAGGATCTCGAGGACGGGGATGTCCCGGATGCCGCCACGGCCGATCTGCCGGAAGCTGTCGGCCGGATTGCCGGTCGCGGCGCCGCCGGTCCAGTACAGCACCAGGCCGAGCAGCGCGAGCATGGTCCCGAGGGTCACGATGAAGCTCGGCACCTTCAGCAGGGTGGTAACGAGGCCGTTCACCAGCCCCACGAACGCCCCGAACGCGATCATCAGGAGCAGGACGGGGAGGGTGCGCGACTCGTCCTCGCCGACCAGGTTGCCGGCGATGATGACCTGGGCGGTGACCACCGATCCCATGGAGAGGTCGAACTCGCCGGAGACGATGACGAAGTACTGCCCGATCGCCGCGATGGCGATGGGGGCCGTGCGGCCGATGAAGCGGATCAGCGAGCCCGGCTCGCCGAACGAGGGATTCGCCGCCAGGACGGCGGCCAGGAGGACGGCGACGAGGACGAAGATCGCCCCGCTCGGTGTGCGCAGCGCGCGCAGGACGCGCTCGCCGCGGGGGGAGCGGTTCTGCTGGAGGACGGCGCGTCCTGTGGCCACGCTCATGCCGGTACCTCGTTCCGCGTGCCCGGTCCTTCGCCCGCCGACGAGCCGTCCGGGCCGCCGGGCCTGCGCCGCGGTGTCCCGGGGCCCGCCGGCGGGCGGTCCTCGCCCTGCCGGGCCGGGCCGCGGCCGAACCGGGCCGGACGGTGGACGGTCCGGCGCCGCGCGTACACGGCCACGGACACGACGATCACGATGCCGCGGACCACGTCCTTGAGGAAGGGGTTGATCTGCAGCACGCTCATGATGTTGTCCAGCATGGCGAAGATGAGGACGCCGCCCAGCGTGCCGATGAGGGAGCCCTTGCCGCCCGCGAGCAGTGTCCCGCCGAGGACGACGGCTGCGATCGACAGCAGGTCGTAGCCGCCCTGCGAGCCGATGGTGGGGCTGCCGACGCCGAGGCGTGCGGCCAGCAGCAGGCCGGCGAGCCCCGCCAGGGTGGAGCAGATGACGTGCGCCGCGAGCACCGGCGTCCGGGTCCTGACGCCGGACATCCTCGCGACGGAGGCATCACCCCCGACGGCGTAGATGGCGTGCCCGAGCCGCGTGCTGTTGAGCATGACCAGTACGACGGCGGCACAGGCGAGCATGATGAGCGTGGAGACGGGGACGGGACCGATGCCCGTGGCCCCGATGAGGCGGAACGCGAGGGGCGCCTGGCCCGAGCTGCCCTGGTAGGTGGACCCGAGGTAGCCGCTGACGATCAGGCCCATGCCGAGGGTGGCGATGAAGCCGTGCACCTTCAGCCCGGCCACCACGGCTCCGTTGGCCAGGCCGATCAGGGCGGAGACGAGGAGCGCCACGATCACGGCGGGGAGGATGTTCGCCGGCTGATCGGCCATGATGCCGGCTCCGATGAGGCTCGACAGGCTGATCACGTAGGGGACGGAGAGGTCGAGGCTTCCCACGAGGATGACGAGTGTCTGCCCGATGGCGATGAACCCGAGGATGCTCGTCCCGGTCAGGATGTCGGAGATGTTGCCGGTGCTGAAAAAGCTCCGGCCGGTGGAACCCACGAGGACGATTCCCGCGACGACGGTCACCAGCGCCACGAGGTAGACGATGTTCGTCGAGCTCAGGCGCCTCATGACCGCACCTCGCGGGCGCCGGTGGCGAGGCGCAGCACCTGTTCCTCCGACGCTTCGGGCGGTAGTTCCCCGGCGATGCGCCCGTCCCGCAGCACGATCACGCGGTCGGACATCCCGAGTACCTCGGGCAGTTCGCTCGAGACCATGAGGATGGCCCTGCCTTCCCGCGCCAGCTGGCGCATCAGGGAGTAGACGGCGACCTTCGCCCCGACGTCGATCCCGCGCGTCGGCTCGTCGAGCAGGACGACCAGGGGATCGATCGCCAGCCATTTGGCGAGGACGACTTTCTGCTGGTTGCCGCCGGAGAGGAACTGCACTTCCTGGTCGAGGTCGCGGGCGACGACCTCCAGCGACGAGAACACCCCCGGTGCATCCCGACGGGCTGCAGCGGTGCGCCGGGGATGGACCGAGCGCACCACGCTGAGCGCGTTGTCGAGGATGGACTGGTTGAGGCTGAGCCCCTGCGCCTTGCGGTCCTCCGTGATGAGCGCGACGCGGTGGCGGATGGCGTCCCTCGGCGAGCGCGGCCGATAGGTCCTGCCGTCGACCGTCATCGCGCCGCGCGTGAAGCCCTCCGCACCGAAGATCGCCTCGACCAGCTCCGTCCGACCCGATCCCTGGAGACCCGCGACCCCGACGATCTCCCCCGCGCGGAGGGACAGGCCGACGTCGTCGAGCTGGTCGTTGCCGCCGCCGCTGATCTCCAGCAGCGGTTCCCCGACGGCGGTGCCCGGCAGCGCCTCGGGGAAGTAGGCCGAGATGGGCCGGCCCACCATGGCGCGGACCAGTGAGGCGTCGTCGAGCTCGGCCGCGGGGGACGAGGTGACGATCCGCCCGTCCTTGAGCACCGTGATGGTGTCACACAGGTCGAAGATCTCCTTCAACCGGTGGGACACGTAGAGGATGGCCGTGCCCCGCTTCCGCAGGCGGTCGATGATGCCGTAGAGGAGCTCGACCTCCGGTCCGGCGAGAGCCGCGGTGGGCTCGTCCATCGAGATGATCCTGGCGTCGTAGCTCACGGCCTTCGCGATCTCGACGATCTGCTGCTGCGCCACCGAGAGCGAGCTGACCGACGCCGTCGGCCGGATGGTCGTGATGCCGAGGTCCTCCAGCAGTTCCGCGGTGCGCTGGTTCATGGCCCGGCGGTCGACGAGGAGTCCCTTCCGCGGTTCCCGGCCGAGGTAGATGTTCTGTGCGACATTCCGCTCGGGCAGCAGGTTGAACTCCTGGAAGACCGTGGACAGCCCGGCGCGGTGCGCCTGCACGGGGTGCGTGAAGTCCACCGGTTGCCCGTCGAGTTCGATGCGTCCCGAGTCGCGGACGTACACGCCTGCGAGCAGCTTCATGAGCGTCGATTTCCCGGCGCCGTTCTCGCCCACGAGTCCGTGGACCTCGCCGGGGAAGAGCTCGAGGGCTGCGTCCTGGAGGACGGGTACCCCGAAGAAACTCTTCGAGAGTCCCGAGACATGCAGGATCGGAGCCGGTGCCCCGCTGGTGCTGACGTCGTCGTCCACGCGCCTACTGTGACACGGCGTCCCCACTTCTGTCGAGCAACATGCAAAAGACGGCTACAGACTCGGGAAAGGGGTGCGTGCTTTACTGGAAAGGTGTCCCTTCCCCTGCCCCACGCGGCGCCGACGAGCCATGGCGGGCCCCGCCAGCGGCTCCTCGGCCCTCCGCCCACGGGAGCCAGTGAGATCTTCCAGGTGCTCAGGGACGGCAGGCCGCGGACCCGGGCCGAACTCGCGCAGATCACCGGGCTGGCGCGCTCCACGGTCGCGGCACGGGTGGACACCCTCATGGCGCTGGGCCTCGTGTCGCCGACCGGCGGAGCGGTGTCCACGGGAGGCCGGCCGCCCTCGCTGTTCGCACTCAACCCGGCCGTCCGTGTCGTCGTCGGGGCGGACCTCGGAGCGACCCACGCCATCGTCATCCTCACGGATCTCGCGGGCACGGAACTGGGCCGGGAACGCCAGGACCTCAGCATCGCCGACGGACCGGTCGCCGTCCTGGGCTGGCTGATCTCGGCCGTCGACCGGCTCCTCCGGGGGGCGGACCGCGCGCCCGCGGAGCTCGCAGCCATCGGGATCGGCCTGCCCGGTCCGGTGGAACACGACACGGGCCGGCCCATCAATCCCCCGATCATGCCGGGCTGGGACCGGTTCGACGTGCCCGGGCTGGTCCAGGGCAGCTTCGACGTCCCGGTGCTCGTGGACAACGACGTCAACATCATGGCGCTGGGCGAGCAGAGCGCCAACTGGCCCGACACCACCGACCTGATGTTCATCAAGGTGGCCACCGGCATCGGCGCAGGGATCATCTCCGGCGGTGTCCTCCAGCGCGGAGCGCAGGGCACCGCGGGCGACCTCGGCCACGTCCGCGTCCCGAGGGCGAGCGACCGGCTCTGCAGGTGCGGCAACACCGGGTGCCTCGAGGCGCTGGCCGGCGGGCCCGCGCTCGCCGCGGCCCTCAACGAGTCGGCGCAGGTCCCCCTCACGGGCAGCCGGGACGTCATCGAGCTGGTCCGCTCCGGTGACGCCACCGCACTGCAGGCGATCCGGCAGGCCGGACGGGACATCGGGGACGTTTTGGCGACCTGCGTCAACCTGATCAATCCATCGGTGGTCGTCATCGGCGGGTCCCTCGCCCAGGCCGGCGAACACCTGCTGGCGGGCGTCCGCGAGATCGTCTACAAGCGCTCGCTGCCGCTGGCGACGGAGCACCTGCGGATCGTCCCCTCGGTGTCCGGGCAGAGCGCGGGCGTGGCGGGCGCCGCGGTGCTGGCGATCTCCCATGTGCTCTCCCCGGAGGCGATCGACGCCGCCGGCGCACGCCTGGCGGGCTGACCCGATCCGGGTACCCCGGTCCGCAGCGTACCCCACCGGCCGGAACCGGACGGTGGGGGGGCTCCGACGCGGGTCGCGGGAGGCCGCAGTGTCGCGGTGGGGCGCGGCGGGGTGACGGGGACGCCCCCGGCCTCTCGATAGACTGGCCGCATGACCGCCGAGACCTCCGCGCAGACCACCGACCGCACCAGGCTCCTCGAGCTCATCCGGGAACTCGCCGTCGTGCACGAGCGTGTCACGCTCTCCAGCGGCGTCGAGGCCGACTACTACATCGACCTCCGCCGGATCACGCTGCACCATGAGGCATCCGCCCTCGTGGGCCGCGTCATGCTCCAGCTGCTCGACGACGCCGGCATCGCCTTCGAGGCCGCCGGCGGCCTCACGATGGGCGCGGACCCGGTCGGCACCGCCGTGATGCATGCGGCAGGGCAGGCGGGCCGGCCGATCGACGCGTTCGTGGTGCGCAAGACCCAGAAGACGCACGGCATGGGCCGCCAGGTGGAGGGACCCGACGTGTCCGGGCGTCCCGTCGTCGTCCTGGAGGACACCTCCACCACCGGCGGCTCCGCGCTGACCGCCGTCGAAGGCGTCCGGCGGGCCGGCGGCGACGTCCGGGCCGTCGCCGTCATCGTGGACCGCAGCACGGGATCGAAGGAGCGCATCGAGTCCGAGGCGGGCGTGCCCTACCTCTTCGCGTTCGGCAAGGACGAACTGGGCCTCGCCTGACGGGGACCGCGACCACGGCACGGAGCGGCGCATGGAGCACGACGGCGTCCGGGCGGCCCTGCGCGGTGCGCGGGACTTCCGCGAGTCCTCCCGCCGGTCCTTCCTCATCGGGTCGGCCGCTGCGGCGGTAGCGACGGCGGATCTCGCCTTCACCCGCGTCATCCAGTCCCAGCGCGAGCTGACCCGCATCCTGCCGCTCGACGACGACGACGCACGCGCGCGCTTCCCGGACGACCGCTGGGTCCTCTTCCCCGGGTACAAGACGAGCTGGGAGGAAGGGCTCTGGATCCTCAACTCGCTGCGTCCGGCCCTGTCCCGGCGCGCGCAGATGGCCGTGATGGGCTACTCCAACCGCGGGCTCGACATCAACAACATCGTCGCCACGATGAACCGCTACGTGGAGAACTTCCGGCTCGAGAGGCTCTACTTCTACGGCCACAGCTTCGGCGGCATGGTGGCGGTCGAGGTGGCCGCCCGGCTGCGCGACCGCGGCATCCCGGTGGAGCTCGTGCTGCTGGACTCCTCGCCGTCAAGCCGCTTCGACGTCCAGGACCAGCACATGTTCGACGGCGTGGTGCTGCTGTACGAGGCGGGGGTGCGTGTGCCGATCAGCGTGCGGGGCACCTACGAGCTCGGCGAGCGGATCGTCCACAAGAACGAGCGCACGTGGAGCCAGATCGTGGACCAGACGCTCGAGCAGCTCTCGCCCCTGGCACCCAGCAGCGAGCTCATCCAGTCCGAGTCCTCGTACATCTACCACTTCGACGTCTCGCGGTTCCGGCTCTCCCTCGGGGAGACGAAGGTGGTGTTCACCGGGAACCCGAACGACGGCGTCGTCGACTACGCGCGTGCTCGGACCGGGTGGGCGCGCGGGCTGCCCGACAACCTGGTCTCCGCGGACCACGTGACCGAGGGGGCGCTGCCGGCACACGCGAGCCCGCAGTGGAACCCGGGCATCTACCAGGGCATCGTCTCCGCCGTGCAGCGCGACTACGTCCCCGTGCCGCGGGGCGGCGGCCTGAAACGGCTCTTCTAGGCCGCTTCTACACCTGGTCGATCAGGTCCGCCACCGACTCGCAGATCTGCGCCGGGCGGAACGGGAACGCCTCGATGTCCTCCGGCTGCGTGATACCGCTGAGCACCAGGACCGTGTGCAGGCCCGCTTCCATGCCGGCGATGATGTCGGTGTCCATGCGGTCGCCGATCATCGCCGTCGTCTCCGAGTGCGCGTCGATCTGGTTCATCGCCGAGCGGAACATCATGGGGTTCGGCTTGCCCACGATGTAGGGGTCCCGGCTCGTCGCCGCCGTGATCATGGCCGCGATGGCGCCCGTCGCCGGCAGTGGGCCCTCCTTCGAGGGCCCGGTCACGTCCGGGTTCGTGGCGATGAAGCGGGCGCCGTCGAGGATCAGGCGCACAGCTTTGGTGATCGCCTCGAACGAGTAGGTGCGGGTCTCGCCGAGCACCACGTAGTCGGGGTTCGTGTCGGTGAGCACGAAGCCCGCCTCGTGCAGGGCCGTCGTCAGTCCCGCCTCGCCGATCACGTACGCCCGTCCGCCCGGCAGTTGGTCGCGCAGGAACTGCGCGGTGGCCAGCGCCGAGGTCCAGAGGTTCTCCTCGGGGATCTCGAGCCCGGAGGCCTTCAGCCGCGCGGCCAGATCGCGCGGCGTGTAGATCGAGTTGTTGGTCAGGACGAGGAACCGCTTCGAGGTGGCCACCCATCGCTCGATCAGCTCGGCCGCACCGGGGATGGCCTGGTTCTCGTGCACCAGCACACCGTCCATGTCGGTGAGCCAGCACTCGATGTGTTCGTTCTCGCGCATGGGCGTCCTTCCAGAGGGGGCGTTCGGGGACCTGCCGGTGCCAGTCTTCCACCTTTCGCGCCGACTACGCTGGGAGGGTGACAGAACCCGTGCCCGAGCCCGCCGTCGACGCCGAGACCGCGGACGGAGCCCCGGGCGGTCCCGTCGGCGTCGGTCCGTGGATGGGTGAGTGGCCCGACGGCGACCACTGGGACCGTGACCTGCTGGCGGGCGGGGACACCCGCAACGTCGTCGACGCGTACCGGTACTGGAAGCACGAGGCGATCGTGGCGGACCTCGACGAGCGCCGCCACGGCTTCCACGTCGCGATCGAGAACTGGCAGCACGACCTCAACATCGGCTCCGTCGTGCGCACCGCCAACGCGTTCCTCGCCAGGGAGGTCCACATCATCGGGCGACGGCGGTGGAACCGGCGCGGCGCCATGGTCACCGACCGCTACCAGCACGTGCGCCACCACCCCACGGTGGCCGACTTCACGGAGTGGGCCGCGGCGGAGGGACTGGCGGTGATCGGGATCGACAACTTCCCCGACTCGGTGCCGCTCGAGACCTACGACCTGCCCGAGAACTGCGTGCTCGTGTTCGGCCAGGAGGGGCCGGGCCTCACGCCGGAGGTGCACGAGGCCGCCGAGGCGACGCTCTCCATCGCCCAGTTCGGGTCCACGCGCTCCATCAACGCCTCGGCGGCCGCCGCGATCGCCATGCACGGCTGGGTGCGGCGGCACGTGTTCGGGCAGCACGCCTGACCCGGCGGCCACCACCGCCAGTACCCGCCGGGTCCGGGCCCACCCCGTAGCACGCCCGGCCCGCGACGCCCTGGCACCGCGGGCCGCGGCCCTGGTTCCCGGCGTCGCGACCGGTCCGGGCCGTCGTCATCCGGCGTCGGGATCCCCTGCGCCCGGCAGGTCCGCTCGCTAGGATGAAGCAAGCACTTCCCACCACTAAGGAGTCCTCAGCATGCCTATTGCCACACCTGATGTTTACGCCGAGATGATCGACCGCGCGAAGGCGGGCGGTTTCGCATTCCCGGCTGTGAACGTGACCTCCTCCCAGACGCTCAACGCGGCCATGCGCGGCTTCGCGGAGGCAGGGTCCGACGGCATCGTGCAGGTCTCCACGGGCGGCGCCGCCTACTGGTCCGGCGCGAGCGTCAAGGACATGGTCGCCGGTTCGCTCGGTTTCGCGGCCTTCGCGAAGGAAGTGGCGAAGAAGTACGACGTCAACATCGCGCTCCACACGGACCACTGCCCCAAGGACAAGCTGGACGACTTCGTGCTGCCCCTCCTCGCCGCGTCCGAGGACGCCGTGAAGAACGGTCGCGACCCGATCTTCAACTCGCACATGTGGGACGGCTCGGCCGAGACCCTCGAGGAGAACCTGCGGATCGCCCGCGAGATCCTGCCGCGCGCGGCTGCGGCGAAGATCATCCTCGAAGTGGAGATCGGCACCGTGGGTGGCGAGGAGGACGGCGTCGAGAACGCCATCAACGACAAGCTCTACACCACGGTCGAGGACGCCCTGGCCACCATCGACGCCCTCGGCGCCGGGGAGCACGGCCGCTACATCACGGCGCTCACCTTCGGCAATGTGCACGGGGTGTACAAGCCCGGTGGCGTGAAGCTGCGGCCCGAGATCCTCAAGGACATCCAGGACCAGGTGGGCCGGAAGATCGGCAAGGACAAGCCCTTCGACCTCGTCTTCCACGGCGGTTCGGGATCCTCCGACCAGGAGATCGCCGACGCCGTCTCCTACGGCGTCATCAAGATGAACATCGATACCGACACCCAGTACGCGTTCACCCGCCCGGTCGCCGACCACATGCTCCGCAACTACGACGGCGTCCTGAAGGTCGACGGCGAGGTCGGCAACAAGAAGACCTACGACCCCCGCGTCTGGGGCGCCTCGGCCGAGGCCGGCCTCGCGGCCCGCGTCGTCGAGGCCGCCGCGTCGCTCGGGTCGGCCGGGAAGAAGCTCTAGTGTCCGACGAGTTCCGGAAGAACCTGATGGGCCCCGAGCCCACGCTCCTGCCGGAGGAGCCCGCCGTCGTCGGGCGCCTCGCGGCCGGTGACGAGGCCGTGGACCTGGCGGCCAAGCATCCGACATCGTCGCTCGTCTGGGCGATCCTCGCGGACGAGGCGTACGCGGAGGGCCGGACCATCGAGTCCTACGCCTACGCCCGCACCGGGTACCACCGCGGCCTCGACGCGCTGCGACGCAGCGGCTGGCGTGGCGCCGGCCCCATCCCGTACTCGCACGAGCCGAACCGTGGCTTCCTCCGCGCCCTCTACGCGCTGGGCCGTGCTGCCGCGTCCATCGGCGAGATCGAGGAAGCCGAGCGGATCGCGGTGTTCCTCAGGGAGTCGGACCCGGAGGCCAGCGCGCAGCTCGCGAACTGACGTCCGGCCCGGAACGGGAAGAACGGGGTCCGCCATGGCGGACCCCGTTCTTCCTTTTTCCGCCAGGAGGGCCTCGGTCCGGGTGCCTCCTAGACCCGACTACTCGTTAATCGGGTCCGGTTAACAAGTAGTCCAATTCCTTGTGCAGAAGTGGCGCACGCGACCAGAGTTAAAAGCTCCACATACCGTGGTGAGGCGATTGGAAGTGGGGGCTGGAATGTCCACAAGCGTAAGTACGGGTCAGTTGTACACGGTCGCGGAGGTCGCGGCCATGATGCGGGTCTCGAAGATGACGGTCTACCGCCTGGTGCAGTCCGGAACGATCAACAGCATCCGGTTCGGCCGGTCCTATCGCGTGCCGCAGAATGCGGTGCGGGACTACCTCGACGCGACGAATCCGGGCTCGGACTACTCGATCTGACGGCAGGTCCGCGGACGGACCCCGGCCCGCCGTGGCCGGGGGTGCGTCATGACCTCGGACGTCACAGCGAGACGTGTACCGATCGATCGTACGCCTTGTGCTATCTATCGGTTAACGATAGCTTTGTGCTTACAAACAGTACAAGGGAGTCGTCATGGGAAGAATCACCGTCCTCGCTCTGCGGGTCGTGCTGTGCATGATGTTCGCGGGTTCCGTCTTCATCCAGGTGGTGATGCTCTCGCTCCTGGGCATCGACCTCGACGGAGCCGATCCCGACGTCG
The DNA here is from genome assembly GCF_054511015.1 of Arthrobacter sp. MDT1-48-3. NCBI lineage: Bacteria > Bacillati > Actinomycetota > Actinomycetes > Micrococcales > Micrococcaceae > Arthrobacter > Arthrobacter sp. MDT1-48-3. The sequence continues at coordinate 280,462 of NZ_JBTNDL010000003.1, forward strand.
CCCTGATCCGGACCCCGCTCGTGGTCCTGACGGTGCTCGGGATCCTCGCACTCCAGGTGGCCGTGGTCTGCGTCTGGGGGCTGCTGACGATGGTGCGGCGGGGAACGGTGTTCTCCTCGGACGCCTTCCGGCTCGTGAACATCGTCATCGGTGCCTTCGCCGCCGCGAGCCTGCTCACGGTGGGGCTCGGGATCGCGCTCGCGCCCGGTGAGGCCGTGGCGCCCGGCGTCGTGCTGCTCATCGGGGGAGTGGCCGTCATGATCGCTGCCGTGGCGCTGATCGTGCTCGTGCTGCGGGCACTGCTCGCGCAGGCGGTGGCACGCGACACCGAGGCACGGCAGCTGCGCACCGAACTCGACGAGGTCATCTGATGCCCATCGTGGTGCGGATCGACGTCGAACTCGCCCGGCGGAAGATGAGCGTGGGCGAGTTCGCGGAGCGGATCGGACTGACACCCGCCAATGTGGCGGTGCTCAAGAACGGACGGGCCAAGGCCGTCCGCTTCAGCACACTCGAGGCGATGTGCAGGGTCCTGCAGTGCCAGCCCGGGGACCTGCTCGAGTGGGTCGAGGACGAGCCCGGGGCGGACGCCGGGGCCGCGATGTCCGTGCCCGGAGAGGACGATGCATGAGGGGACGCGGCAGGTTCCTGCCCGCCGCGCCCGGGCCGGGCGCACCGGGGGACGCCGGTCTGTACGGCCCGGGGTCGACCGCGTGGCGGATCGCGCGGGAGCGGACCGTCCTGGCCGGTGGACCGGCTGCGCTCCTGCTGCAGGTGGCGCACCCCCTCGTCGCGGAGGGCGTCCGCGCCCACAGCGGCTTCGCGACCGATCCCCTCCAGCGGCTCCGCGGCACCCTCGACGCCGTCCTGACCGTCACGTTCGGCGACGACGCGCAGGTCCGCGCCGCCGCCGCCCACGTGGCCAGGAGGCACGAGACCGTCCAGGGCACGCTGCCCACCGCCAGTTCCTCGCTGCCCGCGGGGACCCGGTACAGCGCGAACGACCCGGACCTGGCCCTCTGGGTGTTCGCCACCCTGGCATGGACCGCCATCGAGGTCACGGAGGTCTTCCTCCGGCCCGTCGGGCCCGAGGAGCGGGATGCGTACTACCGGGACATGACCCGGCTCGGGCACGTGTTCGGTGTCCCGGACGCGCTCCTGCCCGCCGACTACCGCGGCCTCCGGAGCTACTTCGACCACCAGGTCCGTACCACCCTCGACGTCGGCGGTGCCGCCCGCTCGATCGCGCAGCAGATCCTCGCTCCGGATCCGCCGATCGTGCCGCCTCCACTCCGCCCGGTGCCCGCCCTGCTCGCCGCCGGGATCCTCCCTCCCGCGCTGCGCGAGGCCTACGGACTGCCGTGGCGGCGTCGGGACCGGATCGCCTTCGCGGTGATCCGCCGGGCCGTCCGGCATGCGGCCCCCCTGCTTCCGGCCGGGCTCCGCTACTGGCCCCACTACGGTGTGGCATGCCGCCGCCTGGCAGCTGACGGCGGCCGGCCGCAGCGGGCGGTTCGCCGCCGGAACCGGTGAGGTGCCCCCGGCTACCGGCGGACGGACACCGCCGGGGCTCAGGACCGGCCCGTCCCGGTGATCAGTGCTCCGGGTGGCGGATCGTCGTCGTGACCGACACCACCTGCGGGCGCGGCGGGGCGGAGCTGAAGCCGAACCGCACCGGGGGGCTCACGGGTGCGAGGGTGCCGAGATCCGCGTCCCGCCAGGTGGCCGTCGCCCCGGAGACGGCCCGCGCGGAGGTCACGCCGTAGTACTCGGTGCGCCCGTGTCCTGCCGAGCCGGCCGTGGCGATGCCCTTCACCAGGAGCGACGCCACGGGATTGATGAGCGCGAGCCAGCGGGGATGAGTGGCCAGGCGCCGCGGGACGATCCCCAGCAGGCGCCCGAGGAGCGTGACCGCGCCGATTCCGGCGACCACCCGCAGACCGCCGCCCTCGACGACGAGCCGGTCGGCCGTCAGGGTCGAGGTGACCGGCGAGAGCACGACGTCGTCGAACGTGTAGGTCGATCCGACGTAGTCCGCGATCTCCTGTGTGGGCGCGATCAGCGTGCGGTGTCCCGCGGCGTCCTCCAGCATGACGTCGGTGAACGCCCCGAAGGGGGAGGTGTCCCACCGGCCGATCACCAGCCGGGTACCCGAGGCGGTGCCGATGCCGGCGATGTGTCCTTCGAAGCGGTCCATGGCCCTATTCTGCACGCGCCCACCTCCGGACCGGACGGGCCTCGCGGAGCTCCCGCTCGCGTCACGCCCGGCATTTTTCGGCGCCCCCGGAGCCGCTCGGCTAAACTCGGACGGTAAGAGCCCCAGTGGCCGCATGTCGTGCGGCCGGTTGGGGCGTTCTGATGCACGGCGTGCTTGCCGCGGTTGCGCGGGGAGGGCCCGTACCGAATGGGGGAGGATCCCATGCCAGCAATCGTCATTGTCGGAGCCCAGTGGGGCGACGAGGGTAAGGGTAAGGCCACTGACCTGCTGGGCGGTCGGGTCGACTACGTCGTGAAGCCGAACGGTGGCAACAACGCCGGGCACACCGTCGTCGTCGGCGGCGAGAAGTACGAGCTGAAGCTCCTTCCCGCCGGCATCCTCAGCCCCAACGCCATCCCGATCATCGGCAACGGCTGCGTCATCAACCTCGAGGCCCTCTTCCAGGAGATCGACGGGCTCCAGGCCCGCGGCGCCGACACCTCCAAGCTGCGGGTGTCCGCCAACGCCCACCTCGTGGCGCCCTACCACCAGGTGCTGGACAAGGTGACCGAACGCTTCCTCGGCAAGCGTGCCATCGGCACCACCGGGCGCGGCATCGGTCCCGCGTACATGGACAAGGTGGCCCGGCTCGGCCTGCGCGTGCAGGACGTGTTCGACGAGTCGATCCTGCGCCAGAAGGTGGAGGGCTCCCTCAAGCAGAAGAACGAACTCCTCGTGAAGGTCTACAACCGGCGCGACGTCGAGGTCGAGGAGGTCGTGGAGTACTTCCTGTCCTTCGCCGAGCGGCTCAAGCCCCTCGTCATCGACTCCACCTTCGTGCTCAACGAGGCGCTCGACGCCGGCAAGGTGGTCCTCATGGAGGGCGGCCAGGCGACCTTCCTCGACGTCGACCACGGCACCTACCCGTTCGTGACGTCCTCGAATCCCACGGCCGGCGGTGCGTCCGTCGGCTCCGGCATCGGTCCCACGCGCATCTCCCGCTCGATCGGCATCATCAAGGCCTACACCACGCGTGTCGGCGCCGGCCCGTTCCCCACGGAGCTCTTCGACGAGATGGGCCTGTACCTGCAGAAGACCGGCGGCGAGTTCGGCGTGAACACCGGTCGTCCGCGCCGGTGCGGCTGGTACGACGCCGTGCTGGCGCGCCACGCGTCGCGCGTCAACGGCTTCACCGACTACTTCGTCACCAAGCTCGACGTCCTCACGGGCATCGAGAGCATCCCGGTCTGCGTCGCGTACGACGTCGACGGCGTCCGCCACGACGAGATGCCCATGACCCAGACCGAGTTCCACCACGCGAAGCCGATCTTCGAGTACTTCGACGGCTGGACCGAGGACATCACGGGCGCTCGGACCATCGAGGACCTGCCGGACAATGCGCAGACCTACGTGCGGGCGCTCGAGAAGCTCTCCGGCACCCGGTTCTCCGCGATCGGCGTCGGTCCGGACCGCGATCAGACCATCGTGGTCAACGACCTGATCGGCGCCTGATCGGTACCTGATCGGGACCGCCCGGAGGTCGACGCCTAGAGGTTGACGGTGATGTCGGCGTCGTCGCGCAGTCGCGCGATCAGTGCCTGTGCGGCCTCGGAGGTCCTGCCACCCGACAGCTGCTGGATGATCTGTTCGCGGACGTCCTCGAGCGGGGGAATCGGTGTCGCGGTATCGCCCCCGGCCTCCTGCTGCGCCTTCGCCGCGTCGTAGGCCTCCTGGATCTCCTGGTCGGTCGGCGTCGTGTCGCCGGCTTCCTCCGCCAGGAGCGTGTCGAGCTTCACCTGGTCCGTCAGCTGCGCGTCGAACTCGGCGTCGTCGATCCCCTGGTCGGCGAAAGCGGCCTTCAGCTCCTCCTCGGAGGCGAGCCCGCTCGCCTGCAGCAGCTCGTCGACGGCCGCGGCCCGTCCTTCGGGCGTCGCCGTGATGCCCCGCCGGTCGGCCTCCTGGCGCAGCAGCTCGGAGCTGACGAGGTTGTCCGCGACCGTCGTCTTCAGCAGGTCCTGATCGACCTCCTGGCCCGCGGCCTGCGCCTGGGCGGACGCCTGCGCGAACTGGCCCTCGTACGTGTCGGTGAAGAGGTCCCGGCCGATCTCGGTGCCGTTGACGACGGCGACGACCTCGGGGATGCCCTCGAGATCCGGTGCGGGCCGTGCCTCGCCCGGCGCTGCCGATACGGAAGCCGACGCCGATCCGGAAGCCGACGCCGATGCGTCTGCGCCCTCAGGCTCGCCCTCCGAACCGGTGCAGCCGCCGAGCACCAGGATCGAGGTGATGAAGGCGGCGGCCAGCAGCAGCCGCCTGCCCGCACCGGTCCTCCGGGCAGTGCTCATGACCGTTCCTTCCCTGCCGAGTCGTCAGGACCAGCATGCGACCCCGACCGCACCATCGTCCTACGGCGGGCGGCGTCCGACGGCAGCCAGGACGGGATGCCCGGCGCTACCATCCCCAGGTCCCCGTGCCGCCCTTGAACGGTCCCACGATGGCGGCGGTGATCCAGCCGCCGTAGAAGTCACCCTCCTGGGCCCGCACCTCCTCGCCGTCCACCGTGCAGGCGTCCATCCGCGACGGGTAGATGGCGACCCGCGTGGCGAGGTCCTCGTAGCCACGGACCGGCGTCGGGTAGGTCCACGCGCCGCGCGGGCTGCGCGCGCTGCCGGCGACGACGTCGAAATAGCGGGCCGCGCCCTTGAACTCGCAGTGGGTGGTGCCCTCCACGGGGACCAGCACGCCGGGCGCGAAGTCCGCGATCGGCAGGTAGTAGACAGGCGGGTGGCTCGTCTCGAGGACCCGCACCGCGTCGACCGTGGTGACGATCAGCTGCCCACCGAAGCGCACCTCGATGCCCGCCGGTGTCCGTTCCACCCGCGGAGGCCGCGGATAGTCCCAGACGGACTCCTGTCCTGGCCCGGGTGGCACACGCCTGCTCTTCAAGGGGATACTCATGCCGAAAGGGTACTCCGGCCCGCCGGGCCGGAGTCTGTACGCTGGGTGGACGTCGGCACACACGGTTAGGGCGGCAACATGAAGGTCAGCGTCGGTCAGTTCCGGCCGGGTGGGGACGCCCCGGCGAATCTCGCCGTGATGCGGGAACTCGCGGCGGAGGCCCGGGGCGAAGGCGCGGAGCTGATCGTCTTCCCCGAGGAGTCGATGTTCGCCATCGGCAAGCTCGACGGCGACCTCCACCAAGCCGTCGAGGCGAACTGGACCACCTTCGTGCAGCAGCTGTCCTTCCTCGCCGCCGACCACGGCATCGCGGTGGTGGCCGGCGGGTACGAGCCCAGCGGCGAGGAGCGGCCCTTCAACACCCTCGTCCTGATCGACGCGACCGGCCGCATCGTGGACACCTACCGCAAGCTGCACCTGTACGACGCCTTCAGCTACTCCGAGTCCACGGCCATCAAACCGGGTGACGGCGGCATCAAGATCGCCGAGGTCGGCGACCTCCGGGTGGGACTCATGACCTGCTACGACGTCCGGTTCCCCGAACTGGCACGCGCGCTCGCCGATGCCGGGGCCGACCTCATCTGCGTGCCGGCCGCGTGGTTCAAGGGCGAGCACAAGATCGAGCACTGGGAGACGCTGCTGAAGGCGCGGGCCATCGAGAACACCCTGTGGGTGGCGGCGGCCGGCACCTCGAGCAGCCACACCATCGGCCACTCGGCCATCATCGACCCGATGGGCGTCCCGCAGGCGCACCTCGAGGACGAGGAGCGGGGCATCGTGACCACGGACGTCACGCGCCGCAGGGTCGACGACGTCCGGGAGTTCCTGCCGGTGCTCCGGAACCGGCGCTTCGCCCGGAACGACGCCATTGTCGACCCCCACTGACGCAGCGGATCCCGGTACCGAGGCGGACCGCCGGGTCCGACCCGGCGAGCCTGCGCGTGCCGCGAACATCAGGGACGTTGCCCGCCGCGCGGGGGTCTCGCACCAGACGGTCTCCCGCGTCCTCAACGGCCACCCGAGCCTGCGGGCCGAGACGCGGGACCGCGTGCTGGCCGCGATGGCAGAGCTCAGCTTCCGTCCCAACCGTGCCGCCCGGGCGCTCGTGACCAGCAGGTCCACCACCATCGGCGTGCTCGTGGGCAAGGGCTTCGAGTACGGGCCGGCGGCGAGCCTGCAGGCCATCGACAGCGCCGCGCGCGAGGCCGGGTACGCCGTCGATATCGCGCACCTCGACGACCTCGACGGCGGCTCCATCCGGTCGGCCCTGGACCGGCTGCTGGCGCACGGCGTGGACGGGCTCGTCATCCTGGCCCCGCAGACACAGACCCTCGGCGAGATCGAGCGCCTGTCCATCACGCTGCCGTTCGTGACGGTCCATTCGGCGCAGGCGCAGGACGATCACCGCTTGTCGGTGGACCAGTCGGGAGGCGCCGCGCTCGCGACGCGCCACCTGCTCGAGCTGGGACACCGGCGGATCGCGCACATCGCGGGACCGGAGGGCTGGTTCGAGACGGAGGCGCGGGTGCGGGGGTATCGCGGTGAGATGGAGGCCTGGGGCCGCTCACCGGAGGTGCTGCGCTCCGGCGACTGGACCGCCGAGTCGGGGTACCGGGCAGGGCGCTCCCTCGCGGCGGACAGGGAAATCACCGCGGTCTTCTCGTCCAACGACCAGATGGCGCTCGGACTGCTCCATGCCTTCCGTGAAGGTGGACGTCGGGTGCCCGAGGACGTCAGCGTCGTGGGGTTCGACGACGTCCCCGAGGCGGCGCACTACTGCCCGCCCCTGACGACGGTGCGGCAGGACTTCCCCGAGCTGGGGCGGCGTTGCATGGCGAGGCTGCTGGCGCTCATCGGCTCGGTGGGGACGGATGCGGCCGGCGAGGCGGGCGCGGCCCCGGACGTGGTACCGGAACTCGTGGTCCGGGCGTCGACGGCCGCGCCGGCCGCCTGACGGCCCTCCTCCTCCGCCATTGACACGCCCCACCGATCGGGCCCTACACTGGGAACCGCAATGTGAACGGTCACATGAACGGCGCATCGCATCGACGATCCATCAGGGCACTGCATCGCGGTCTCCCGAGAAGAACAAAGAGGTCCTTCCCTTGAGTGACTCCATCCCGGGCGCAGACCCGGCCACAGGGGCGGCCGGCAGGCCCACCTACGTCATCGGTGTCGACTACGGCACCCTCTCCGGCCGCGCCGTCGTGGTCCGTGTCTCCGACGGTGCGGAACTCGGTGCCTCGACGCTCGAGTACCCGCACGCCGTCATGGACTCGACGCTCGCAGCCACGGGCGAGCAGCTCCCGCCCGAATGGGCCCTGCAGGTGCCGTCCGACTACGTCGACGTCCTCCGCACCGCCGTGCCGGCAGCCGTGCAGGAGGCGGGTATCGATCCGCAGGACGTCATCGGCATCGCCACCGACTTCACCGCCTGCACCATGGTGCCCACCCTCGCCGACGGGACGCCCCTCAACGAGGTGCCCGGCTACGAGGGCCGGCCCCACGCCTACGTGAAGCTGTGGAAGCACCACGCGGCGCAGGGCCAGGCGAACCGCATCAACGACCTGGCCGCCGAGCGCGGCGAGGCGTGGCTGCCCCGCTACGGCGGACTGATCTCGAGCGAATGGGAGTTCGCCAAGGGCCTCCAGCTGCTCGAGGAGGACCCCGAGCTGTACGACCGCATGGACCACTGGGTCGAGGCCGCCGACTGGATCGTCTGGCAGCTCACGGGGGAGTACGTGCGCAACGCGTGCACCGCCGGCTACAAGGGCATCTACCAGGACGGCGCCTACCCGTCCGAGGAGTTCCTCGCCGCACTCAACCCCGGGTTCGCGGGCTTCGCCCGCGAGAAGGTGGAGCACACGATCGGCGCACTCGCCTCGAGGGCGGGCTCGCTCTCCGAGGAGGCCGCCGGCTGGACCGGCCTGCCGGTAGGGATCGCGGTGGCCGTCGGGAACGTCGACGCCCACGTCACGGCCCCGGCGGCGCAGGCCACGGATCCCGGCCAGATGGTGGCCATCATGGGCACCTCGACCTGCCACGTCATGAACTCGGACCGGCTCAGCGAGGTGCCGGGCATGTGCGGCGTCGTGGACGGCGGGATCGTCGAGGGCTTCTACGGCTATGAAGCCGGCCAGTCCGGCGTCGGCGACATCTTCGCGTGGTTCGTGGCCAACCAGGTGCCCGGCGAGATCCGGGATGCTGCCGCTGCGCAGGGCCTGAGCGTGCACGAGTACCTGACGGAACAGGCGCAGTCCGAGCCCGTCGGGGCGCACGGCCTGGTGGCCCTCGACTGGCATTCCGGCAACCGTTCCGTCCTCGTGGACCATGAGCTCTCCGGCACCGTCGTGGGCCTGACCCTCGCCACCAAGCCGCACGAGGTCTACCGCGCCCTGCTGGAGTCCACGGCGTTCGGCACGCGGAAGATCGTCGAGACCTTCAACGCCTCCGGCGTGCCCGTCACCGAGTTCGTGGCCGCCGGCGGCCTCATCCGGAACCCGTTCCTCATGCAGGTCTACGCCGACGTGCTGAACATGCCGCTCTCGGTCATCGGCAGCTCCCAGGGGCCGGCCCTCGGTTCGGCGATCCATGCCGCCGTCGCCGCCGGCGCCTACCCGGACATCCACGCCGCAGCCGCTGCGATGGGCCATCTGGACCGTGCCGCCTACACGCCCGACCCGGAGCGTGCCGCCGCCTACGACGCGCTGTACCGCGAGTACACCGAACTGCACGACTACTTCGGGCGCGGTACCAACGACGTCATGCACCGGCTGAAGGCCCTGCGCCGCGCGGCCCGCACCCCGCAGGCGGTGTCGGCATGAGCGCCGTGTCCACGGGCTCCTTCAGCCCCGAGGTCGAGGCCGCGATCGATGCCGTCCGGAAGGACGTCGCCGCCCTGCACACCGAACTCGTGCGCTACGGACTCGTCGTCTGGACCGGCGGGAACGTCTCCGGCCGCGTCCCGGGCGCCGACCTGTTCGTCATCAAGCCCTCCGGCGTCAGTTACGACGAGCTGACGCCGGAGAACCAGATCCTGTGCGACCTCGACGGGAACGTCATCGAGGGCACCCCCGGATCGGAACGGTCGCCGTCCAGCGACACCGCGGCGCACGCCTACGTGTACCGCAACATGCCCGACGTCGGCGGTGTGGTGCACACGCACTCCACCTACGCCGTCGCGTGGGCCGCACGCGGCGAACCGATCCCCTGCGTCATCACCGCCATGGCCGACGAGTTCGGCGGCGAGATCCCCGTGGGCCCGTTCGCGATCATCGGTGACGACTCGATCGGCCGCGGCATCGTCGAGACGCTCACCGGCCACCGCTCCCGCGGGGTCCTCATGAAGAGCCACGGACCCTTCACGATCGGCAAGGACGCGAAGGACGCCGTCAAGGCGGCCGTGATGCTCGAGGACGTCGCCCGCACCGTCCACATCTCCCGGCAGCTCGGCGCCCCGGCGGGCATCCAGCCCGAGCATGTCGACTCCCTCTTCGACCGCTACCAGAACGTGTACGGTCAGCCCTCGATCCCAGGAGCCCCCGCATGAGCCCCCTCAGCACGACCCTCGACACCTACGAAGTCTGGTTCCTGACCGGCAGCCAGGACCTGTACGGGGAGGAGACCCTGCAGCAGGTCGCGGAGCAGTCGCAGGAGATCGTCCGGATCCTCGGGGACGCGGGCCTGCCCGTGAAGGTCGTCTGGAAGCCGACCCTCAAGGACTCCGCGTCGATCCGCCGGATGGCACTGGAGGTCAACGCGGCCGACAACGCCATCGGGGTCATCACCTGGATGCACACGTTCAGCCCGGCGAAGATGTGGATCGCGGGCCTCGACGCACTCCGGAAGCCGCTGCTGCACCTGCACACGCAGATCAACGTCGCGCTCCCCTGGGACGAGATCGACTTCGACTTCATGAACCTGAACCAGGCCGCCCACGGCGACCGCGAGTTCGGGTACATCCAGTCCCGCCTCGGTGTGCCGCGCAAGACCGTCGTCGGGCACGTGTCCAACCCCGGCGTCTGCGCCAGGATCTCCTCCTGGCAGCGCGCCGCCGCCGGCTGGGCCGCCGTCCACGAGCTCAAGGTGGCCCGCTTCGGTGACAACATGCGCAATGTCGCCGTCACCGAGGGTGACAAGACCGAGGCCGAGCTGCGCTTCGGCGTCTCGATCAACACGTGGGGCGTGAACGACCTCGTCGCCGCCGTGGACGCCCAGGCGGAGGCCGACGTCGACGCCCTCGTGGCCGAGTACGAGGAGACGTACGACGTCGTCCCCGAGCTCCGCCGCGGCGGCGAGCGGCACGAGTCGCTGCGCTACGGCGCCCGGCAGGAGCTCGGGCTGCTGTCCTTCCTCGAGGAGGGCGGATTCGGGGCCTTCACCACGAACTTCGAGGACCTCGGGGCCCTCCGCCAGCTGCCCGGTCTTGCCGTCCAGCGGCTCATGGCCCGCGGCTACGGGTTCGGCGCCGAGGGTGACTGGAAGACCGCCGTCCTCGTGCGGGCCGCCAAGGTCATGGGGGCGGGGCTGCCCGGCGGCGCGTCCCTCATGGAGGACTACACGTACCACCTGGTGCCGGGGGAGGAGAAGATCCTCGGGGCGCACATGCTCGAGATCTGCCCCACCCTGACCACGTCGAAGCCCACGCTGGAGGTCCATCCGCTGGGCATCGGCGGCAAGGAGGACCCGGTGCGCCTCGTGTTCGACACCGACGCCGGGTCCGGCGTGGTCGTCGCGATGTCCGACATGCGGGACCGCTTCCGCCTGACGGCCAACGCCGTCGAGGTGGTCCCGCCCGACGCCCCGCTCCCCAACCTGCCGGTCGCGCGCGCAGTGTGGAAGCCGGAGCCGAGCCTCGAGACCTCCGCAGCGGCCTGGCTGAGCGCCGGCGCCGCCCACCACACCGTCCTCACCACCGCGGTGGGCCTCGAGGTCTTCGAGGACTTCGCGGACATCGCCGAGGTCGAACTGCTGCGCATCGACGCCGACACCAAGCTGCGGGACTTCCAGCGTGAGCTGCGCTGGAACGCCGCGTACTATCGCCTGGCGCAGAAACTCTAGAAGCCACTCCCCGAAAGCCGGCACTGTCGCCGGAAACTCCACACAAGAAAGTTCCACCATGAATCGGAAATACCTGGCCGGCATCGCGGCCGCCAGCATCCTGACCCTCAGCCTCACCGCATGCGGCGGAAGCCGGGGCGGCGGGGACGAGGCCGCAGCAGAAGGCGGCTCCAACGAGGGCGCCAAGATCGGCGTCGCCATGCCGACGCAGCAGTCCGAGCGCTGGATCGCCGACGGCGAGAACGTCAAGAGCCAGCTGGAGGACCTCGGCTACGAGGTGGACCTCCAGTACGCGAACGACGACATCCCCACGCAGGTCAGCCAGATCGAGAACATGATCAACGGCGGAGTGAAGGCCCTCGTCATCGCCTCGATCGACGGCACCACGCTCACGAGCGTGCTGGACCAGGCCGAGTCGCAGGACATCCCCGTCATCGCCTACGACCGCCTGATCAACGGGTCCGACACCGTGGACTACTACACGACCTTCGACAACGAGGAGGTCGGCGTGCAGCAGGCCACCTCGCTGCTCACCGGTCTCGGGATCCTCGACGCCGAGGGCAAGGAGACGGGCGAGGAAGGGCCGTTCGACGTCGAGCTCTTCGCCGGCAGCCCGGACGACAACAACGCCACGTTCTTCTGGGACGGCGCCATGAAGACGCTGCAGCCCTACCTGGACAGCGGTGTGCTCCGCGTCCCCAGTGGCCAGACCGAGTTCGAGCAGGCGGCGATCCTCCGCTGGCTCCCCGACACCGCGCAGGACCGCATGGAGGACCTCCTCACCGTCGGTGGCGGCGAGCAGCTCGAGGGTGTCCTCTCGCCCTACGACGGCCTGTCCATCGGCATCATCTCGGCCCTGACCTCCGGTGGCTACTCCGCTGACGACCTCCCCGTCGTCACCGGCCAGGACGCCGAGGTGGGCTCCGTGAAGTCGATCATCGCCGGCGAGCAGTACTCCACGATCTTCAAGGACGTCCGCGAGCTCGGCAAGCAGGCCGTCACCATGGTGGACGACCTCATGAAGGGCGAGGAGCCCGAGGTCAACGACACCGAGACGTACGACAACGGCGAGAAGATCGTGCCGTCCTACCTGCTCGAGTCGCAGATCGTCACGGTCGACAACTACGAGGCCGCGCTCGTGGAGACCGACTACTACACCGAGGACGAGCTCAAGTAGCCGTCCCGCAGCACCCGTAGCACCCCCTCAGCCTGTGGCTCCGTACCCTCCCGGTCCGGAGCCACAGGTGCTGTACCTCGCCCGGCCGATGCCGGGACTCCACTCAAGTAAGCGAGGCTCGACCATGGCGGAGAACATCCTCCGGATGCGCCGCATCACCAAGACCTTCCCTGGCGTGAAGGCACTGCAGGACGTCAACCTCGACGTCGCGCGTGGAGAAGTCCATGCGATCTGCGGAGAGAACGGGGCCGGGAAATCGACCCTCATGAAAGTGCTGTCCGGCGTCTATCCGCACGGGACGTACGACGGCGACATCGAGTTCGAGGGCTCCGTCGCGGAGTTCAAGGACATCCGCGACAGCGAGCGCGACGGCATCGTCATCATCCACCAGGAGCTCGCCCTCTCCCCCTTCCTGTCCGTCGCGGAGAACATCTTCCTCGGGAACGAGCGCGAGAAGCGCGGTTTCATCGACTGGAACGAGACCAACGTGGAGGCGGCCAAGCTCCTCCGCCGCGTGGGGCTGGACCTCAACCCGGTGGTCCGGGCCGGTGACATCGGCGTGGGCAAGCAGCAACTGGTCGAGATCGCGAAGGCGCTGTCGAAGAACGTGAAGCTGCTGATCCTCGACGAGCCCACCGCCGCCCTGAACGACGAGGACTCCGCGCACCTCCTCGGGCTCGTGAAGGGCCTCCGCGGCGAGGGCATCACCTGCATCATCATCAGCCACAAGCTCAACGAGATCCGCGAGATCGCCGATTCGGTGACGATCCTCCGGGACGGGCGCACCATCGAGACTCTCAGCCTCCACGACGGCTCCGTCACGGAGGAGCGCATCATCAAGGGCATGGTGGGACGCGACATGGAGAGCCGCTACCCCGAGCGCACGCCGGCCATCGGCGAGGAGGTCCTCCGCGTCGAGGACTGGACGGTGCACCACCCCCAGGAGAGCGGACGGGTGATCGTCGACGCGGCGAACCTCGCCGTCCGTGCCGGCGAGGTGGTCGGTATCGCCGGCCTCATGGGAGCCGGGCGGACCGAACTGGCCATGAGCATCTTCGGCCGCAGCTACGGCTCCAACATCACCGGCACCCTCTACAAGAACGGTGCCCCGATCACGGCGCGCACCGTGGGCGAAGCGATCCGGCACGGTATCGCGTACGCCACGGAGGACCGCAAGAAGTACGGGCTCAACCTCATCGACGACATCAAGCGCAACGTCTCCGGTGCCGCCCTCGGCAAGCTGGCGAAGCGCGGCTGGGTCGACAGCGGCCGCGAGGCCGTCGTCGCGGGCGAGTACCGGCGGTCCATGAACATCAAGGCCCCGACCGTCACCGCCATCACCGGCAAGCTCTCCGGCGGGAACCAGCAGAAGGTGGTGCTCTCCAAGTGGATGTTCTCGGACCCCGACGTCCTGATCCTCGACGAGCCCACCCGCGGGATCGACGTCGGCGCCAAGTACGAGATCTACACGATCATCAACCGCCTGGCAGCCGAGGGGAAGGCCGTCATCGTCATCTCCTCGGAACTCCCCGAACTGCTCGGCATCTGCGACCGCATCTACACGCTCGCGGAAGGCCGTATCACGGCCGAAGTGCCGATCGACCAGGCGACCCCCGAACTCCTCATGCAGTACATGACCAAGGAAAAGGACTGATTCCATGGCTACCACCGTCAAAGACCCCGCGGTCACCGCACCGCCACCTCCCGTGAAGCACGGGCTCGCCTTCCTCACGAGCAGGCTGCGCCAGATCGGTATCTTCGTGGCGCTCATCGTCATCGTCGCCCTGTTCCAGGTGCTGACCGGCGGCGCTCTGCTGATGCCGGACAACGTCTCCAACATCATCGTCCAGAACAGCTACATCCTGCTCCTGGCCATCGGCATGGTCATGATCATCGTCGCCGGGCACATCGACCTCTCCGTCGGGTCCGTGGCGGCCTTCGTGGGGGCCATGTCCGGCATCATGATCCAGGACTGGGGGTTCACCTGGTGGGTGGCCTTCCTCGCCTCACTGATCATCGGCGGACTGGTAGGGGCCTGGCAGGGCTTCTGGGTGGCCTACGTGGGCATCCCCGCGTTCATCGTCACACTCGCCGGCATGCTCGTGTTCCGTGGACTCACCCAGATCGTGCTCGAGAACCAGCGCATCACCGGCTTCCCCGAGGAGTACCGCCAGCTCGGCGGCGGCTTCCTCTTCCCCGGGCTGTTCCCGGCGGAGACCAACCTTCTGGACTGGACCACGGTGGTCCTCGGCCTGGTGGCCGTCGCCCTCCTCACCATCACCCAGCTCCGCGGACGCGCCACCCGCGCACGCCTGAAGCTCGAGGACGAGCCGGCGGCCTGGTTCTTCACCAAGCTCGCCTTCATCGTCGTGATCATCCTCGGCCTCACCTACCTTCTGGCGAGCTCGCGCAGCGGCACGCCGATCGTGCTCGTGGTCCTCGGCATCCTGATCGTGGGCTACAGCGCCGTGATGGGCAACAGCGTCTTCGGGCGCCACATCTACGCCGTCGGAGGCAACCTCCAGGCAGCACAGCTCTCCGGCATCAACACGAAGCGTATCGACTTCATGCTCTTCGTCAACATGGGTGTGCTCGCGGCCCTGGCAGGGCTCATCTTCACCGGTCGCCTCAACTCCGCCGGTCCGGGAGCGGGAAACCTCTTCGAGCTCGACGCGATCGCCGCGGCGTTCATCGGCGGCGCGGCCGTGACCGGTGGCGTCGGAACGGTCATCGGAGCCATCACGGGCGGCCTCATCATGGGCGTGCTCAACAACGGCATGTCCCTGCTCGGCGTCGGCATCGATGTCCAGCAGTTCATCAAGGGCATGGTGCTCCTGCTCGCCGTCGGCTTCGACGTCTTCAACAAGCGCCGGGCCTCCAACGCCCTGAAGTAGGCCGGAGAAGAAAAATCGGAGGGGGCGTAACTTTCCCGCCCCGCCCATCGATTACCCCTGTGTAAGCGCCGCACCGAGACCTTTCCCCCAACAGGTCTCGGTGCGGCCTTCTCTTTGCCGCAGGCCCGGGAGGGCCGGCGTCCACGGGCGGAGGGCGATGGTTACGATGGTGTCGCCGTCCCGCTCGAACAAGGAACAGTCCGTGGCCACACCCCTGCCAGATGATGCGCTCCTCCGCGCTCGAGCAGGCGATCCGGCGGCCTTCTCCAGCATCTACCGATCATTGAGCCCGGGAGTGCTGGGGTACTTCGCGGGGCGCGGCTCGGACGACCCGGAGGCCCTCACGCAGGAGGTGTTCCTCACGGTCTTCTCGAAGCTGGATTCCGTCTCCGGCGGACTCCAGGGGCTCCGCACCTTCGCCTACTCCGTGGCACATGCCCGGTACGTGGACGAGGTGAGGAAGCGGACGAGGGCGCCGGCGCTCGTGGGCTACGAGGCCGACGTCGACACCCGGCTCACCGACTCCGCCGAGAGGGTGGCGCTGGGGAACCTCGGTGTGGGAGGTGCACGGGGCATGCTGGACCAGCTCAACGCCGAGCAGCGCGACGTCCTCCTGCTGCGCATCGTCGCGGAGCTGCCGATCGAACAGGTCGCGGAGATCCTGGGCAGGTCCGCAGGATCGGTGAAGCAGCTGCAACGGCGGGGACTGCTCAAGCTGAAGGAAATCGTTCGACCTGAGGAATCGGAAACGCCATGACTGGACGTGACACCCCGCCGCCGGACCCCGTGCAGCGACTCCTCGACGAGGCCGGCATTCCCGCGGAACCGACACTCGTCCGCGCCGTCCGGGAGATCGGCGACCTCGGCGCCGGGCCCGCACCCGATGCGTCCGCGGAACTCGCCCGGCTGATGGCTGACGGCGGCAGGGCGCCGCAGGGGCGCCGGAACAAGCGCCGCATCACGTTCCTCGGTGGGGCGCTCGCCGTCTCCATGGGCGCGGGCATGTCCGGTGTTGCGGCGGGGACGCTCCACCTCCGGGAGGGGTTCGACGACGCCGTCGTCTCGATCACCCGCTTCACCGTCCGCAACGACGTCGACCGGGCCGAACCCGCTCCTGAACCGCTCGCCGACGCGGGGCATGGTTCCGCCGTCGTCCCGGCGGTGCCCGCTCCCGCTCCCGCTCACGTCCCGGCGCCGTCCGCCTCCGGCCCGGCGGCGTCCGCCCCTGCGGACGCCGGTGGTGCCCTCATGCCGGCTCCCGCTCCTGCGTCGCCCGAGGTGGATGAAGCCGCCGCTGCTTTACCGGCGCCGGCCGTCGTACCGGCAGCCCGGCCACCGGCCGGCACGGTACGCCCTGCGGACTCTGCGTCCCGGAGGCCGGACGGTCCGCGGCAGCCCGCGGCCCCGGTGACGCGGCCCGCGACCGGAACGGTACCCGGCACGACCGGCCGACCCGATCCGGAGAAGCCCGGCCATGCAGCACCGGGCAGGGCCACGCCCGGCCAGCGCACGACCCCGCTCCGGCCGGTCCGGGAGAAACCCGGTCTGGCACCGGGCCGGGTCACACCCGGTCAGGTGCAGGACAGGAGCCTGACGAAGGAGACCACGGTCACGGCTCCGGAGACGATCAGCGGTGACACCCCGGCTCCTGCCGGCCACCGCAGGTCGTGGCTCCGCGCACCGGCCGGTCCTGCCGACACGACGTTCCTCCTCGACGCGCCGATCACCCTGGACCCCGATCGGTCCGCCCTGTTCCCGGCCGATGCGCTCCTCGATCCCGACGACCCGGTACCGGGGCTCCCGGTCGGCCCTGAGATGGGGGAGCTCCCCGCCGATCCGGTCCCGGAGGACCTCCCGGTCGGACCGGCTCCGGAGGACGTCCTGCCGGTGGACCTCCCGGTCGGACCGGCTCCGGAGGACGTGCTGCCGGTGGACCCCGTCGGGCCGGCGGACGCTGCAGCGCCGGACAGCTCCGGTGCCGAGGTCGCGGTGCCTGAGGCGGCCGTTCCCGAGGTCGGATCCCGATCAGAGGCGATGTCCAACAGTTCCCGTTGACCGGGATCGAGGCCTGGGAGGGGGCGGCGCCCTACGAGGTGATCTGCCGCTTCGAGGAGATGACGCCGGTGTTGAAGCCCGCCAGGTTGAGCCCGCCGTGGAAGCGTGCGTGCTCGATCTTGATGCAGCGGTCCATCACGACGTTCAGGCCGGCGCCCTGCGCCTCCCGGGCCACGTCCTCGTGCCACGAGCCCAGCTGCAGCCACAGGGTCTTCGCTCCGACGGCGAGCGTCTCCTGCAGCACGGAGGGCAGGTCGTCGTGCTTGCGGAACACGTCGACGACGTCGGGCACCTCCGGGAGGTCCGCGAGCGACGCGTAGGCGGACTGCCCGAGAATCTCCTTGGCCACAGGGTTCACGAAGTACAGGCGGTACGGCGAGGAGGACTGCAGGTAGGTCGCCACGAAGTAGGAGGCCCGGGAGGGCTTGTCCGATGCGCCGACGATCGCCACCGACCGCGCATTCCTCAGCAGACTGAGGCGCTCAGGGGCCGATGGTCCCTCCCAGGTCCGTGCCGGTGCGTCCGTGCCGCTCATGCTCCCACTCCTACTGCCCGCGTTGCCGACGGGTCGTCGTCGTTCTCCCCGGCGGATTCCTGCGGGAGCTCGTCGAACTCCGCGTCGGAGGAATCCACGGCGATGTCGAGGGCCTGGTCCAGGTCCCACAGGATGTCGTCGAGGTCCTCCAGGCCCACAGAGATGCGCACGAGGTCCTCGGGGACGCCCGCCGCCACCAGCTGCTCGGCGGAGAGCTGCTGGTGGGTCGTCGAGCCCGGATGGATCACGAGGGTGCGCGCGTCGCCCACGTTCGCGAGGTGCGAGGCGAGCTGCAGCGACTCGATGAACTTCTGGCCCGCCTTGCGGCCGCCCTTGATGCCGAAGCTGAACACGGAGCCGGGGCCCTGCGGCAGGTACGTCTTCGCACGCTCGTGGTGGACATGGGTGGGAAGACCGGCGTAGTTGACGTACTCGACGCGCGGATCGGCCTGCAGCCATTCCGCGACGGCCTGCGCGTTCTCGAGGTGTTCGTCGAGCCGCTGCGCGAGGGTCTCCACGCCCTGCAGGAGCTGGAACGCCGACGACGGCGACAGCGACGGCCCGATGTCGCGCAACTGCTCCGTGCGGAGCTTCGTCAGGAAGCCGTACTCGCCGAAGTTCGCCCACCACTGGATGTTGCCGTAGGAGGGGACCGGTTCGGTCATCATGGGGAACTTGCCGTTGCCCCAGTCGAACCGGCCGCTCTCCACGATGACGCCGCCCAGGGTGGTGCCGTGCCCGCCGATGAACTTGGTGGCCGAGTGGATCACGATGTCCGCTCCGTGCTCGATGGGCCGCACGAGGTAGGGCGTGCTGAGCGTCGAGTCGACAATGAAGGGGATCCCGGCGTCGTGGGCCACCTTCGCCAGGCCTGCGAGGTCGGCGATCTCACCCGAGGGATTCGCGATGACCTCGGCGTAGACGGCCTTGGTGTTCTCGCGGATGGCGGCCGCGTAGTCCGCGGGGTCGGTCCCGGGGACGAAGGTGGTCTCGATGCCGAAGCGGCGCAGCGTGACGTCGAGTTGGGTGACCGTTCCGCCGTACAGCTGCGATGCGGCCACGACGTGGTCGCCCGCCTGGCAGAGCGCGGCGAAGGTGATGAACTCGGCGCTCATGCCCGACGCCGTCGCCACCGCCCCGATGCCGCCCTCGAGGGAGGCGATGCGCTCCTCGAACGCCGCGACCGTGGGATTGCCGATGCGCGAGTAGATGTTGCCGTACTTCTGCAGCGCGAACAGGTTGGCGGCGTCGTTGGTGTCCTTGAAGACGAAGGACGTCGTCTGGTAGATCGGGACGGCGCGCGCGCCGTGGGTGGCATCGGGAGTGCCGCCGGCGTGGAGTGCGCGCGTACGGAAACCGAAGGAACGTTCTGCCATCAGACACCTGCCTTGCTGGGGACGGCGAGTGTGCCGTCCGGATCGAATTCCACTCCCGCGGCACGGGCGGCGTCGGCCTCGAGTTCACGCACGATGGGGAGGATGTCCGTGCCGAACGCCGCCACCTCCTCCTGGAAGTGGAGGTAGCAGGTGAGCAGGAGGTTCACGCCGATCTTCTTGTACTCCACGATGCGCTCGGCGATCTGCTCGGGCGTGCCGATGAGCTGGGTCTTGAAGCCGTCGTTGTACTGCACGAGGTCCTCGAACGTCGAGTCGGCCCACATGCCCTTGCCGTCCTTCGTGGACGGTCCGGCTTCCTGGACGGCGTTGCGGAATCCCTCGACGGCGGGGCGGTGGGCCTTCTCGACGATCTCGCGGAGCGTGTCGCGGGCCTCCTTCTCGGAGTCGCGGGCGATCACGAAGCCGTTCAGCCCGAAGCGGGGACGGCGGCCGGCCTGCTCGGCGGAGGCCCGGACGCCGGCGATGTTGTCCTTGAAGCCTTCGAGGTCCTTCCCGTTCGAGAAGTACCAGTCCGCCACGCGGCCGGCCGTCGCCTGGGCCGCCGTCGAGTTCCCGCCGAAGAAGATCTCGGGGTGGGGGCGGCCCGGCACGGCAACCGGGGCCGGGCTCAGCGTGAAGTCCTTGATGGTGTAGTACTTGCCGTCCTGGCTGTAGCCCTCCTCCGTCCACAGTCCGCGCAGCACGCGGATGAACTCCTCGGTGCGGACGTAGCGCTCGTCGTGCTCGAGCCAGTCGAGGCCGAAGTTGATGAACTCGTCCTTCAGCCAGCCGGAGACGATGTTGACGGCTGCGCGGCCGTTCGAGATGTGGTCGGCGGTGATGATGTACTTCGCGAGCACCCCGGGGTGCCACATGCCCGGGTGGACGGCGGCGATGACCTTCAGCTTCTCGGTCGCGGCCAGCAGGGCGAGGGAGAAGCTCGTCGCCTCGTGCTGCTTGTCGGCACCGTAGGACGCTGCGTAGCGGGTCTGCGACAGTGCGTATTCGAACCCGGCGTCCTCGGCGATCCGCGCGAGCTTCTTGTTGTAGTCGAAGTCCCAGCTGGTCCGCTGCTCGATGGTCGAGACGACCAGGCCACCGCTGACGTTGGGGACCCAGTAGGCGAATTTCAGAGGGGTGGAAAGGTCGGCGACGCTCATGGTTTCCTCCATCGGTCTGGCAGTAGCACCCTAATGTCGCCGCGGGGACGCGGAGGCCAGGGTTGCTGCGGCGTCAGTGAGCCAGATCTCTCAGCCGCTCGGGATGGTCACGACGAGTGTGACACCAGAGGCGCCGCAGTTCCAAACAATGTGTCTCCGCGTGGAGAAGCCCACCGCAGCAATCAGTGTGCTGGGTACCTTGACAAAGTTCCGGGATCCACCGAAGACTGACCGTGGGAGCGCTTCCATGGGGATGAGCGGCGTCTCCCGCTCGGGCTACTCCGCCCGATACCCATCGACATGAGGAGCAATGATGCTCAGCATTTCCAGAACGTGCGCCATGACCCTGGCCCTGGCCGGGGTCCTCGCGTCCACCGCATTCTCCGCATTGCCCGCCGTGGCCCAGGGCCAGAAGAGTGGGCCGGACCGTCCGGACGGAACGACGGCCACCGGGTTCTACATCCCGGAGAAGAGCCACTACCACGAGGCCCACCGGCAGATCGCCGACCTGCGAGCCTCGGGTGATCGTGCCACCGCCGACCGCCTTGGTGCCATGGTCTCGACGCCGCAGGCCGTCTGGGTCACCGGGAGCGATCCGAAGGCCGTCACCCAGCAGGTGCGCAACACGACGCACCGCGCCGCGGGCAAGGGGCAGGTCCCCGTGCTGGCGGCCTACAACCTGCCGTTCCGCGACTGCTCGCAGTACTCCGCCGGTGGCGCGACCGACGTCGCCGGCTACAAGGCCTGGATCGACGCGCTCGCCGCCGGGATCCAGGACAGGGCGGCGATGGTGATCCTCGAACCGGACGGCCTCGGCATCATCCCCTGGTACCGCGGGCTCGACGGCGCCCTCGAGTGGTGCCAGCCGGCAGAGGCGGACGCCGCGAGCGCTGCAGCGGAACGCTTCGAGATGCTCAACTACGCGGTGGACCGCCTCAAGGCACTGCCCGACACCAAGGTCTACCTCGACGGCACCCACAGCGCCTGGCTCGGTACGGGCGAGATCTCGAGCCGGCTCGTGAAGGCCGGCGTACAGAAGGCCGACGGCTTCTTCCTCAACGTCTCCAACTACGAGCTCACCGAGCGGCAGCTGAAGTTCGGCAGCTGGGTGTCGCAGTGCATCCACTACGCCACCGAGATCGACCCCGGGGCCTACGGATCCTGCGCCAGCCAGTACTACCCGGCCTCGCCGGCCGATTTCTCCACCTGGGGGCTGACGGACGCGTGGTACGCGCAGCATGTCGCCGGTGCTCCGAACGCACCGTCGTCGGACGAGCTCGCACACTTCGTGATCGACACGAGCCGCAACGGACGGGGCCCCTGGGTCCCGTCGGGCGCCTACCCGGATCCCCAGGTCTGGTGCAATCCTCCGGGCCGCGGACTCGGCTACCTCCCGACCTCCGACACGGGCAACGAACTCGCCGACGCCTTCCTCTGGATCAAGGTCCCGGGAGAGTCCGACGGGGAGTGCAGCCGCGGCCTGACGGACAACGGGGGCGTGGACCCGGAGTGGGGCCGCGTGGATCCTGCGGCCGGTGCCTGGTTCCCCGAGCAGGCGCTGGACCTGATCGCGAACGCCAGCGCGCGCGTACGGCCGTAGCGGACCGGAGAGCGTGCGCGGTCCGTGGGCCGCGCATGCTCTCCGGACGCCTACGCTGAGGGGATGGACAGCTGGAAATCTGCGGGCCGCCTGCGGGAACGGATGCTCTGGAGCACGCTCTCCTGGGTGGGTCTCGTGCTGACCGTCACCCTAGCCACCAGCATCGCGCTGGGCGCGGGCGGCACAGGTGCGGTCGAGAGCCGCTGGTTCTACCTGCAGCAGATCGTCCTGCTCGCGTTCAGCGCGGGTGGCACGCTCGCCGCCGTGCGTCGCTGGTGGTCGTTCCGTAACGGCGCGTAGGGTACGCGCCGTTACGGAAATGTGACAAACCGGAGGAGCACTGGGTATCGTCATCGGGTGCCTCCGCCGGAGTGAGGCGCTCCCGGACGGATTGCCGAGCCCTGCCGCCGATCGGGATTCGTTCGCAAACACCGAGGCGGGGACGGG
The DNA here is from genome assembly GCF_054511015.1 of Arthrobacter sp. MDT1-48-3. Taxonomy (NCBI): domain Bacteria; kingdom Bacillati; phylum Actinomycetota; class Actinomycetes; order Micrococcales; family Micrococcaceae; genus Arthrobacter; species Arthrobacter sp. MDT1-48-3. The sequence goes on from NZ_JBTNDL010000003.1 coordinate 302,921, forward strand.
GGAACCACAGTTCCACCGGGCGTGCGGCCCTCCTGCCGGCGTCCTCGGGGTTAAGTCGCTGAACATCGCCGAATACGGCGCTGGCCGCGGCCGGGTGACTCCCATCCGAACCCGACAGCTCACCCCGCAGGCATGGGAGAGGTATTCATCCATGTTCCGAAAGATTTCCCCTGCGCGCCACCGTGCCGCAGTCGACGGCAACCTCGCGATGCAGGGACTGTCGCAGGCAGCCAAGGCGCACGCCACCACCGTCGGCCGCCCCGTCGCCGTCGTCGCCATCACCTCGGGCCTCGCGCTCAGCGCTGTCGGCACCGCGCACGCCGGCTCCTACACCGAGCAGGGTTCGACCGCCCCCGCAGCCGTCGCAGCACCCGCAGCGGCGCCCGCCGCAGCAGTCGCTCCCGCAGCGGTCGCTCCCGCAGCCGATGCGACCCACACCGTCGTCGCCGGTGACACCCTCGGTGGCATCGCAGCGACCTACGGCGCCGACCTGACTGCCGTCCTCGCCGCCAACGGGCTCTCCCTCGCCTCGATCATCTTCCCCGGCGACACCGTGGTGATCCCCGCGAGCGGTGCGGCGCAGGCTCCGGCCCAGGCCGTGTCGGTCCCCGTGGCCGTCGCTCCCGCCGCCGAGGTCCAGCAGGCAGCCGTCGTCGCTCCCGCGGCGGAGGTCCAGCCGGCAGCCGTCGTCGCCCCGGCGCCGGCTGTGTCGACCGCCCCCGGCTCGGGCATGTACCTCGCCTCGGCAGACATCACGCCGGTGGCATCCAGCGGCGTCGCCGGCACCCTTGTGGCGTCCGCCCAGGCGCAGCTGCAGGCCGGCGCGATCCAGGACTGCACCGTACTGGTCGAGAACGCCCTGCGGGCAGCGGGTATCTCCGTGGGAGACCTCGGTCCCTCGCAGTTCTTCCAGTTCGGTTCCACGGTGGCCACCCCTGCTGCCGGCGACATCGTCATCACGGCGGGCCACGTGGCCATCTATGTCGGCGGCGGCCAGGTCATCAGCAGCGGCATGAACGGGTCGAACCTCACCATGCAGCACCCCCTCTCGGACCTGCCGGGAGCATCCTTCGTCCGGGTTGCCGGCTAGCAACCCGACGGACCACACGCGGGAAGCGGCAGGTGCTTGGACGGGGCCCTGCCGCTTCCTTTCTTTAACGCCCGACAGAGGCGCCGACCGGCGTGGGGACTCAGCCCCGCGCCGCCAGGGCGGCCTGGATGCCGGGGATGCAGCCCTCGTTCTGCAGGGACGTCGTATCCCCGAGGGCCGTGCCTTCATGGAGCTGGGTGAGCAGGCGCCGCATGATCTTCCCGGAGCGTGTCTTGGGCACGTCGGGGACGACGACGACGGACGAGGGACGGGCGATGGGTCCGATGGCGCCCGCCACGTGCGAGCGCAGGGCCGCGGTGACGTCGCCGGATGCGTCCGCCCCTGCCGAGAGCACCACGAACGCGGCGATCGCGTGGCCCGTCAGCGGATCCGTCACGGGGCAGACGCCGGCCTCCGTCACCAGGGGGTGGGCCACCAGCGCCGACTCGATCTCGATGGTGGACAGCCGGTGGCCCGACACGTTGATGACGTCGTCCACGCGCCCGAGGATCCAGGTGTCGCCGTCGTCGTCGTACCGCGCGCCGTCGCCCGCCAGGAACCAGCCCTGCGCGGCGAACTTCCGCCAGTAGGAATCGAGGTAGCGCTGGGGATCTCCCCAGACGGTGCGTGCCATGGCCGGGCCGTGGCGATCCACCACGATCAGGCCCTGCACGCCGGGAGGCACCGGTCGGCCCTCGTCGTCGACGATGCGCGTGCTGACCCCGGGAAGGGCGCGAGCGGCGCATCCGGGCTTGAAGTCGGTGTCCCCGGGGCTGGGGGAGAGGACGGTGGCTCCGGTCTCGGACTGCCACCAGGTGTCGACGACGGGAACCTCGTCGCGGCCGAGGTTCCTCCGGAACCAGCGCCACGCCTCGGGATTGACCGCCTCGCCGACGGTGCCCAGCACGCGGATGCTCGAGAGGTCGTAGCCGGCCGGGACGCCGTCGGGGAACCAGCCCATCAGTGACCGGACCAGCGTCGGCGCCGTGTAGTAGCTCGTGACGCCGTAGCGTTCGATGATCTCGAAGTGGCGGCCCGGGTGCGGCGTGTTCGGTGTGCCTTCGAAGAGGACCTGCGTGGCCCCGTTGGAGAGCGGCCCGTACAGCTCGTAGGTGTGCGCGGTGACCCAGGCCAGGTCAGCGGTGCACCAGTGGACGTCACGGTCCCGTGCCGAGGGATCGGGATTGCTGAAGAGGTGCTCGAAGCTCCACGACGCCTGCGTGAGGTAGCCGCCGGACGTATGCACGAGGCCCTTCGGCTTCCCGGTGGTCCCCGAGGTGTACATGATGAACAGGGGCGTCTCCGCGTCGAAGGCCTCCGGTTCGTGGTGGGGCGAGGCCGTGTCCACGACGTCGTGCCACCAGACGTCCCGCCCGTCGGTCCACTCGACCTCCGACCCGGTCCGGCGGACCACGAGGACGTGCTCGATGCTGTTCCGACCGGACACCGCGGCGTCCGCATTGTCCTTCACGCCGACGGCGGCACCACGGCGGAACTGCCCGTCGGTGGTGACGAGCAGCTTCGCGCCCGTGTCCTCGACGCGGAAGCGCAGTGCCTCCGCCGAGAACCCGCCGAACACGAGGGAGTGCACGGCGCCGATCCGGGCGCACGCGAGGGTGACCACGACCGTCTCGACGAGGACCGGGAGATAGATCACCACGCGGTCGCCCTTGCCGATCCCGAGGGCCAGCAGTGCGTTCGCGGCCCGTGAGACCTCGTCCTGCAACTGCGCGTAGGTGACGGTGCGGCGGTCACCCGGTTCGCCCTCGAAGTGCAGGGCAGCGCGGTCACCCCGACCGGCCCGCACATGGCGGTCGACGCAGTTGGCGGCGACGTTGAGCGTGCCACCGGAGAACCACTCGAGAACGGGGACGCTGAGCGTCCCGTCCTCCTGCGGGGTCGCCTTCTCGAAGGTGTGCAGGGTGTCCCAGGGGTCCTGCCACTCGAGCCGGGCGGCCTGCTCGGCCCAGAACGCGAGCCGTTCGGCCTCGTCCTGCAGCGCGGCCTGTCCTTTCGGCGTCGTCGTCCCTACGCCCACTTGCGCACCGCCCAGCGCTCGGCGATGCCCAGGAGGGCGTCGGTGGTCTTGCCGATCACGGCCAGCAGGATGATGGCGAGGATGATGCGGTCCACGCGGCCGTTCTGCTGCGAGTCCGTCAGCAGGAAGCCGAGTCCCATCGACGACGCGATGAGTTCGGCCGCGACGAGGAACAGCCAGGACTGCGCGAGTGCGAGCCGCAGGCCGGAGAACAGGGCGGGAACGACGGCGGGGAGCTGCACCGTGGTGAGCAGTCGGATGCCGCCCAGCCCGAAGGCCCGCGCTGCCTCGACGAGGTTGCGGTCCACGTGGCGCAACCCGAGGTACAGCGTGGTGAAGACGGGGAAGAACGCACCGATGGTGATCAGCGTGACCTTCGAGTCCTCGTTGATGCCGATCCAGAGGACCAGCAGCGGGACCCACGCCAGGGACGGGACCGCGCGGAGCGCCCCGACGGTCGGGGTCAGGAGGACGTCCGCGATGCGGGAGAGGCCCAGCAGTGCGCCGGCCAGGACCCCGAGCAGGGATCCGAGGAGGAACCCGAGGAGGACCCGCTGTGTGGAGATCAGGATGTGGGTGGCGAGCTGGCCGCGCTCGATGAGGTCCACCGCGGCCGCGAGGACCGACGCCGGCGAGGGGAGCTGCGACGGCCGGAAGAAGCCCGAGGCGGTGCTGAGGTGCCAGGCGAGCAGAATCAGCGCCGGGACGATGAGCCCGAGCAGCACGATGACCACGCGCCGTCCGGCCGTGCCCGTCCTGCCCGGGTTCCTACCGGCCCCGCCCCCGGTGACCGGAGATCCGGTGGACGCGAGGCCCTCCTTGCTGATGGGAACGATGCTGCGTCCCGTCAGGTGCTCAGCACTCATGAATCGGAACCGATGGCGGCGGGGTCCGCCTTCTCCACGAGCGAGGCGTCGAAGAGGGTATCGAGGGCCTCGTCGATCTGCTCCTGGCTCTGCACGTCACCGGTCTCCACGAAGACGGGGCCGATCTTCTCGAGGACGCTGCGCTGGGCGTCGCCCGGCGCGGGATCGACGTCGAGGTTGGTGCGCTCGATGATCACGGAGTTGGCCACGGCCTGGTCGATGCCCGCGACGCCCGCGAGGATCGCGGCGGTCTCCTCCGGGTTCTCCTTGGCCCACTCCCGTGCCTTCTCGTAGGCGTCGACCACGGTCTGGGCGACGTCGGGCTTCTCGGTCAGGAAGTCCTCCGTCGCGTTGAGGAAGCCGTAGGAGTTGAAGTCAATGTCGCGGAAGAACAGCTGGGCGCCGTCCTGCTCGGCAGCGGCCATGATCGGATCGAGGCCGGACCAGGCGTCGACCGCACCGCTGGCCAGGGCCGCGCGGCCGTCTGCGTGCTGCAGGTTCTCGATGGTGACCTCGGACTGCTCCACGCCCGCGGCCTCGAGTGCCTGGAGGAGGAAGAAGTACGGGTCGGTGCCGCGGGTTGCCGCCACGGACTTGCCGCGCAGGTCCTCGACGCTCGTGATGCCGGACTCCGGAAGCGCCACGAGGGCTGCCCATTCGGGCTGCGAGTAGATGTCGATGGCCTTGATCGGGGAGCCGTTGGAGCGGGCGAGCAGGGCAGCGGATCCGGCGGTGGATCCGACGTCGATCGCCCCGGCGCGCAGGGCCTCGTTGGCCTTGTTCGACCCGGCGGACTGCACCCAGTTGACGGTGATGTCCTGGTCGGCGAGTTCGTCCTCGAGCCAGCCCTGCTCCTTGATGACGAGGCTCAGTGGGTTGTAGGTGGCGAAGTCGATGTTGAGCGTGCCGCCCTGCGTGGCGGTGCCTGCCGCGGCGGACTCCGTGTCGGAGGCGTTCTCGCCGGCGAGGCAGCCGCTGAGGCTGAGGGAGAGTGCGGTGGCGAGCGCGAGGGTGGGCAGGAGGGCGCGGCGGTTCATGGTGGTCCTTCGAGTGGATGGTGCGAAAAAGGGGAGACAGGAGGGCGGCGGGAGTGCTGCCGGGGAAAGCGCGGGAACGGGCTCTAGTGCCCGGTGACGCCGAGGAGGGAGAGCAGCGAACTGCGCAGCGCCCCGAGGTCGGCCGCATTGCGGTCCCTCGGGCGTGCCCCGGGCACGGCGATGAGTTCCGCGACGGTCGAACCCGCCGCCTCGTCGTCGCCGCGGCCGAGGACGAGGATCCGGTCGGCGAGCTGGAGGGCCTCGTCGACGTCGTGCGTGACGAGCAGCACGGTGGTGGGCTGGGCCCGGTGGATGTCCAGCAGGAGGTCCTGCATCTTGATGCGCGTGAGGGCGTCGAGAGCACCGAAGGGTTCGTCGAGCAGGAGCACCCCGGGATTCCGCGCGAGCGCGCGGGCGAGCGACGTGCGCTGGGCCATGCCGCCGGACACTTCGCGCGGCCTGTGCTTCGCGAAGCTGTCCAGGCCCACGAGCTTCAGCAGCTCGAGGACCTTGGCCTTGCCCGCGCTCGCACTGGAGGACCTGGGCAGGCCGATCGCCACGTTTGCCTGCAGGGAGTGCCAGGGCAGGAGCCGTGGTTCCTGGAACGCGACGGCGCACCGTTCGTCGATGCCCGTCACGGCGGTCCCGTCGATCAGGACCTCGCCGCGGTCGGGGATGTCGAGTCCGGCGGCGGCGCGCAGCAGCGTGGACTTGCCGCATCCGCTGGTGCCGAGGATGGCGAGGATCTCCCCGGGCTTCACCTCCACGGTGACGTCCCTGAGCACGACCCGCCGGTCGTTCGAGGAGCCGAAACTGCGCCCCAGCCCGGAGAATCGGACCCCGAGGGCCTGCTTGGTGGAGGTCTGGGTGCTGCCGGGTGCCAGAACTGTGGTCATGGTGTCTCCATCGGTCCTGGCGGTAGCACCCTACGGAGCGAGCCTTGGCCACCGCACGCGGTGGTTCCCGTGGCTCGAACCTCGTTATCGTCCGTCACCAGGGGGATGCGGACGACCAGGGTTGCTGCGGCTTCACTGATCCAGGTCTCTCGGCCGCTCGGGATGGTCACTCCTATGAAACGCCCGCCGTCCATCAGGAGCAAAATAGGGCGTGTAACAAAGGCTGTAACAATCGAGGGAGAAACAGGAGGCGGCGTGGCACACCAGAACGATCCGCGGGTGATCCGGAAACTGTTGAGCGAGCACGGCCGCTGGGCGGTGGTCGGGCTGTCCGACAACCCGCGGCGGGCCGCCGTGGGCGTCTCGCGCTTCCTCATGGATCGCCTCGGCATGGAGATCGTCCCGGTGAGTCTCAAGGGCGACGACGTCCACGGGCAGACGGGTTACCGACGCCTCGCGGACGTCCCGGGGACGATCGACGTCGTGGACTGCTTCGTCAACTCGTCCCGGGTGGGCGCGGTGGTCGACCAGGCCATCGCCGTCGGGGCAAGAGCGGTGTGGCTCCAGCTCGGCGTCATCGACGAGGATGCGGCCCGGCGCGCTGCCGACGCCGGGCTCGACGTCGTCATGGACACCTGCCCGGTCATGGAGGCTCCGGCGCTCGGGCTCTAGACCTCACATGCGCTGGTACTTGGAGCGCACCACCATGAACACGCCGTAGGCCATCAGCCCCAGCGCCACGGCACCGAGGAGCCAGACGCCGAAGGGCTGTTCCCGCAGGGCCTTGAGAGCGCCGTCGATCCCCGTGGACTGTTCCGGGTTGTTCGTCACGGTGGCGACGATCACGAGGATGCCGAGGACTCCGAGGGCGAACCCCTTGGCGATGTAGCCCACCGTCCCGAACAGGACGACGGCGCTGCCGGCCCGTCCCGGCGGGAGGCCGGAGAGCTTCTTCCGGAACCGCCGCGTGGCACCGCTGTAGATGAAGTAGCCGCCCACCACCAGGATGCCCACGCCGATCGCGAGGAGGAGTGCGGCCCCGGCCGGATGAGACATCAGGGAGGCGCTGAGGGAGCTGGTGGTGCTGCTGCTGTCACTGGAGCCGCCCATCGCGAAGCGCCCGAACGTGACACCGATCGCCGCGTAGGCGACCGCCTGGCCACCGCTCTTCAGCCGGAAACCGAGCTTCTCCTTGTCCGGGACGGCTTTCGCACCGAGGAACACCTCGCTGAGCTGGAACAGGGCGAGGGCGATGCAGCCGATGAAGCAGAACCAGAGGAGGAACGACCCGCCCGGGGAGCCGGCGAGCTGGCCGATGGCCCCGCTCTGGTCCGCGCTGCCGGAGCCGCCGCCCGCCAGGCGGAGGGCGATGAAGCCGATCAGGAGGTGCAGGATGCCCGCGGCGATATAGCCGGCGCGGGCCGCGAGTTCGAAGCCCTTCGAATTGACGGCCTCCTCGGCTGCATCGGACGCCCTGTCGGCCGCGTCCCTGCCCGAGTGCCCCGCCTTCTTGGAGTACTTGTTGGATGCCGTGCCTGGTGCCATGGGAATTCCGCCTCCTCGTCGGCTCGGCGGGCGTCGCTGCTGCGGTCCCGGACCGGCCCGGACCTCCATCCTGCCACTGCTCCGCCCGCCCTGGACAGTTCCTGGTCCACTAGGTTGGAGCGGAGGGATTTCGGGCAGCGCCGACGGGTGGTCGGGCTGCCCCACATCGACGGGGAGGGCACGGATGGAGCAGTTCACGTACGGGGAGCAGGGAGCCACAGATCGGCCCTTTCCCGAGCCGCTCGACGGCGGGTGGCCCAGCGGGTACACCGTGATGGTGGAGACCCATGAGCTCGCGACGGATGACCCGTCTGCCGCCTTCACGGCCCTGACCGAGGGAATCCTCACCTGGGAGATGCACCGCCGTGCCGGGCTCACCATGGAGTCCGGGGCGGATCGGGCGGCACCCGGCGTCCGCGTCGTCTCCGGTTTCGGCCTCGGCCCCGCGCGGATCAAGGCACCCTGCCGGGTCATCTGGTCGAGGGCACCACAGCTCGACGGTGCGGGCAGGGCGGTGCCCGGGCAGCGCGGCGGCTTCGGGTACGGCACGCTGCCCGGGCACCCCGTGCGGGGGGAGGAGGCCTTCTACGCCGAGCTGACCGCGGACAACCGCGTGCTGTTCAGCTGCGCCGCCTACAGCCTGCCGGCCGGCCCCCTGTTCCGGCTCGCGGCCCCGGTGACGCGGCTGACACAGCGGTACGTCCTGTCCCGGTACACGAAAGCGGCACGCGCCCTGGCGGGCGGCGCCTGACCTCCTGCACGCCATCAGCGGGCGCTCGCCGGCAGTTGCCGAAGGACTTCTTCCGGAATCGGGTCCGAAACCGCCCCGTAACCGACCGGTACTAGCTTGTGAATCTCGATGACCCGGAGAGGATCCAGCATGGACGACGTAGTAGGGCAGGAAGCTGCCGAGGTGCTGACGGACGGATTGGGCAGGCGGACATTCATGGGGGTCGTGGCCGCACTCGGCAATCTCTCGGCCGCATCGGTGGCCGCGGCACCGTCGGCGCTCGCCGCTCCGCCCGTCGCCGGGCGGATACCGGCCGCACCCGGCAAGCCTCCCGGTACGCCCGGTAACGGTCCCGGTGGGAGTACGTCGCGGGGTGGCATCCTGCAGCCCGGGCGCGGCAGCATCCGGGGCGACCACTACCTCTCCTCCACGCCGGACGAGGTCCTCTGGGGCTACGTCCCCACGGTCCACGCCGCGCCGGTGATGACCATGCGGTCCGGCCGCACCGTCACCATCGATGCGCTCTCGCACGAGGGCATCCTCGAGGACCAGGGCCGGAACCCGCTCGAGTACTTCGGTGCGCTCGGCGTGGGCAGCGACTCCGTGCTGCAGGACGCGGTGGACGTGGCGGGCGGCTACCGGCGCACGGAGCGACGGTTCGACGTCGACGGTCCGCACGTCGTCACCGGACCGATCGCCGTCGAGGGTGCCGAACCCGGCGACGTCCTGAAGATCGAGACGCTCGAGGTGCTCCCGCGCGTGCCCTACGGTGTCGTGTCGAGCCGGCATGGAAAGGGCGGCCTCGCCGTGCAGCCCGGATCCACGCCTCCTGCCGGGATCACGCTCGATGAGGTCATGCCCCCGGTCGCCACGGACAACCGGGCATCCGGCATCCCCTCGGACTACGGCAACGTCTCGGTGTTCACGAGGATCGACAAGGGCCAGGGCGTGATGACCAGCGGCGACATGAGCGTCCGGTTCCCGCTGCGGCCCTTCATGGGGATGATGGGCGTCGCCTTCGCGGACGCCGGCGGCCTCACCGCACCCGAGGCGAACTCCGTGCCTCCCACGCTCGGTGGCGGCAACATCGACATCCGCCATCTCGGCGCCGGCTCCACCTTCTACCTGCCCGTCACCGCGCCGGGCGCCCTCTTCTACGTGGGTGATCCGCACATGGGCATGGGTGACGGGGAGGTCGCCCTGACGGCGATGGAGGGTTCACTGCGCGGTACCTTCCGGCTGACCGTCTGCAAGCCCGGAACCGGGGATGCCCCGTCCGTGGCCTACTCCTATCCGTTCGGCGAGACGAAGGACGCCTGGATCCCGATCGGCCTCTCCGACCCGGACGGCCTCGCCGGTGGAGGAGTCTCCGGCGACCTGAACGTCGCCATGCGCCGCGCCATCATCAACGCGCTCGACTTCCTCGAGCACGACCGCGGCATGGAACGCGCCGTGGCGTACGCCTACCTCTCCGCGGCGGCGGATTTCGCGGTCTCGCAGGTCGTGGACCGGACCGTGGGCGTGCACGGGCTCATCGCGAAGGCGCATTTCGGCTGACGCCCGATGCCAAACCGTTACCGTTCCGGACTACTTGTTTTCATTGCCCGGGCAACACAACCGCCCTAGGTTGAGAAGTACAGCGGTTGCCCAGGGTAATCCCAGCTCGTTCTGGGACGACGCCCTGATCCGGGCGATCAGCGGAACACAATTGATTTGTTCGCGGCGCCCTCCGACCGAGGGCGCCGCTTGCGGATGGGGACGCAAGCTGCGCCGTCGGGGACCGCCCGCGGGATACTACGTGTTTCAGGAGAAGCGCACACATGATCGTTGCAAAGAAATGGGTTGCTGCCGGATCGACGGCCACCCTCCTCGCCGGTGGACTGTTCCTCGGAGCTCCGATGGCGTCCGCCGCACCGGGTGACGCCGCCTGCCTGCAGGCTTCGACGCAGTTCAACGCAGCACTGGGTGCTGCCGGTGTCGACCTCACCTTCGTCAGCCAGTTCGAGGCGGTGACGGCCGCCGTCGTCACCGCAGCTGCGAATGCTGAGGCTGCGTATGCCGCGGCAGTCGCATCCGAAGCAGCCGTGACGGCTCAGGCTGCAGTCGACAAGGCCGAAGCGGATTACGAGACCGCCACCGGACTCGTTGCGACGGAGGAGGGCGAGTACAAGATCGCCTTCGATGCCGCCGTTGCGGCGGATCAGCAGGGCGATGGCAATCCCCTGAACGACGAGGCGGTCGTTGCCGCGCAGGGCGAGCTGACGCTGGCCCTGGCCGCGCAGGCGACGGTTTCGAACAACGGAACCGCGGCCGCTGCCGCCCTCGAAGCGGCGCTGAACACTCAGCCCGTCATCGACGCCGAGAACGCACTGCTCACCGCGAGCCAGCAGGCCGATGCTCTGCTGCAGCAGCTCAGCGGAGACGCAGTGCTCGCACAGCAGCTCCTCGACCTGTTCAAGGCGTTCCTCGCCGCCTGTGATGCCGGCGCCATCGGCGTCGACCCCGTGACGCCCGTCGTGGTTCCCGCGGCGCCCGTAGCGCCGGTAGCACCCGTCGCAGCTCCCGCTGCTCCGGTCACTCCCGGAGCAGTCGTGAAGGCTCCTGCCGGCACGAACAAGGGCCTCAACGTGCAGACCGCCGTCGCCACCGAGGACAACAGCGCAGCCGTCGCCCTCATCGCGGCACTGCTCGCGGTCGGCGTCGCGGTCCCCGTGGCCACCGCCGCCCGCATGCGCCGCCTCGAGCGCGCACAGCGCTAGCCCCTCGGCTGCCGTCGCCCGGGGCCCTGGTTCGACCACCTCGGTTTCGGGGCGACGGCACGCATCCTCCACCCCCCGAACCAGGACAGCGCACCCCATGGAACAGCACGGCATCCCGGACGAAGCCCTCGACCAGGAGACGGGCACTGTCTCGCGCGGACCGGTGAGGGCACGCCCGAGGAAGCGCTGGCTCGCACTGCCGCTCGCCGCGGCCGCCGCCCTGGCCATCGCCGTATCTGTCCTCCCGCCCGACCCGGCGGGAGCGCCCGCGGACGCATCGTCCACCCTCTCCGCCGTCGCGACGCCGTCGTCCACCGCCGGCACCACCACTCCTGCTGCCGCACCGAGCCCGGCTCCCGCCGACCGCGGGCCCGCCGCCTCGCAGCCCACCGGGCTCTCCTTCCCCGCAGCGGACATGGACATGGCCGTCCTTCCGCTCACCCCCAGTGATGCGGACCTCGCGGCACAGACCCTCGTGCCGCCGCTCACCGTCGACGCCTACTGGCTCACGTCCTACGGCGTGCCGGGAGCCGGCTCGAACAACACCACGTACATCGCCGGGCACAGCTGGGACGGCAAGGACGCCCCCTTCAACCGGTTGAGCGACGAAGCCCTGGTGGGCAGCGAGTTCGTCCTCACCACCGGGACGGGGGACATCACCTACGTGGTCGACTCGGTGATCACCCACGACAAGGACACGCTGAAGGACAGCGACATCTGGAACATCGTGCCCAACCGCGTGGTGCTCATCAGCTGCTACACCGAGGACCCCTGGGGCAAGAACGTCGTGGTCACGGCGATGCCGAAGGCCGCCTGACCGGTCTTATCGGTCTGGTGGGCTCGAGTGAGCGACGGGCGGCAGCCGTGACCGTCGGGTAGACGCAGGAGGCCGCCACCCGGTGGGGTGGCGGCCTCCTGTCGGTCCGGGTCCGGTACTAGCCGAAGTGCCTGGGGAGCGTGCCCTCGTGCGCCTCGCGGAGCTGGTCGAGCGGCAGAGTGAAGTAGCCCTGCACGTCGAGCGCCTGGTTCTCCGTGTCCACCACGCCGATGCGGAGGGTAGGGAAGTTCCGTGCGGTGCACATGTCGTTGAAGCGCACCTCCTCCGAGCGGGGGACGCTGACGACGGCCCGCGCCTGGCTCTCGCTGAACAGTGCCGTGAACGCGTCGATGCCGTCGCGCTCGCACAGCTCGTCGATGCCGATGCGCGCGCCCACACCGAAGCGCAGCGCCATGTCGCTCAGACCGGCCGCAAGCCCGCCCTCGGAGAGGTCGTGCGCGGCGTCGATCATGCCGTCGCGCGAGCAGTTGACCAGGATCGCGGCGAGGGTCCGCTCCGCGGCGAGGTCCAGGGCCGGCGGCTGCCCGCCGAGGTGCCCGCGCAGGTTGGCCCATTCGGAACCGTCCAGCTCGTCCGCCGTCGTCCCCAGCAGGTAGATGGCCTGGCCGTCCTCACGCCAGCCGGACGGCGTGCGCCGTGCGACGTCGTCGAACACGCCCAGCACGCCGACCACCGGGGTGGGGTGGATCGCCACGCCTCCGGTCTGGTTGTACAGCGAGACGTTGCCGCCGGTCACGGGCACGCCGAGCTCCTGGCAGGCGTCCGCGAGACCGCGGACGGTCTCCGCGAACTGCCACATGACCTCGGGGTCCTCGGGGGAACCGAAGTTCAGGCAGTCGGTGACCGCGAGGGGCTGGGCGCCCGACGTCGCCACGTTGCGGTAGGCCTCGGCGAGGGCCAGGCGCGCGCCCTCGTAGGGGTTGAGGTAGGAGTAGCGGCCGTTGGCGTCCGTCGAGATCGCGATGCCGAGGCCCGTCTCCTCGTCGACCCGGACCACTCCGGCGTCGTCGGGCATGGCCAGCGCCGTGTTGCCCTGCACGTAGCGGTCGTACTGGTCGGTCACCCAGTTCTTCGCGCACATGTTCGGCGATGCCATGAGTTCGAGGACTGCCTCGCGCAGGTCGGCGGGCCGCTCGGCCGCGAAGGCGTCCGCCTGGACGCCGTCGAGCCACTCGGGACGGTGGTAGGGACGCTCGTAGACCGGTCCCTCGTGGGCCACGGTGCGGGGGTCGACGTCGACGATCTTCTCGCCGTCCCACTCGATGATGAGGCGCCCCGTGTCGGTGACCTCGCCGAGCCAGGAGTACTCCACGGACCACTTGTCCATGATGGCCTCGAAGGCCGCCATGTTCTCGGGCGTGACCACGGCCATCATGCGCTCCTGCGACTCCGACATGAGGATCTCGCCGGGCGTCAGGGACGGGTCGCGCAGCAGCACGTTGGTGAGCTCGACGTGCATGCCGCCGTCGCCGTTGGACGCCAGCTCCGACGTCGCACAGGAGATGCCGGCGGCACCGAGGTCCTGGATGCCCTCCACCACGGAGGCCTTGAACAGCTCGAGGCAGCACTCGATGAGGACCTTCTCGGCGAACGGATCACCCACCTGGACCGCGGGACGCTTGGACGGCTTGGCGTCGTCGAAGGACTCCGAGGCCAGCACGGACGCGCCGCCGATCCCGTCGCCGCCGGTGCGGGCGCCGAAGAGGACCACCTTGTTGCCGGCGCCGGATGCGTTGGCGAGGCGGATGTCCTCGTGCCGCAGGACACCGACCGCGAGGGCGTTGACCAGTGGGTTGCCCTGGTAGACGGAGTCGAAGACCACCTCGCCGCCGATGTTCGGCAGGCCGAGGGAGTTGCCGTAGCCGCCGATGCCTGCGACGATCCCGTGCACGAGGCGTGCGGTGTCGGGGTGGTCGATCGCACCGAAGCGCAGCGGGTCCATGACGGCGACCGGGCGGGCGCCCATCGAGATGATGTCGCGCACGATTCCGCCGACGCCGGTGGCCGCGCCCTGGTAGGGCTCCACGAAGGAGGGATGGTTGTGGCTCTCCACCTTGAACGTCACGGCCCAGCCGTCCCCGATGTCGACGACGCCGGCGTTCTCGCCGATCCCGACGAGCAGGTGCTCCTTCATGGCCTCGGTGACCTTCTCGCCGAACTGGCGCAGATGCACCTTCGAGGACTTGTAGGAGCAGTGCTCGCTCCACATCACGGAGTACATGGCGAGTTCGGCCCCGGTGGGGCGGCGGCCGAGGATCTCCTCGACGCGCTGGTACTCGTTCTCCTTGAGGCCGAGTTCGGCCCACGGCAGCGCCTGGCCGGGGGTCGCCTCGGCGTTCGCGACCGTGTCGATGTTGAACTTCTTGGACATTGTCTCTGCGGTCACTAGCCCACCAGTTTCTTGAGTACCGAGGTGAAGATGCCGAGTCCGTCGGTGCCGCCGCGGACATCGACGTTCCCGCGTGCCGAGGAGTCGGGGCCGAAGCCTGCCTCCACCGCGTGCTCGGGGTGCGGCATGAGCCCGACGACGTTACCCGCGGCATTCGAGATGCCGGCGATGTCGCGGCGTGAGCCGTTCGGGTTGCCGTCGACGTAGCGGAAGACCACGCGGCCCTCGCCCTCGAGCTCGTCGAGCGTGTAGTTGTCCGCGACGAACTGGCCGTCCTGGTTCTTGAGCGGGATGACGATCTCCTCGCCCTGCCCGTAGTCGGAGGTCCAGAAGGTGCCGTTGTTCTCGACGCGCAGGCGCTGGTCACGGCAGATGAAGTGCAGGTCGTTGTTCTTGATCATCGAGCCGGGCAGCAGGTGTGCTTCGGTGAGGACCTGGAAACCGTTGCAGATGCCGAGCACGGGGAGGGCGTTCTCCCCACCCGACGCTGCGGCCGTGATCTGCTCCATGAGCGGGGCGAAGCGCGAGATGGCGCCCGCCCGCAGGTAGTCGCCGTAGGAGAAGCCGCCGGGGATGATCACGGCGTCGACGTCCTGGAGGTCGTGGTCGCCGTGCCACAGGTGGATGGCACTGCCGCCGGCGAGGCGGACGGCACGGACGGCGTCGCGGTCGTCGAGCGACCCGGGGAACGTGACGACGCCGACCTTCACGCCGTTCAGGGGGCTGTCCTCGTTGTTCGAGGCGACCGGCTGGGGTCCGCCGATGAGGGGCGTCTCGATGTTCGGGGCGCTCACTGCGCGTCCTCCTCGAGGACCTCCACGCGCGTGACATCCTCGATGACGGGGTTGGACAGCAGCGTGGCGGCGGCGTGGCGGGCCTGCTCGAGGACCTCTTCCGTGACGTCACCGTCCACGGTCAGCTCGAAACGCTTGCCCTGGCGGACCCCGGCGAAACCGGTGAGGCCGATCCGGGGGAGCGCTCCGGCGATCGCCTTACCCTGCGGGTCGAGGATCTCGGGCTTGGGCATGACGTCGACAACGATCCGGGGCATCCGGCAACTCCTGTGCGTGAGCGGCGAGTGCTGGGGGTCCAGCATTGAATGCAGTAGCCCGGAAGTGCCGTCTCACGCCGTATCTGGGTTGACACCGGCGCTCCGCGAGCTTGCCCTGCAAGTCTACCGGGGATTCGGTGCGGGCCAGTCCGGCGTCGTGTCCGCTTCCGGCAGCGCTGTCGGCGTCCGTCCCACTGATCGGCTCCGGCCGGTGGGCAGGATCGAACATGCCCACCGGGCGCGGTCGATCAGTGGGAGGAGCGGCACCCGGTAGTCCTTACTGCGCCCCCGGTGCCCCGAGAATGTCCTGCGCCTTGTTCCATCGGGAGATCTCGCAGCCGTCGGTCAGGGAGAACGCCGCCAGAACAGGCGTGCCGTCGATCTCACCGCTGATGCTCGCCGTCTGCGGCCCGCCGTACTGCTGCGTGCAGATGATGTCCTTGCTGGGCCGGGCCGTGAAGAATGTCGAGCCGAGCCGGGCGAGGGCCGCGCAGGCGGCCTCGGCGCCAGGAAGCGTCGAGGCGGGCCCGGGAGCGCCGTCGACGCATTCGAGGACGTACTGCACGGGTTCGGCAGCGGCGTCCTGCTGGAGGGTGACGGTGAGCAGCGCGGCGACGGCCGACGACCCAGGGGCGGTACCCGTCGCGGTGGGAGCGGGGCCGCCCGACGTCGGTGCCGGGGTCCCGGACGGCGCCTCCGAGGGGTCGGGGGTGGAGGACTGCATGGTGCTCTCCTGCTCGGTGGGTTCGGTCGCCGGTCCGCCCTGCGCACAGGCGGAGACGGTGAGGACGAGGGCTGCGAGGGCAACCGCCAGGCGCACGACCGCCCGGTGCGGTCCTGCTGCCGGCAGCAGGGCGGGAGGTGTCATCGGTGTCCCCTTCGGCTGGTCTCCCAGCTTAACGGGTGGCGCAGCATTCGTTCCTGACGCTCCCGACGCCGCGCGGGGAGAACTTCGGTGCGGACGCGCTGTTGAAAGTGCACGGTCGGGAGGCGACGATGGCATTGATGCCGTGCCGACGAGGAAGCGGAGGTGCCGATGGCGGGCCCGGACGAGGTGTCCATTCCTCGCTACACCCTCAGTGACGACGGCGATCTCCTGTGCCTGCGCTGGGCGCCCGGCGTCACGATGCAGGCGGAGGACGTCCGCTCGACGATCGCCGCGGTCACCGCCGCTTCTCCCGGTGGCAAGCGGCCCCTGCTGGTGCACATCGGGCTGGTGGAGCGGATCACGGCGGAAGCGAAGCAGTTGCTGATGGATGACACCTGTTCCGCGCGCACCGCCGTCGTGGGTGTCGACGAGGTGGGCAGGGTGCTCACGGCGTTCAATTACCGGTCCGCGACGCCCAGCCGGTACTTCACGGACGAATCCGACGCGATCGCCTGGCTGACGGGGGACACGGGCGTGGGTGGCCTTGCCGCCCGGCCCGAGCCGTTCACGGCGGAGATGCGGGGGGAGGTGCTGTGGCTCGAATGTGAGGCCGACACGGATGTCGACGACACTGTCGCATCAGCCGTGGTCAGCCGGGTCACCCAGCTCAGTCCGTCCGTCTGCCCGCCGATGCTCATCCATCTCAACCACCTGATCTCGTTGACGGAGGATGCATTGCGCATCCTTGCCTCCGGGCTGGACATCGCGGCCCTGGCTGTCGTCGGAACGGAAGCCGGGGATCCCATCATCACCGCGTACTACAAACAGCAGCACGACCCGCCCTACCCGACCAGGCACTTCACGACGACCGGCGACGCAGAGACCTGGCTGAAGGACTGCTTCCGACGAGGAATTGAGTGATGCAGGACCCGGGCCAGGGGCGGCGGCCCGTGCCGTCGAACCGGCTCAGGCCCAGGAGTCGAGCGCCCGCTCCAGGCTTTCCGAGAGCCGTTCCCGGAGCGCTTGGGACTCGTGGGCGAAACCGCGCTGCAGGCGGACGTACTCGGCCTTGCCCTCGGTCGTCTCGATCGGGATCGGCCGGTAGCCCCAGTCCGAGAGGTCGTAGGGGGAAGCCTGCATGTCCATCGCCCGGATGCGCCAGGAAAGTTCGAAGCAATCCATCACGATCTCGCTCGGCAGCAGGGGGGTCAGCTTGTACGCCCACTTGTAGAGGTCCATGTTGGCGTGGAGGCAGCCCGGCTGCTCCAGGTCCCGCTGCGTCTCCCTCGTCGGCGCGTACTCGTTGAGGGGGACGGCCTGCGGCGTGTAGAAGCGGAAGGCGTCGAAGTGCGTGCAGCGGATACGCGCCGATTCGACGACATCGTCCGTCCCTGCCGCACCGAGGCGCAGGTCGAGGTACTCGTGGCGCACGCCGTTGACCCCCGAGCGGTAGGCCATCGCCCATTCGTGGAGCCCGAAGCAACCGAACTGCGCCGGCCGTGCGGCCGTCCGGGCAAGGATCAGCCGGGCGAACTCGACGGCGTCGCGCCGCTCCTCGATGAAGGTCCGGACGTCCACCCGGACGCCGTCGTCGTGCGCCGTGTAGTACTTCCAGCCGCCGCGCCCGGCGGCCTCCGCGCCTTCCAGCACGACGCCGGCCCCGGGATGCCAGCGTAGGAGCCGGCCCGGCTTCTGGTTGTAGTAGGTGAAGAGGAAGTCCTCGACGGGATGCTTGGCGCCGCGTGACCGCCGGTCCAGATAGGGCTCGGCGAAGCGTGTCACGCGTTGCCTGTGGCGCCTCTCGCGATCCTGCCAGTCGGCCTCGGCGAGGCGGGGCAGGAGATCGGCGTGCATCGATCCATTATCACCCCGACCGGAAATGGTAAATATCCTGTGTAAATTCTGGATGACGCGGGCTGAGTCGGCTGGTGGGGCTGTGTTGCCTGAGGTAAGTTTGTGCTCGCCGTGGCGGCTGTGACTGCTGTCACAACTCGGAAATCCTATCCAGGAGAGCCACGGCACAGGGGGAACGGCCATGGCCGGCCCGCACTTTCACGAGAGGCACTACCTTCCTATGACACAACGGAGAAAAGCCGGGCAGGGGCGCAGTACCCTGCGCGCTGCCACGGCTATCGTTCTGGGTCTGCCGCTGCTGGTGACGTCGACCGCCGTGGCGCCTGCCGCCTTCGCGGCTCCGGTGCCGGCCACCTCGGTGACGCCCCAGAAGGCACCGGCCAAGGAGCTGGACCCGGCGCAGTACCCGGACGGCAAGTACATCGTCGTGCTCGCCGACAAGCCGATCGCCACGTACGAGGGTGGTGTCGACGGGATCGCGCCGACCAAGCCCGAGAAGGGCAAGAAGCTGGACGCCGCCGCCGCGAACGTCCAGCAGTACTCGCAGTTCCTCGAGGGCAAGCAGCAGGAGATCGCCGCCGAGGAGAACGTCGAGATCAAGCGCACCTACACGGCTGCCATCAACGGCTTCGCCGCGGATCTCAGCGCCGACCAGGCGGTCGAGCTCGCCAAGAGCGACGACGTACTCCTCGTCGCGCCGGATGTCGAGAGCGCTCCCGACTACTCGAGCATCGACTTCCTCGGCCTGAGTGGGAAGAAGGGCACCTGGAAGGGCCAGTTCGGCGGCGAGAAGAACGCCGGCGCCGGCACCGTCGTCGGCGTGATCGACACCGGCTACGCCCCCGACAACCCCTTCTTCGCAGGCAGCACGGTGAAGCCGCTCAAGGGCAACTCGAAGCCCAAGGTCGGCGAACCCTACCTCAATGCCAAGGGCGAGATCGCCATGCTCAAGGCCGACGGCAGCACCTTCGTCGGCGACTGCCAGGTGGGCGAGGACTTCGACGGCAGCCTCTGCAACTCGAAGGTCCTCTCGGCCCGATACTTCGCCGATGCCTTCCTCGACAGCGTCGCCGAGGCCGACCGCGCACCGCAGGAAGTCATCTCCCCCGTGGACATCGACAACCACGGCACGCACACGGCGAGCACTGCTGCGGGCAACGCCGGCGTGACCCAGACCGTCGACGGACGGAACTTCGGAATCTCCTCGGGCGTCGCGCCGGCCGCGAAGGTCTCGGTCTACAAGGTCTGCTGGGAGGACACGGATCCCGACACGGGCGGTTGCTACAACTCCGCAGCGATCGCGGCCATCAACCAGGCCATCCTCGACGGCGTGGACGTCCTCAACTTCTCGATCTCGGGCAGCGCGACGACGACGACGGACCCCGTGTCCCTCGCCTTCCTCTCGGCGACCTCCGCGGGCATCTTCGTCGCGGCCTCGGCCGGCAACTCCGGTCCCACGGCGAGCACCGTCAACCACGGCGCTCCCTGGATGACCACGGTGGCCGCCAGCACGTTCAGCTACGAACTGCAGGGTACGGCGGAGTTCTCCGACGGCACCAAGTACCGCGGTGCGTCCATCATGCGCACGGGTGTTCCGGCCAGCCCGGTCGTCCTCGCGGCGAACGCCGCCGCTGCAGGCGCTGCGGCACCGAACCTGTGCGGACCCGGCACGCTCGACCCCGCGAAGGTCACCGGCAAGATCGTGGTCTGTGACCGCGGCGTCGTCGACCGGGCAGCCAAGAGCGCCGAGGTCGCACGTGCAGGCGGTGTGGGCATGATCCTCGTGAACCTCGTCGACTCGTCGACGGACACCGACCAGCACTCCGTCCCGACGGTGCACGTCAACGCTCCCGAGGCCCTCGAGCTCAAGGCGAAGGTCGCTGCGAACCCGTCCATCACCGTCGCCCTGAAGGCCACCGACACCACGGGCAAGCCGCTGCCGCCCGCACCCCAGGTCGCAGGCTTCTCCTCGCGCGGTCCGCTGCTCGCCACCGATTCCGACCTCCTGAAGCCGGATGTCACGGCTCCCGGCGTCGCCGTCCTCGCGGGCGTCTCCACCGTCGGCTCGAACGGCGCGCAGTTCGGCTTCCTCTCCGGCACGTCCATGGCGTCGCCGCACGTGGCAGGCCTCGCCGCGCTGGTCCTCGCGAAGAACCCCGCCTGGTCCCCGGCAACCGTGAAGTCCGCCATGATGACCACGGCGTACCCGCTGAAGACCGCCACCGGCGGCGTCGAGACCGACGTCCTCGCGGTCGGCGCGGGCCACATCGACCCCGCCACCGTCCTCAGCCCGGGTCTGGTCTACGACCAGGACGTCGAGGACTACCTCGGCTTCATCCAGGGCACGGGCGTGGACCTCAAGATCAAGGGCCTCGAACCCGTCGAGGCGAGGAACACCAACGTGCCGTCCTTCGCCCTCGGAAACCTGACCGGACGGATCGAGGTGACCCGGACCGTCACCGCCGTGACCCCCGGGCTCTACCGCGCAACCGCCGACGTGCCCGGAGTGAAGGTCACGGTCACGCCGTCGGTCCTGAACTTCAGCGCGCCGGGGGAGACCCGCACCTTCAAGGTCTCCTTCGAGAACCAGAGCGCTCCCTTCGGCCAGTTCGCCGCCGGCTCGCTGACCTGGTCCGGGCAGGGCAAGAACGTCACCTCCCCGGTGGCTGTCCGGCCCCAGGCCATCAACGCACCGGCCGAGGCGGCCTTCAACTCCGCCGGTCCCGACGGCAGCGGCTCCTTCGACGTCATCTCGGGAACCAACACCCCGATCCAGATGACGCTCGAGGGCCTGTCCAAGGCCGACACGACGGCGATCGAGCTCGAGGTCGGCGCGGACGCCATCAAGGACGTGACCGTCCCCGAGGGCGCTCCGGTCGCGAAGTTCTCGGTCCTCTCGGATGATCCGACCGCCGACTTCGACATGTTGATCCTCACTCCCGCCGGCACGGTCACGCAGGTCGCGACGGCCGATGCCAGTGAGACGATCACGATCGAGGACCCGGCACCCGGTACGTACCGCGTCCTCGCCAACCTCTACGCGAGCACCGACAACCGGCCGACCACCGGCAGCATCGATGCCGTCGTCCTGGGCGCGAACGAGAACAACGCGACGCTGACGCCCAACCCGCTCGCCCTGGCGAACGGCAGCACCGGCGCCGTTACCCTTGGCTGGACCGGCCTCACCCCCGGCTCCTACGTGGGACGCGTGAGCTACGCGGGCTCGTCGACCGTGACATACGTGACGGTCGTCGTCGACGGAGAGGGCGAGGCCCAGGCCCAGCTCCCGACCGTCAACCCGGCCGACAAGCTCCTGGAGGGCCCGCGCGAAGCCATCACCCCGACCGGGAACAAGTAGCAGCACCCGACGGATGAACAGAGAAGGCCGGTGGATCATCCACCGGCCTTCTCTGCGTCCTCGGACGGAATGCAGCGGATGGCGTCATCCGCCTCCTCCGGACAGCAACTGCGCGCAGCTGCTGTCCGGCGCGGGGAGACTAGCGCCCGGTGCCGGCGTAGACGGTCGCCGTGGCCTCGCCGTCGAGCTCGAAGGCCGCGTGCACGGCGCGGACCGCGGTGTCGAGCAGTTCCGCCCCCGTCACCACGGAGATCCGGATCTCCGACGTCGAGATCATGTCGATGTTCACCCCGGCGTCGGACAGTGCGCGGAAGAACCGGTAGGAGACTCCCGGGTTGGAACGCATGCCGGCGCCGATCAGGGAGAGCTTTCCGATCTTCTCGTTGTAGTCGACGGTCTCGAACCCCACACGCTCCTGGGCCTCGGCCAGCGCGGCGAGGGCCTCGGCGCCGTCGACGATCGGCAGGGTGAAGGAGATGTCCGTGTGTCCCGAGCCGTGGGTCGACACGTTCTGCACGATCATGTCGATATTGGTGTTGGCACCGGCGACGATCCCGAAGATCTCCGCAGCCTTGCCGGGGATGTCGGGCACACCGACCACGGTGACCTTCGCTTCGGAGCGGTCGTGGGCGACACCGGAGATGATGGGCTGTTCCAAGGGTTCTCCCTCTTGAATCTTGATCTGGTCGTCGGGGCTGGGCAGGACCCACGTGCCCTCGTTGTGGCTGAAGGAGGAGCGGACGTGGAGGGGGACGCCGAAGCGCCGGGCGTACTCGACGCAGCGCAGGTGCAGGATCTTGGCGCCGGACGCGGCCATCTCCAGCATCTCCTCGCTCGAGATGGTGTCGATCTTCTGCGCCGACGGGACGACGCGGGGATCGGCGGTGTAGACGCCGTCGACGTCCGTGTAGATCTCGCAGACATCGGCGTCGAGCGCTGCCGCGAGCGCGACGGCGGTGGTGTCGGAGCCGCCGCGGCCGAGGGTCGTGATGTCGTTGCTGTCGCGGCTCATCCCCTGGAACCCGGCAACGATCGCGATGTCACCCTTTTCGATGGCAGTCCGGATGCGGTGCGGGGAAACGTCGATGATGCGGGCCTTGCCGTGGATGGCGTCGGTGATCATGCCGGCCTGGCTGCCGGTGAAGGACTGGGCGGACGCTCCGATGCCATGGATGGCCATCGCGAGCAGTGCCATGGAGATGCGCTCGCCCGCGCTCAGGAGCATGTCCATCTCGCGCGCATCCGACGCCGTGGAACTCACCTGGCCGGCGAGGTCCAGCAACTCGTCCGTGCTGTCACCCATCGCGGACACGACGACCACCACGTGGTGGCCCGCCGCCTGCGTCTCGACGACGCGCCGCGCCACGCGTTTGATGCCCTCGGCGTCGGCAACCGACGACCCGCCGAATTTCTGCACTATGAGGCTCATGCACTCGCTCACTGATGAAGGGCGACGGCGGGGGGACCTGCCGCGCCGGCTGTTGACGGGCGGCGGCACCGGCGCCTCGAGGACGGGCGTCCATGACCCGACACCCGTGCAAGTGTAGCGGCGCGGCCGTTACCGGCTCAAAGTGTGGGTCCGAATAAGAACAGCGATCCGCGGAGGAATTCGTGCCCGTCGCGGGTCCCATCGGGCGGACGTCGCATACCCTCGGACCATGACCAACGAACGTGGGGGAATCGTTGTCGAGGGGGTCGCCCGGAGCTTCGGCTCGGTGCAGGCGGTCCGCGACATCGATTTCGAGGCTCCGCCCGGGGAAGTGACCGCACTGATCGGTCCGAACGGCTCCGGCAAGACGACCCTGATGCTGATGATGGCGAGCCTCCTGGCCCCGGATCGCGGGACGGTGCGGGTTGCGGGATTCGATCCGGTCACGCAGCCGGCGCAGGTGCGGAGCAGGGTCGGCTGGATGCCGGACACCCTCGGCGTCTGGGAGTCACTCACGGCACTCGAAGTGCTGACCACGATCGGGGCCCTGTACGGCATGGGTGCCGCCGACCGTTCGCGTCGCGCGGAGGAACTGCTGGTCGCGGTGAACCTCACCGAGTTCGGCCGCCGACCGGCCCGCGTGCTCTCCCGCGGCCAGCAACAGCGGCTCAGCCTGGCCCGTGCGCTGATCCACGATCCGGAGGTCCTGCTGCTGGACGAGCCCGCGTCCGGTCTGGATCCCGGATCCCGCGTGGAACTGAGGTCGCTCCTGCGCTCGCTCGCCGCCGGAGGCAAGACCGTCGTCGTCTCGAGCCATGTGCTGTCGGAGCTGGACGAGATCGCGGACCGTGCCGTCTTCGTCAGTCGCGGACAGTCGGTCAAGAGCCAGACGCTCGACGAGGCCGGCAGCCAGATGCGCCGCTACTACGTCCAGGCGGAACCGATGTCGGCGCTCGCCGCCGCCCTGCAGAGCTACGGGGTCCGGTACGAGACGCGCGGGGACTCACGGCGCGAGGAGTTCCTCGTCCAGCTCGGCAGCACCGCGGAGGCATCCTGGCTGCTGCGCACCCTGGTGCTGGGCGACGTCGTCGTCACCGCCTTCGCCCCCGCCGGCGGGGCGCTCGAGGAGACCTACATGAGCCTGGATACGGACAGACGATGAGCACAGCGACCGAACCATCGACCCCGCAACCCGTCCGGAGCACCACCGGCCTGACCTTCTGGTCCGCCGTCCGCACCGTGTTCTCCCTCGAGATGCGGCAACGCCTGCGCGGCAAGGGCTGGTACTGGATGCTCGGCATCTGGTTCGTGGTGATCGGCTTCATCTTCGTCCTGGCGACCGGCGTCCTCGGCACCACCGACAACGAGGGCGGCATCCTGTTCGACCTGGTCGTCGGGTTCGTCCTGCTGTTCGGCCTGCTCGTCGCCCCGGGATTGTCCGCCAACGCCGTCAACGGGGACCGGGCCGGCGGAACGCTGGCGATCCTGCAGGTGACCCTGCTGACGCCGGGTCAGCTGCTCACCGGGAAATGGCTCGCGTCGTGGGTGGGTTCGCTGGCTTTCCTCGT
The DNA here is from genome assembly GCF_054511015.1 of Arthrobacter sp. MDT1-48-3. NCBI lineage: Bacteria > Bacillati > Actinomycetota > Actinomycetes > Micrococcales > Micrococcaceae > Arthrobacter > Arthrobacter sp. MDT1-48-3. The sequence continues at coordinate 327,237 of NZ_JBTNDL010000003.1, forward strand.
CCTGAGCTGCCCCTTCATCTTCTGGGCACTGGCCCTCGGCGGGGTGAACGCGCAGGAGGCCATCGTCTCGCTCCTGATGCTGGCCGTGGAACTGGGTGTCGTCTGCGCGATCGGGGTCGGGGTCTCCGCCCTGGCGAACCGTCCGCTGTTCTCGATCGTCAGCACGTACATGCTGGTGGCGCTGCTCGCGATCGGTACGGTGATCGTCTTCGGGCTGAGCACCACGCTGGTGATGGAGGAGCGGACCATGACGACGTCCTACTACACCTACCCGGAGAGCAGTCTCGACGCTACGGGCACTCCCGATCCGGGCGCCGAGATGGAGTGCGTCACGCAGACGAGCCAGGGCATGATCCCGCGCACCGAGTACATCGCGTGGCTGCTGGCCGCCAACCCCTTCGTGGTGGTTGCGGACGCCGTTCCCTACAGCGTCGAGGACCTTCCCGAACTCGATCCTGCGACCGACGCGGCCGGCCTGCCGCAGGGCGGCCCGTACTACACCCCGGGCATCATGGAGACGATCAGCCAGGGCGTGCGGGCCGCGCAGGCCGGACCCGATGTCGAGCAGTCGTGCGAGGAGCTGGCGGAGTCGCTCCGCCCGCTTCCCCAGGAGACGCCGATCTGGCCGCTGGGCCTCGGCCTCCAGCTCCTGCTCGCCGGGGCGCTGCTCCTCATCGGGCGGCGCAGGCTGACCATGCCCGCCAAGCGCCTCGCCCAGGGCACGCGCATCGCCTAGGACATGGCGCGGCGGCCCTCGAACGCCCGGCCGAGGGTCACTTCGTCGGCGTACTCGAGGTCCCCGCCGACGGGCAGGCCCGAGGCGAGTCGCGTCACAGGGATCCCGATCGTCTTGAGCATGCGCACCAGGTAGGTCGCCGTCGCCTCGCCTTCGAGATTGGGGTCGGTGGCGATGATGATCTCCTGGATCTGCTCGTCCGTGAGGCGTGCGAGGAGTTCGCGGATGCGCAGCTGATCGGGACCCACGCCGGCGATCGGGTTGATGGCTCCGCCGAGGACGTGGTACCTGCCGCGGAAGGAGCGCGTGCGCTCGACGGCGATCACGTCCTTCGACTCCTCGACGACGCAGATCATGGTCGGGTCGCGGCGCGGGTCGCGGCAGATGGCGCACTTCTCCTGCTCCGCGACGTTGCCGCAGATGGTGCAGAACTTCACCCGCTCCTTGACCGTGGTGATCGCCGTGACGAGGCGTTTCATGTCCTCGCCGTCGGCTTCCAGGATGTGGAACGCGAGGCGTTGCGCCGATTTCGGGCCGACGCCGGGCAGGCGTCCGAGCTCGTCGATCAGCTCCTGGACTGCGCCTTCGTACACGGTGTTTCCTCTTCTGAATCAGGTGGTGGTGCCGGTGTCTCCGACACCGGAGCCCGTCGCCGCAGGACCCGGAGGAGGGGCGGCAGGAGGGTGTCCCTCCATTGTCCGCCCTGCACGGGGCCGGTCCGTCCGGAAGGACGTTCCCGCGTTACGCCCTCAGCGTTCCCGGGTCGGCTCGGGCGGGATACTACTGGCCATCGACGCCGCGCTCCTCGATCAGGCGTCCGTTGAGGATGCGCTCGATCGCCGTCCGGCCGACGAGCCCTGATTCCTCGATGGTCTCGTCGTCCGCACTGGGCTCGTCGTCGACGAAGCGCAGGTCAGCGGCGCCCCTGGTGGCGGCGGCTTCCTCGGCGCGCTTCCGCTCGGCTTCGTCCAGCAGCTGCTGGTAGCGGCTGACGGGCTTCTGCCGGATGTTGTCCGCCGACGCCGGCCGATCCGGTGCCACTGCGGCGCCCGTCGTGCCGGCGGGTGCAGCGCCGACGGCGGACGGCGCGGTGTGCCCGGACGCAGTTGCGGACGTGCCGGCAGCGGCGGCGGTACCGATGAAGCTCGGGACGGCAGCGATGCCGCCGGGGCGCGCGACGCCTGTCGCACGGCCTGCGGCGCCGGGCCCCTCCAGCGATGTAGGCGCGCCACCGGTGGCCTCCGGGTCACCCGTCGGTCGGGTCGTCGTGGACCCGCCCGCCGGCGGATTCGACTCCACCGACGGACTCCACACCACCGAGCGGGACGCCGCGGCCGCCGGCGCCCGGTCCGCAGTGGGGCGTTCAGGCGTGGGAACAGGGCCGCTCGCGGCACCGCCCGACGCCCCCGGTTGCGCCGGTGCGGGCGTCGCGCTGCCCCGCGTCCTCGTCGAGCCGGTCCGGGCCGGTTCGGCAGGACCGCCCGGCCGCGCCGGGCCCTGGCCGTTCGGCAACGGGCTCCTGCGCTCGGAGGGGTCCTCCGGCACCGAGCCCCAGTCCGGTCCAGGATCGAAGGCCTCCTCCGGTGGTTCGACGAGGGCCCACGAGTCGTCGGACATGGACGGATCCCACGCGCTGGTGGCTTCGGGTTCTGTCTCTGTTCGGTCGTCACGCGCACCTCGAGCGCCTCCTGTGGCGGCGGGGGTCGCGGGACCGTCGGGTCGACGGACGGGCGCCTGCCCTCCTGTGGCGGCGGGGGTCGCGGGACCGTCGGGTCGACGGACGGGCGCCTGCGCCGGTGCACGGGGCGGCGACTCCGGAGCCGCGCTGCCGGTCCGGGAATGCCCTGATGAGCTGTCGGACGTGCGGCGCGCTCCGGTGTCGGAGGTCCCACTCACGGCGGGCGCGGGCGCGGGAGCGGGAGCGGATGCGGTCGCAGGAGCCGCCGGCCCCCCGGGCATTCCGACGGCACCGGCGGGACCGGTTCGTGCCGGGCCGCCCTCGGCTACGGTGACGCCGACCGGCACGGACGCCGTGGGGGCATCGGGTCCTGCCGGACGAGTCGGTGCGGAAGCAGCGGGAGGAACGGAAACGGCGGGAGCAGCGGGAGCCTGCGGCGGAGTGCTACCGGTGCTGCCGCCGTCGTGGTGGACGTCCTGCGAACCGCCGGCGGTCGTCGTCGGTCCCTGCGAACGGTCGGGCGAGGGCGTGGCGGGACCGCGGCCCGGGTTACTGGCCGGGGCCGCCTGGCTGCTGGGTACTTTTGGGCCCGACTCACCCGACCCGCCGGCATCGTGCACCGCTTCGATGGAACAGGTCAGGCCGAGCACCTTGTGGATGGCCTGTTTCAGGTTGTCCATGTGCGGCCCGCGCTGGAATCCGATCGCATTGCCCTGGTTGGCGAACGCGAGGACCAGCTGGTTGCCCTCGAAGGACCGCGGTTTCGCGGAGACGTTGACGATGAGCCAGGTCGCGCGCTTGATCCGTGCGACTTCGTCCATGATCTCGGGCCATGCCCGCCTGACCATCTCGACGTTCCCGCCGGAGGCGGCAGGCTGTCCCTGCTGGGGTGGCTGGGCGCGACGAGCCTCCTGCGGCTGATCCGCCGAGGGTGTGGGCCGCTGCTGTGCAGGGCCTGCGGGCTGCCGGCCACCGGCGGCCGGAGGCTGCTGAGGCCCGGCTGCACCGTCCTGCTGTCCGCGGTCGGCGCCCGGCTGCCCCTGCCGGGGCATCGTGTGCTGCTCCCCGGTGGCCGGCCCGGGCTGCGTCGGTCGGGTAGCGGGGGGCGCAGCGGCAGCGGACTGCTGCGTCGACTGAGGGCCGGCGGGCGCAGAGTCGGCGGGTTGCTGCGTCGGGTGGGTGCCGGCGGGCGCAGCGGCCGCGGGCTGCTCGTTGACGGCGGGCTGGGTCGGGTCGCGTCGACCCGTCTCGACATCGGGCCCGGCAGGATCGTGGGTTCCGGTCGAGGGGGCCGGAGCCCCGGCGTCCTGCCCCGCCGATGGGTGGGGCTGTCCCGGCGTGCGCGCGGGTCCGGCTGCTGCGGGCTGCTGCGCAGGTGCGGGGTCGGCGAACGCGGTGTCGGTCGAGACGCCCCAGCTTCCGCCCCAGTCGGGTGACGGATCCTCGACGGCCGGGCGTGCCGGCTGGATGCGGGAGGCGGCGGGCACGGCCGGGGTGTGGGCTCCGGGAACGGCTGCCGGGGCAGCGGCGGCCGCGGCACCCGTGTCCATCGCGGGGAGGGACCAGCGGGCGGCGGCTTCCTCAGCGGTGCGGGGGACGCCCTCGAGCCGGGGGCGGGCGGGAGCCTTCGGTGCCTCGTCCACCTCGGGCGATTCGGCGGTGGGCGCACCTGCGGCGTACTCGAGGCGCCTCTCGATGCGGTCGACACGGGCGAGGGTACCCCGCGCGGTGGCGTCCGCTGCGGGCAGCAGGAGCCGCGCGCACAGGAGTTCGAGGTGCAGGCGCGGCGATGTGGCACCTGTCATCTCGGTCAGCGCGGTATTCGTGACGTCGGCCGCCCGGGAGAGTTCGCCCGCGCCGAGCTGGTTCGCCTGGGTGCGCATGCGGTTGAGCTGGTCATCGGGCACGCCCCGGAGGATCGAGGCGGCACCCTCGGGCACGGCGTTGATGACGATCAGGTCCCGGAACCGCTCGAGCAGGTCCTCGACGAAGCGGCGGGGGTCGTGCCCCGTCTGGATCACGCGGTCCACGGCGTTGAAGACCGTCCCGGCGTCGCCCGCCGCCACCGAGTCGACGACGTCGTCGAGGAGGGTCGCATGCGTGTAGCCGAGGAGGGAGACGGCCAGCTCGTAGTCGAGTCCACTCTCGCTTGCGCCCGCCATCAACTGGTCGAGGACGGAGAGGGAGTCACGGACGGAACCGCCACCGGCGCGGATGACCAGGGAGAGCACGCCGGGGGCCACGGGCACGTTCTCCTGGTGGCAGAGCTGCTCGAGGTAGGCCAGGAGCGGTTCGGGCGGTACCAGCCTGAACGGATAGTGGTGCGTCCGCGAGCGGATGGTGCCGATGACCTTGTCCGGCTCCGTGGTCGCGAAGATGAAGAGGATGTGCTCCGGCGGCTCCTCGACGATCTTGAGCAGCGCATTGAAGCCGGCCGAGGTGACCATGTGGGCCTCGTCGATGATGAAGATCTTGAACCGGTCGCGGACGGGGGCGAAGGTCGCGCGCTCGCGGAGATCCCGGGCGTCGTCCACGCCACCGTGGCTGGCGGCGTCGATCTCGATGACGTCGAGGCTGCCCGAGCCGTTACGGGCGAGTTCCACGCAGCTGTCGCAGGTGCCGCAGGGCGTGGAGGTGGGGCCCTGCGCGCAGTTCAGGCATCGGGCGAGGATGCGGGCGGAGGTGGTCTTGCCGCACCCGCGGGGGCCGGAGAAGAGGTAGGCGTGGTTGATGCGGTCCTTGTCGATGGCCGCCATCAGGGGTTCGGTGACATGCTCCTGGCCGATGACGTCCGCGAAGGTCTCGGGACGGTAGCGGCGGTAGAGGGCTGTACTCACGAAGAAACCTTATCGGTTGGTGCTGACGGTTTGCATGCCGGTGCGGCGGAGGCGGGAAACAGCGTGGCGGGGTCCACGATCCACGGCTCGTCGGGCAGCCGGTCGGGGTCGAAGGCGGCCAGGGCCGCCTCCAGCGATCGGCCGGGAAGGCCGAGGGACGCCAGGATCACGGCCAGGACCCTGGCGGGGGTCCAGCCCAGGCCGGCGAGGTCCTCCAGTGTCACGGCGCCGTCCCGTTTCGCCAACCGGCGCCCCGCCAGGGAGACTGCGAGGGGCACATGGGCGTACACGGGGACGGGCAGCCCGAGCAGGGAGGCGAGGTAGGCCTGGCGGGGCGCGGAATCGAGCAGGTCGTCCCCCCGCACCACCTGGTCGATGCCCTGCGCGGCGTCATCGACCACCACGGCGAGGTTGTAGGCGACGACGCCGTCGTTCCGTCGCAGCACGAAATCGTCCACCGGAGCGGTGACGTGGCCGGCCAGCAGGTCCTCGACGGTCCACGACCCGACGCCGGACCGCAGACGCAGCGCGGGTGGGCGCTGCGCACGCAGGACGCTCCGCTGGTCCTCGCTGAGGCTGCGGCACGTGCCGGGGTAGAAGCCCGGCCGGGCATGGGGGGCGCTCGCCGCCTCGGCGATGTCCCGCCGCGTACAGAAGCACTCGTAGACGAGGCCCTGCCCGGCCAGGAGGTCCAGCGCCGCCGCATAGCGGCCGGCCTGCCCACTCTGCCGGATGACCGGCGCGTCGGAGACGAGATTCAGTGCGGCCAGCTCGGCCAGCTGATGCTGCTCGGCTCCGGCACGGACACGGTCCAGGTCCTCGACGCGGACCAGGAAGTGCCGATCCGTGGAGCGGGCGAACAGCCAGGCGAGGACGGCGGTGCGGAGATTGCCGACATGCAACAGGCCGGAGGGGCTGGGAGCGAACCGTCCGGCGCCCTGGTGTGCCACCGCTCCGACCTCCCGCTGCCGCCGTGCTTAAAGTGAAGACCCCCCATGCACCTGCCAGAGCCCGCTTACCCTTGCTACCTTCCGGTCCTGGGGGAGTTCACAGGATGACACCACATGAGGGGCCGGGAAATAGTCTACACAGTCGGAAGGACGGCTTTCGACCCGACGACACAGCCCCGCGGACGGCACGATTCGGCAGGATCCACTTGTATGGGTATTCTGGTATCTGCTCCAAATGAGGAGGATTCGCCTAGCGGCCTATGGCGCACGCCTGGAACGCGTGTTGGGTTAACGCCCTCGGGGGTTCAAATCCCCCATCCTCCGCCTTGTTGCTCCACCAGCAGGACCCCGGCCCCGGCCGGGGTCCTGCTGTTTAATGCGCCGTTGTGCCGGCGGATCCGCCCAGCCGGCGGATCCGGGTCTTCGCGGCCTTCTCCGCGGGCCCTTCGGGTCCGAGCCCCAGCCGGATCACGCCGAGCACGAGGCGCACCGCCGTCCGGATCGGCAGGCGGACCGGTCCGAGCGAGGGGACCCGGAGGCCGAGCAGCTCGCGGTGCCTGGGGTCGAGGGTCGCGACGGCTCCCGCGAACAGCACCTGGTACCCGAGGCGTTGGGACCGGGGGAGCGGAGGACGGCGGATGTAGGTCAGGGCCTCCTGGACTTGTTCGCTGTCGGTGAGCTCGGCATCGAACGCGGCGAGTTGCGATGCGAGCTCCGCCTCGGACCGCGGCGGATCCTCGAGGCCCATCAGTTCGCCGGCCTGCGCCCACTCCGCGACGTACTGGTCCGCTCCGCCCGGGATGCGTCCGCCGTAGGCGGCATGGGAGGCCACGAAGGCATCCGTGAACGCGAGGTGCACCCACCGGATGAGGTCGGGATCGCCCGCCGAGTAGGGCCTCTCCTCGCCACGGCTGTCGAGATACGTGCCGTTCACCCTCGTATGCAGCCTCTGCACGAAGGCCGAGCCCTCCCGTGCCGCCTCCGTGGATCCGTACGTCACGGTGAAGATCCAGCGGATGGTGTTCGCGAGCCGGCCGAGCGGCTCCTCCCGGAAGCCGGAATGCGCATGCACACCCGCCATCGCCCCGGGGTGGAGCGTCTGCAGCAGGAGCGCGCGGATGCCGGCGACGGTCGGCGTCATCGAGCTGTGCACCGTCCAGACGGCCGAGTCCACCGGGAAGTACCCGACGTCGTCACCCTTCTCGAAGTCGAACTGCCACTGGGGGATCGCCGGATCGCCGTCGGTGAAGGTGGTCCGGAGCTGCAGCTTCCATGTGTCGATCAAACCCATGCGACGACCTATCCTGTTGGGAACCGCAGCCGATCCGGCGGGCGGTGTGCGCGGCCTCCTCGGCCGTCGTTGCTTCCAACGTCTCCCCGGGCGCATTTGCTCCTGCCTCCCGCATCATCGGGCAGGCAATCCACGCGGCTGAGCTGAACGAAGCAGGATCACGACCACCTACCAGGGAGCAGCCCATGTCCTCGTCCGGCCTGTACGGGATCGACCTCACCATGAACGACGGCAGCAGGAAGACCTTCGGCGATTTCCGTGGACAGCCCGTGCTGGTGGTGAACGTCGCCTCGAAGTGCGGCTTCACCCCCCAGTACGCGGCCCTCGAGGAGCTGTACTCCACCTACGCCGAGGCGGGGCTCGTGGTCCTCGGGATGCCCTGCAACCAGTTCCTGGGACAGGAACCGGGGAACGACGACGAGATCGCCGAGTTCTGCTCGACCACGTTCGGCGTGACGTTCCCGCTCCTGACCAAGGGCGATGTGCGGGGCAAGGAGCAGCACCCGCTGTACCGGCAGCTCACGGAGTTCAGGAACGGGGTCCTGCCCGGCCTCGTGAAATGGAACTTCGAGAAGTTCCTGGTGAACCGCGACGGCGCGGTCGTCGCCCGCTTCGCGCCGACGGTGGAGCCTGGCGCCCCCGAGGTCATCGCGGCGATCGAGGACGTCCTGGCGCGGCCCGCGGCCTGACAGGCTTCCGCCCGGGACGAGGCGTCAGCCGAGCGAGGCGACGCAGCGTGCGAGGAAGGCCGCCCCGGCCTCCTCGTGGACGAGCCGGCCCTCCGTCATGACCTCGTAGGGCTTCACGGGCACCCCGTCCGCAGGGCGGACATCCACGTGCGCGACGTCGAAGCCCTGTTCGTGCAGGTAGTCGGCCATGGCGTAATCAGTGCGGGAATCGCCGACCGTCCGCCAGGTGGATGGGACCTCCGTGAGCGGTGCGACGAGGGTCAGGGCACGCTCGGCACCGAGGTCCTTGCCCACACGCACCGACTCGATGTCGGTGGAGATGATCGTTGGGTCCACGCGGTAGTCGATGTCCCCGTGGCTGTTCGGCTCCTCGCGGTCCAGCCGGCACGCCCCCATGTCATGGCTGTGCAGGATGTCGAGGGCGTCGTCGTCGAACAGGCGCTGGCCCTCGAGGTAGGCGGCGTTCGTGGCGTCGAGGGACTGCTCGACGGACACCATGGACAGCTTGGTCTCGTCGAAGAACATCAGGTCCGCGTACTTCTCCTCGACGAGGTCCCGGACGTCGTCGGCGAAGCTGGTCGGCAGCGCGAGCTCCCGGTCGACGAAGACCTGGCCGGCGCCGTCGGCCGTGAAGGAGAACCAGGTGGCCCCCTTCTCGCAGACCGCGTGGAAGGTGACGCCGGACGGGATCCCCACGGCGAGCATCGGTTCCATGACCTGCTCCCGGATGAAGGCGTCGGAGCGGCCCGTGTTGAAGACGACCGGCCAGCCCGCCGAGGCGAGGGTGAGCAGGTCGGCGATGATCCCGGCAGGAACGGTGCGCGTGACGGGGCTCGCGACGGGGCCGTCGACGTCCAGCAGGAGGCCCTGGACGGGCACCCCGTCACGGGGACCGGGAACGGCGGGGGCGTCGGGCAGCAGATCGATCGGGGCGTCCGTAGGCATGACCCCATTATGTTCCCGGGCCGCATGCTCCTTCCATTCGTGTCCCTGCGCCCGCCCGGTGACCGGGGTCGTGGAAGACTGCGGGAATGATTCCAGGCAGCTCCCAGGGCATCACCGTCGTCGGGTCCATCAATGCGGACCTCGTGGTCGCCCTCGAACGGCACCCGCGGCCGGGCGAGACGGTCCTGGGCCGCTCCATGACGGTGCTGCCCGGCGGCAAGGGCGCCAACCAGGCGGTCGCAGCTGCGTTGCTCGGCGCCGAGGTGACCATGATCGGCGCCGTGGGCGGCGACGCGTATGCCGAGGTCGCACTCTCCGCCCTGGCCGATGCCGGCGTGGACCTGCAGTCTGTCCGGCGGACCGGCGGAGGCACGGGTGTCGCGGTCGTGGAGGTGGCCGACGACGGCGAGAACACGATCGTGGTGCTGCCCGGCGCCAACGCCGAGGTGACTCCCGAGCTCGTCGGCGCGTCCTCGGCTGCCATCCGCGAGGCGGCCGTCGTCGTGGTCCAGGGTGAGCTGCCCGCGGAGGCCACCGAGGCTGCGGTGAGGTCGGCCTCCGGTCGCGTGATCGTCAACCTGGCGCCCGTCATCGCCGTCGATCCCGAGGTGCTCCTCCGCGCCGATCCGCTCGTCGTCAACGAACACGAAGGAGCCCTGGTCCTCGCGCAGGCCGGGGGTGGGAGGGCGCCGGACCACGAGGGCGTCGTCACGGGCCTCCTCGCCCGGGGGTTCGCCTCGGTGGTGATGACGCTCGGCGCGGCCGGCGCCCTGGTGTCGGACGGCGGCGCCGTCCGGGCTGCCCGAGCCCCGCACGTGCGCGTGGTCGACACGACGGGCGCGGGCGACGCGTTCGTTGGAGCGCTCGCCGCTCGGCTCGCAGTCGGGGACCGGCTTGAGGAGGCCGTCCGGATCGCGGTCCGGGTGGGGTCCTTCGCCGTGCAGCGCCCCGGCGCACAGCCCTCCTACCCGTCGGCCGACGACCCGCTGCCGGCACTCCCGCATCCCGAGCCGTAACCTTTCGGCCACGAGTTGGCGCGGAGGATGGCCCCACATTCCATTGGCCGGAGCAATTACCTAGGCTGTAGCAGTGATCTTCAAAGCAGTAAGTGACGGCCGGCCGTACCCGGAGCACGGACACGTGACCCCGAAGGACTGGGCGGAGGTCCCTCCCCGGCAGGTGCGGCTCGACGAACTCGTGACCACCAAGACCACCCTCGACCTCGAGGCGCTCCTCGCCGAGGACTCGACCTTCTTCGGTGACCTCTTCCCCCACGTGGTGCAGTGGAACGACGTGATGTACCTCGAGGACGGCCTGCACCGCGCCGTCCGGACCGCCCTGCACCAGCGGACCATCCTGCACGCGAGAGTCCTCGTGCTGCATGACTGAGGAGGGTTCGCCGCGCGAGCGGCGGGCACAGGCCCGACGTGATCCGACCGAGTGGCACGGCCACCGGATCGTCACCGAGACGGACCTCGGAGCCGTCTTCGTCGAGGACGACGCCGCGCGGCGCCATCGCGCATCGGTGCGCAGGATCCGCCACGGGGTGGTCCTCGTGCTCCTCCTGGGACTCGTCACCGCCGCCGTCCTCGTGGCACTCGCCCTCGCGCGCGGCGACATCAGCATCGGTTCCTCGGCCCCCGCGCCGGTTCCGACGTCGACGTGCCCGACCGGGCCGTTCGACTACCAGGACCCGAGCGCCATCACGGTCAACGTCTACAACAGCACCACCATCGACGGACTGGCCGGTACCGCGGCGGGGCAGTTGCGGGAGCGCGCCTTCGCGGTCCGCGACATCGGCAACCGGGAGATCGGCCCCACGGGCATCACGGCGATCATCGTCTCGGGTGAGGGCGGCCGCGCGAATGCCTTCACCGTGCAGCGCACCATCCCGGACTCGACCTATGTGGCCGACGAGCGCGAGGACAGGTCGGTCGACGTCATCCTGGGTTCCTCCTTCGAGGGCCTGGTGCCGCCCGAAGGTGTGGACATCACTCCCGCGGGGCTGACCTGCGCACCCGAGGAGGGGGCCACGTCCACGCCCACTCCCGCGCCGGCCCAGGCGCCCGCCGGCGGGTAGGGAGCAGGCGCACGGCGGTCAGTCGCGGTTCCGCAGCGCACGACGGCGGACGGCCAGCGGGTACACGACCCACAGCAGCATCACCACGAGCAGGAGCGACGCTCCGACGACGAGACCCGCCGTACGATCCACCACGAGGTCGAAGATGAGCCAGGCGGTACCGGCGAGCACGAGCCCCACGAGGGCGATGGTCGTCCGGATGATCGCAGCGGTGTGCTGGACGAGGGTGGACTTCACGCGCAGGCCGAAGAGCACGCGGTGCAGGTTGACGGAGGACAGCACCAGGGCTGTGATCAGGGCGGACAGGCAGACCAGGCACAGGTAGACCGCCACCTGCACGTCGTCGAGTTCCTCGAAGCGGCTCTGGAACGGCAGGGTCAGCAGGAAACCGGTCAGGATCTGGATGCCGGTCTGCATGACGCGCAGCTCCTGCAGCATCTCCTGCCAGTTGCGGTCGAGGCGCTGGTTGAGGCTCTCCCCGCGTCCGTCGTCGTCCGCCGTCCCCTCCTGACGCTGCGTCGGCGAGCCGGTGGAGGCTACCCCGTCCGCGCTGTGCGGAGCACGCGCAGCCGAGGCGCCGTCGGACGCCCGTCCGGGCGTGGTACCCACGGTGTCCGCCCCTCCGCTAGCGGGACGACCGCGCGCCGCCCTGCCAGACGGCGTCGAACGGGGCATTCGATACGACCCGGTTGCGGATGCCCTCCGTGACGAACTCCTTGGCCGTGCGGGCAGCCTCGAGCGGGGCCGCGCCCTTCGCCAGTTCGGCGGCGATGGCTGCGGCGAGCGTGCAGCCGGCTCCGCTGACGGCGACCTCGCCGACCTTGGGAGCGGACAGGACCTCGAGGGTCTCGCCGTCGAAGTAGACGTCCACGGCGTCGGGTCCCTCGATCCGGACGCCACCCTTGGCGAGGACCACGGCACCGCTCTGGGCGTGGATGATGCGCGCCGCCTCCTCGAGGTCCGCCAGGTTCTCGATGGTGATGCCCGAGAGCGATTCCGCCTCGAAATGGTTCGGGGTGACGAAGGTGGCCAGCGGGAGGATGTTCGCCTTCAGTGCCTGGTCGGTGTCGAGCGCGGCCCCGGGCTCCTGCCCCTTGCAGATCAGCACCGGGTCGAGGACCACGTTGTCCCACGCCTGGCTCCTCAGCGCGGCCGCGACGGTGTCGATCGTCGCGGGGGTGCCGAGCATGCCGAGCTTGACGGTGGTGAGGGGGTAGCAGGACTGGATGGCCTCGAGCTGGTCGGCGATGACCTGCTGGTCCACGGGGACGAACCGGTGCTGCCACTCCTGCTTCGGGTCGAAGGACACGATGCAGGTCAGGGCTACGACGCCGTACACGCCCAGCTCCTGGAACGTCTTGAGGTCGGCCTGCGCACCGGCGCCGCCCGTGGCCTCGGAACCGGCGATGGTCAGGGTGACGGCTGGGGACGGGGAAGGCTGGGTCTCGGACATTTCCCTAGTGTGCCCGAACCGGCTCCGGCGCGGCCACCCGATCCCGCCGGAGGATGTCGTCGAGCGCCGGGCCGAGGGTGGGGTAGTCGAAGGTGAAGCCCGCGTCGAGCAGCTTGCGCGGGGACACCCACCGGCTCTTGAGGACCAGTTCCGCCTCCGTCCGGATCAGCACGCCGCCGAGGTCCAGGAGCCACGCCGGGGTCGGCAGGCCCGCGGGGACGCGCAGGCGCCTGCGGACGGCGGCCATCAGCTCGGCGTTGGTCACGACCCCGGGGGCCGCGACGTTGACGGGCCCGCTCAGCGAGGGCGTTTCGACGAGAAACGTGATGGCGCGGAACAGGTCGTCGAGGTGGACCCAGCTGAACTTCTGCGTCCCCGCGCCCATCCGTCCACCCAGGCCGAGCCTCGCCAGATTTCGGAGCGGCGTCATCACGCTGCCCGGACCGAGCACGATCGAGATGCGCAGCGCCACCTTCCGGACGTCCGGGACGTCGGCGTCGGCGAGTGCCTGTTCCCAGGCCCGTGCCACTGACACCGAGAAGCCCGAGCCGAGGTCGCCGTCGTCCTCCGCCTGCGGCCGGTCCGTCGCGTGCCGGTAGATGGTGCCCGTGCTCGCGTTGATCCAGACCGGCGGCGGCGTGCCGCCCTCCGCCCGGCACAGCGCGAGGGCGCGGCCGAGTTCCTCGGTGGTGCCGACGCGGGAGGAGAAGATGGCGTCCGCATTCCGCCTGTTGTAGCGGCAGTTCACGCTGCGCCCGGCGAGGTTGACGAGGGCGTCCGCGCCGTGGAGGGCATGGGCGATGGCGGCCGTGTCGCCCCAGACCGCCGGGCCGGACCGGCCGACCGTCCGTACCTCCACCCCCGCCTCGGTGAAGCGGCGGACCAGGTGGCTGCCGATGAATCCCGATGCTCCGGCGAGGACTACTGTGGTGATGCTCATTGAACGCGGACCAGCTTCCAGACACTCGCGCGGGCGAAAGCGCCCACGCCTCCGATGATGAGGGCGACCGGGAGGTTCTCCAGCACCGACCTCGAGGGCGACAGCAGGGCGATCAGGGCCAGGGGGACGAGGGTGAAGGCGGCGAAGAAGACGCCGATGTGCACCCACTGGTTCGTCACCGGGCGCAGCAGGAGCCCGACGAGGATGCCGAGCGGCAGCCCCGTGACCAGGCCGATGCCGAGCCCGTACCAGAGGGCCAGCACGAAGACGCCGGGTGCGTCCGCGCCCCAGGGGAGCGCGAAGACCAGGGCGAGCGTGACCAGGCCCACGAGGAACCCGACCGCCACGGCTCCCGCGCCGAACGTCACGCGGCGAGGCGGAAGCCCGGCCCCGTCGTCGGGCCTCCCCTCGTCGAGTGTCCCGTCCGGTGCCCCGTCGTCGGGCGTCCCCTCGTCGGGTGTCCCGTCCGGTGTCCGGTCGTCGGGTGTCCCGTCGTCCGTGCTCACTGCCGTGTCCCACGGATCAGCTGGACGATGTCCTCGACGATCTTCCGGACGACGGGAAGCCGCGAGAGGATCACGAGCTTGGACAGGAGCGGCGCGGCCTGGTCGATGAGGCGGCGGGTGCGGACCTGGCGGGGCGAGGAGTCGTACACCCAGAAGAGGGTGATCGCCATGTAGGCGTACCAGAGGAGCTCCGGGAGGTCGTCGCGGATGGCGAGCGGTGGCTGGGGCCTCGACAGTGAGACGGCGTGCCGGAAGAGGGAGATGGCACGGGCACGGGCGACGGCGGATTCACTGCCGAAGGGACTCGTGGTGGCCGAGGGCTTGATGGCGATGCTAATGAAGTTGGAACCGAAGTCGTGGTACGGCGCCAGGACGTCGACGCCGGTGTTGAGGACCACCCGCAGGAGCTCCCCGAGGTTCTGCCCCTCGCGGAGCAGCGGCAGCGCGAGCGCCCGGTGCTCCTCCTGCAGGCTGCGGTAGAGCTCGTGGACGAGATCGTCCTTGGAGGCGAAGTAGTAGTACGCGCTTCCGGTGGAGACCTCGGCCGCGGAGGCGATCGCCCGCATGGTGGTCTTCTCGTACCCGTTCTCGCGGAACAGCCGAAGCGCCGTCGACACCAGCAGCTCCCGGGTCGCTTCACTCTTGGCTGTCGGCGTCGGCATTCTGCTCCCTTTCGAACATGTTCAATTCGGAGTCTAGCCCGAAACTGAACATGTTCAAACACGAGGGTGAGGCGCCGTGCCGGCCCGTTTCAGGGAGCCGCTGCTACCGGAACAGGTCCGAAGCGACGCCCATGATGATGCGGTCCCCCGGCGTGGACTTCCTGAGGTAGTCCTCGACCGCCCAGTCGTCGAGCGCGATGCACCCGGCGGTCGGAGCCTTGTTCTCGTGCAGGAAGATGGCGAAGCCCGCGTCCTGGACGATCGCCGAGTCCGGCGGCCGGTTGTAGTTGATCACGGCGCCCTGCCGGTAATCGTGCGTGGCCCGTGTAGCGAAATACCACATGTCCTCGTCGTACCCCGTCCACGCGGAGGACTCGAAGTACTTGTTGTAGGTGGCCGTGTAGGGGTTGCCGCCCCAGCGTGAGCGGGGGTTCAGCGTGCGGTAGGGCAGCGCGGTGCCGGGGTTGCCCAGGCCGAAGGCCTCGGTCACGGAGTAGGACCCTGTGGGGGAATAGTTGAAGCGGGTGGGCCCGGACGGGACTCCCGGCCTCCTGAAGCCGCTGGATCCCACCCTGGCATCGGTCGTCCAGTCGGTGACATACGTTCCCGCCACCTTCTGGCAGTACACGGCGCTGGCGGAACTCTGGCCGTACCCGCCGGCGATGGTGAGGAGGACCCTCTTCGCCCCGCCCGTCGGGTACCTGGAGCGTCCGTCGTTCAGCGTGGTGCATGCGGTGTGCCGGTGATCCCGGCCGCCGGAGCTCTTCCAGGAGATGTACCCGCCCTGGAAGGGCTGGACACATTCACCGCCCTCGCAGCGCTCCGGCGTCTGGGGGTAGCCGAGGTAGCTCAGGTGCCAGCCCATCGATTCGTACTGAGCTCTCATCCCTCCGCGGACGGGTTGGGACCCGGTTGCGGGGGACCAGAAGATCACGCCTCCCTGGAACCACTGGTAGCAGCCACCGTTGCGCTGTCCGCAGACCTCGGCTTCCAGCGGGTAGCCCAGGTAACCGGTATGGGCGCCCAGATTCTCGTGACGGGCGCGGATATCGCCGTTCGTCGAGTGTCCGCCGGTCGCCGGGGACCAGTAGGTCGATCCGCCCTGGTACTTCTGGACGCAGCCACCGTTCAGCTGCCCGCACACCTCGTTGTCGAGGGGATACCCGAGTACACCGTTCTCCGCTCCGCGGGCCGCCCAGGCGGCGAGCATCCCGCCGCGGCTGACGTGGGCGCCTGTTGCTGCCGACCAGGAGATCACCCCGTGCTGGAAGGTCTGCTTGCAGCCGGCCGATCGCAACCCGCAGGTCTCCCTGGACGTCGGGTAACCGAGCCAGCCGTTCTCCGCCCCGGTCCGTGCATATGCGCCGCCGATGGCTCCGGGGGTCCATACCCCGAAGGCGCCGGACGACGCGGACCACAGGATCCGGAGTCCGCCGAACTCCTGGGCGCAGCCGTTGTCCCGCGTGCCGCATACCTCGGCCGAGGACGGGTAGCCGGCCGCAGCGTAGCCGCCGTACCGGTTGTACAGCGCGCCACCGACGGCGCCCCGGGTCCATACCTGCTGGTGCCCGCCCACCCTGCTCCAGGTGAGGTCGATCCCGCTGGAGAACCGCTGGGAGCAGCCGCCCGCGGTGCACCGCTCGTCGGTCACCGGATAGCCGACGGCGGCCAGGCCTCCGGTGGCCGCCCACCGGGGGCCGGTCCTGCCGGAGGTGAACAGTACTGCGTGCGCTCCGGTGGAGGGGGTGTAGTGGATCTCTCCGCCGACGAAGGTCTCCACGCAGCGTCCTGCTGCGGTGCAGGACTCATTGGAGGTCGGTTCGCCCAGCGGCCCGGCAGCACCGCCGAGTTCCCGCCACTTGGCGGCGATGCCTCCGATGGGAGTGAAAGGACCCGAGGCGGCGGCGCTGACCCCGGGGTCCGGTATTGCCGTCGGGGTAGGTGGTTCCTGCAGGTCAGGCACCGCCGGTGCGGCACTCTCCGGTGGGATTTCAGGTCCGGGGCCGGGTTCCTCATCACCGGGCTCGGCCGTGGCGGTCGGGACGGAGCTCGTCGCCACTCCGGCCGGGGAGGCTCGGGCGGAGCCGATCCCGCGGTCGACGGCTCCGGAACCGCGTCCGGGCCTGCAGGCGCAGGTGTCCGCAGCGCGCCAGCAGGGGGAGTCGTGTCCGGATCCGCTGGAGCCTGCGCCGGGGGAGTCGGTGCGGGGGTCTGCTCCGCGACCGGAGGGGGAGGGGCGGGCGCTGCGACCGCGCCCGGAGCGAGCCCGGAGAGAAGGAGAGCGGCCAGCGAGACGACACCGAGTGCGCGCGCCGGAAGGGACGTGGATGAAGTGTTCACCGGAAGACGACCGCCTGACATGTGGAGGGTGCCGGGGCCTCGGCGAAGGCATCAGCGCGGACTTCGACCGTGCCGCCGGCTGGTACTGCTTGCTGGATCCTCGTGCGGCCGGCCACGCTGCTGGTGCTCCCGACTGCGACGACGACAGAGAACGTCACTACGGTGTCGGCCGTATTGGTCAGCGTCCCGGAGAAGGACCAGACGCCGGCTGCATCCGCCGTGCACACCACGTCGCTCAGGGAATCGTTGGCGATGGCGGTCGGATTCGCCGGCACCGACTCCCTGCTGGTCTCCAGGGTCGCCTCGACGCTCGGTCCGGGATCGGGGGACGCAGGGGCCGGCAGGTCCGTCCCCGTGGCGTCGGCAACCGACGTCGTCGCCGCGTCCGGCGATGCGGGCATCGTCCCGGGCGACGTCGAGGCCGCCGACGGTCCTGAGGCCGGCATATCGGGCGCATCGGCAGGTGGCGGCGTGCAGCCGGAAAGGGCGATGACGCCCAGTGCCACCCCCCAGAGAAGCCTCCCGACACTCCGCATTCTTCCCCTATTTCCCGCGGTGAACTTCTCGTTCGGGAACCAGGGGCTTCTGACCGGGAAGGTTGTACAGCCGGAGATTATCAGCGATCGTCCGCGGTGCGGTCCAGATTCGGTAACGATCCCGCACGATCTGCGGGGAAGGAGGGTCAGGCGTAGTACCGCCCCAGCACGTCGGCCTTCAGGTCGTAGAACGTGCCGTCCTCGATGGCGGCCCGGGCGTCGTCGACCATGCGCACCACGAACCGCTCGTTGTGGATGGAGATCAGGGTCGCGGACACCATCTCCTTCGCCTTGAACAGGTGGTGGATGTAGGCGCGGGTGTAGTGCGTGCAGGTGTAGCAGTCGCAGCCCTCGACGAGCGGCGTGAAGTCCCGCTTGAAGCGCGCGTTCGAGAGGTTCCACCGGCCGTCCGGCGTGTAGAACGCGGAGTTGCGGGCCACACGGGTGGGGGAGACGCAGTCGAACGTGTCGGCGCCGTTCTCGATGCCGGTGAAGAGGTCGTCGGGCTCGGAGATGCCCAGCAGGTGGCGGGGCTTGTCCTCGGGCAGCTCGTCGCTGCACCAGCCGAGGATCGTCCCGAGGTTCTCCTTCTCCAGCGCCCCGCCGATCCCGAAGCCGTCGAAGTCCATGGCGCCGAGGTCCGCCGACGCCTTCCTCCGGAGGTCCTCGTACTGTGCGCCCTGGATGACGCCGAACAGGGCCTGGTAGGGGCGGTGACTGCGTGCCGCGGTGAGGCGCTCGTGCTCCGCGATGCAGCGCAGCGCCCAGAGCCGCGTCCGTTCCAGGGATTCCTCCTGGTAGCCGCGCGAGTTCATCAGGGTGGTGAGCTCGTCGAACGCGAACATGATGTCGGCGCCCAGCTGGTGCTGCACCTGCATGGAGATCTCGGGGGTGAAGCGGTGGCGGTCGCCGTTGAGGTGGGACTTGAACCAGACGCCGTCGTCGTCGATGGAGGCGAGGCGCTCCTTGCCGACGGCGACGCGGTCATCGGCGCCGGCCTTGTCGGCGTCGACGGGGACGTCCATGGTGATGACCTTCTTGAACCCCGAACCGAGGCTCATCACCTGGAAGCCCCCGGAATCGGTGAAGGTGGGGCCGGGCCAGTTCATGAAGGCGCCGAGCCCGCCCGCCTCGTCGAGGATGTCCGCCCCGGGCTGCAGGTAGAGGTGGTAGGCGTTCGCGAGCAGGGCCTGCGCGCCGAGGTCCGCCATGGCTCCGGGGAGGACGGCCTTGACCGAGGCCTTGGTCCCGACGGGGATGAACGCCGGCGTGCGGATCTCGCCGTGCGGGGTGGTGATGGTCCCGGTGCGTCCGTGCCGCCGCCCGCCGGTCCCGGCCCCCGGCGTCGTCTCCTCGAGGCGGCTGCTGACGGAGAAGGAGAACGAGGACTGCTGGGACTGTGGATGCACCACCCTATTTTGCCAGTCCTTTTGCCAGTCCGCGGCGCTGCTCGTGTCCGGGTGCCTACCGGTCGGCGAGCTGTGCGTTGAGGGAACCGACGGCGGCGAGTTCGGCGGCGATCCGCCGCTCGAGCACGTCGCGGCCCAGGGTCTCCGACCCGCCGTGCGCGCGCAGGTAGAGCAGCACGCCGATGCGGAGGACCCGCCAGTCCCGCTCGACGTCGATCGTGCCGGCCGAGGACGCCCGGAGGATCTCCGGGTCGTAGACGTTGGGCTCGTTGAGCTGGCGCTGCCGGTACATGGCGGCGGTCTTCGCGCGCAGCGGGTCCGTCTCGGCGTCGTCCGCAGCACGGATGGCCGCTGAGTACCGGGCGGAGCGCGCCTGGTCGTGCCGGGTGAGGTAGGCGGCGATCGCGAGGCCGCCCTCGATCCACTTCCACCGCCCGAAGTTGCCGTCGAACGGCAGCTCGGCCAGCAGGTCGGCGACGGTCAGCGCCGCGGCGGTGTCGCCCTCGTCGACGAACAGCGCGAGCGCGAGCTGGTGCAGGTCCTGGAGGTTGCTCCCCGACTTGAGGTTGATGCCGCGGGCGAGGCGCCCGGCGATCTCCTGGACGGCGCCGCTGCCGGCATGCGCCTGGGCGATCTGCGCGACGAGCGCTTCGGGCGAGCCGTGGTCGGCGGCGACCGCCGAGGCGCCGAGCTCGGCGTCGGCCGGTTCGAGGTAGACCATCGAGCCGGTGGCGATGGACACCCGGCGTCCTCCCGCCACGGTCGCGAGAACGAGTGCGGGCACGCCGAAGTCGTCGTTCTCCACCTCGACGGCGGTGACCTCCGCCGTCTCCTCGCCGTCGGGGAGCGCCAGGACGTCCCCCGCCGCGAGCACCTCTGCCGGAACCGCGCGCAGCCCGGTCCTGTCCACCCTGTTCACCATCATGTACGTCGTGCCAACCTCTGCCAGTAACCCCGTGGATGTCCTCCGGCGCCCCAGCGCGCCCGTTTCACGATACGGTAACGCGGACCCCGGCGGGTTCCTCCGTGACTAGCGGCCCCACCCGGCATGGGCCAGGGCCTGACGCAGCAGGTCGGCACGGCCACCGGAGAATTCCGCCTGGATGGACGGGCTGAGCGCCTCGGACGGGGTGAGCCAGGACAGCTCCAGGGCGTCCTGGCGCGGGTTGCACTCGCCCGTCACGGGGATGAGGTACGCGAGGGCGACGGCGTGCTGGCGGTCGTCGGTCAGCCCGGTCTCCGAGGGGGAGGGGAAGTACTCGGCGATCGTGAAGGGCAGGGGCGACGGCGGCAGCTGCGGGAGGGCGAGGGGCCCGAGGTCCTTCTCGAGATGGCGCAGGAGCGCCGCCCGGATGGTCTCCCGGTACATCACACGACCGGAGACGAAGGTCCGCACCATCTCGCCCTGCTCGTTGGCCTGCAGCAGCAGTCCCACCTCGTTGACGTACCCGAGGGCGTCGCACCGGACGGGGATCGCCTCCACGTAGACCATCGGCAGGCGGCGGCGGGCCTCGTACAGATCGTCTTCGGAGAGCCAGCCCGGATTGGGGTCAGGGGTGCGTACGTTCATACACCAGTTCTATAGCAGACCCCCACCCGGCGACAGGCGGCGCGCTGTTCTTCGGCCCGTGGCTGAATCCGCCGGCCCGGTGCCGCCCCGACGATTCAGTCGTGGACGTCCTGCTGCCGGCCGTCGATCCGCACCACGGCGCCCCACGGAGCACGGAGGCGGAGCGACGACCTCCGGCCCCCGCCGACGACTCCGGCGTCGACGCCGGCAGCCGTCAGGCCCGCGACGAGGTCCCGCACGTCGCCGTCGTGCTCGATGGCCAGCTCCACCCCGGGGCGCTCCCCCAGCTCCACGGTCACGAGCCCGCCGTTCTTGGCACGGAAAGCGTGCCCGGCGCCGGCGTCCGAACCGGCCCGGGGCCGGGCTCCGATGTCCTTCAGCACCCGGACGGCGGATCCCACGTCGGGCGTCTGCCAGCGGGCGAGGACCGAGAGGGACGACGCCGGCGCGGTCGTCTCGCGGGGGCCCGCGGCGGCGAGGAGGGGAGTCCCGTCCGGGGCGATGATCCGGGCGGTGGTGCCGTGGTGTCCCTCCACCAGGTCCACGGGCGTGCCGGCGGCGATGGTCCGTCGCGCGAACTCCCGGACGTCCGAGACGTCGAAGGCGAGGCTCACGCTGCCGTCCTCGGGGCTGCCGGAGGCGCAGGGGTGCAGGGCCACGCGACCGCTGCCGGCGTCGAACACCTCCTGCGCACCGTCCGGGAGTGGTCCCCGGGAGGAAGCCAGTCCGAGCGCGCGGAGGAAGTCCCGCGCGGCCGTCGGGTCGGAGGTGTGGACGAGGGGTCGGACGCGGAGCATCAGGTTTCCTTCGGAGCGGTGCGGGGAATGGCGGGGGCACGGTTCCCGAACGGCCCGGGTAGCCCTAGGGTGGTCGCATGAAGGCCGAACTGCCGGAACTCCTGCTGCCCGACGCGCTCGCCTGGCGCGGCTGGCTGGAGGCGAACCACGAGTCCTCGCCCGGTGTCTGGCTCATCGAGCACAAGAAGGGCGGGGACACCACGCTGCTGACCTATGCGCAGGCGCTCGATGAAGCGCTGTGCTACGGCTGGATCGACGGCCAGGCCCGCTCGCGCGACGGGGGCAGCTACTTCCAGCGGTTCACGCCGCGCGGCCCGCGCAGCATCTGGTCGGTGCGCAATCGGACCTACGTGGACAGACTGCGTGCGGAGGGCCGCATGTGCGCAGCGGGCGAGAGGGCCGTCGCGGCAGCGCAGGCGGACGGCAGGTGGGAGCGCGCCTACGCCGGACCCGCGACGGCCGAGGTGCCGCCGGAGCTGATGGCGGCCATCGAGGCCGACGACGCCGCGCTCGCCACCTTCCGCACCCTGTCCTCCCAGAACCGCTACGCCCTCATCTTCCGCCTGACCCAGCTCAGGACGGACGCCGCGAAGGAGCGGAACATCGCGAAGTTCGTCGCCATGCTGTCCCGCGGGGAGACCTTCTATCCCCAGGGCAGGAAGCAGGTCGGCTAGCGGCACCGCGTCCCGGCTTCCAGCACCATCCACGCCTGGAGCTGCGAGGACAGGCTGACCGGCCCGTCCTGCCGGGGCGGGAAGACGAGCATCGACCGGTCGACGGCCAGCCGGTCGGCCCAGATCCGGTCCGCCGTCGCCCCGAGGAGCGCGCGCGCCGTCGCCGCGGCCGTCCCCCCGATGTCCGCCGACGCCGCCTGCGCCAGATAGCGCGCGAGGATCCCCGTGAAGAGCCCGCCATCACCCCCGGAGCCGAGCGGCAGCACGCCGTCGTCGTCCGCGACGCCCCGGGCGACCGCCTCCACCAGGTCCGCCGCGTGCCGCAGGTTCTCCGGACCGCCGACCGCGACGAGCGCGCCCAGCACGGTCCCCTGGTTGTAGGTGTGCAGGGACCGCTCCACCCGGCCGTCGGCCTTCACGCCGTCGAGGTAGAGCCCGGTGCCGGGATCGAACAGCCGGTCCCTCAGCCAGTCGAGCAGTTCCTGCGCCCGGGCGCCCTCCCCGCCGCGTGCGAAGAAGAGGGCGGCGGGCGCCGTGGTGGGGGTGTTCTTGTAGTCGCGGGTGGTGTTCCAGTAGACCCCGCCGCCCAGGTCCTCCGTATGGGCCGACCGGAGTGCAGCCCCGAGGACGCGCACGCGGCGCCGGGGCCGCCGTCGACCCTCCATCGCATCGAGGCGCTGGAGGGCCAGCGCGAGCCAGGCCATGTCGTCGTAGTAGGAGTTGCGCCATCGTCCGCCGTTGCGCAGCCACACGCCGCGGGCCAGCTTCCGCGCCTCGGAGAGGGCATCCCCGGTGGGATCCCGGAGGTGCTCGTCGAGGAGGCAGTCGAGGAAGTGCGCCTGCCACCAGTAGTGCCAGTGGTTCCGGGCGCCGGCCGGTGGCGGGAAGGCGATGGCGCCGAGCCGCGTCCCGGGGACGCGGAGGCTCCGCCGGGCGAACAGGTGCCGGACGCTCTGCGCGGCCTGCGCGGCCGCCTCGTCAGGGATGGGCATGTGACCACCCTAGCCACACCGGGAGGGGTCCTGGTTGGGCAGGATGCGCAACCGATCGCCGTCCGGGTGCGCAGTGGGCCACGTCACAGTACGCTGGGCCGGAGGACCGACGGCGGTCCTCGCCGGGCGGAAGGATCAGGCATGGACATCAGCGGAGCGGTCGCCCTCGTCACGGGCGGGGCCTCGGGACTCGGTCTCGCCACCGCCCGCAGACTGTTCGACGACGGCGCGTCGGTGCTGCTGGTCGACCTCCCGCAGTCCGCCGGGACCGACGCCGCCGCGGAACTCGACCCCTCGGGGGACCGGGTCCGCTTCGTCGCCGCCGACGTCGCCGATCCTGCCCAGGTCCAGGCGGCAGTCGCCGCGGCCACGGAACTCGGCCCGCTGCGGATCGTCGTCAACTGCGCCGGCATCGCCACGCCGGGCAAGGTCCTGGGACGGGACGGGGTCCTGCCGCTCGAACAGTTCGCCCGCGTCATCACCGTCAACCTGGTCGGCACCTTCAACGTGATCCGGCTCGCAGCCGAGGCGATGGCGGCCACCGCCACGGTCAGCGGTCTCGGAGGATCCGAGGAGCGCGGCGTCATCATCAACACCGCCTCCGTCGCCGCCTTCGACGGCCAGATCGGACAGCCTGCGTACTCGGCCTCCAAGGGCGGCGTGGCTGCCATGACCCTGCCCATCGCCCGGGAACTCGCCCGCTCCCTGATCCGCGTCGTGACGATCGCCCCGGGCATCTTCGAGACACCCATGATGGCGGGCCTGCCCCAGGAGGCCCAGGATTCCCTCGGCGCCCAGGTCCCGCACCCGTCCCGCCTCGGCAAGCCCGTCGAATACGCCGCGCTCGCCGCTCACATCGTCGAGAACCAGATGCTCAACGGCGAGACGATCCGCCTCGACGGCGCCATCCGCATGGCGCCGAAGTAGCTCCAGCGCACCACCCCCGGTCTCAGCTCGATCGAAAGGACGGCTCGATGGAGAGCCCGCTGCCCACCGCCGATTTCCTCGGCTTCGAGTCCCTCCTGGCGACCTCCGAACGGGAGAAACTCCAGGACGTCCGGGACTTCCTCGCCAAGGACGTCTCGCCGCGCGCCGTCGAATGGTGGAACCGGGCCGAATTCCCGCACGAACTCCTGCCCGGGCTGGCGGCGCTGAACCTCAGCACGCCCGTGCAGCAGGGGTACAGCCACCTGTTCAGCGGACTGGTGATCGCCGAGCTCACCCGCGCCGACACCTCGATCGCGACGTTCTTCATGGTCCACCACGACCTCTTCGTCGAGGCCCTGCACACCTTCGGCAGCGACGACCAGAAGGCGCGGCTCCTGCAGGACGCGATGGACCTGAGGATCACCGGCGCCTTCGCCCTGACCGAACCGGAGCACGGGTCCGACGTCGCCGGTGGCATGACGACCACCGCCACGCGCGACGGCGACACCTGGGTCGTCAACGGCGCGAAGCGCTGGATCGGCAACGGGACGTTCTGCGACTACATGCTGCTCTGGGCGCGCGATACCGAGACCGGCGGAGTGCGCGGCTTCATCCTCGACGCCACGCTGCCCGGTGTGACCCGGACGGCGATCGCCAACAAGACGGCGCTGCGGACGGTCCAGAACGCCGACGTCACACTGACCGACGTGCGCATCCCGGAGGCGGACCGCTTCGCCGGCATCGAGTCCTTCAACGACACCCGGCAGCTCCTGCTGGGCTCACGGATCCTCGTCGGCTGGCAGGCCGTCGGCCAGCAGCTGGCCGCGTTCGACGTCGCCCGGCAGTACGCCCTCGAGCGACACCAGTTCGGCCGACCGATCGCAGGGTTCCAGCTCATCCAGGACCAGCTCGTCACCATGATGGGCAACACGACGGCGAGCCTCGGCGTCATGGCGCGCATCGCCCAGCTGCAGGGGCAGGGTGCCTCCGACATGGCGCAGGCCGCCTTCGCCAAGTCCTTCACCACGGCCCGGATGCGGGAGACCGTCGCGCTGGGACGGGGGATCCTCGGCGGCAACGGCATCGTGACCGATTACGGGATGGCCAAGATCTTCGCGGACGCCGAGGCGGTCTACACCTACGAGGGGTCCTACGAGATCAACAGCCTGATCGTGGGCAGGGCACTGACGGGCATCTCGGCGTTCGCCTGACCCGGTGCGGCGACGGCGGACGCGAGCTGCCGCTTCCTGCACGCGTTTTGGGCGGGAAGTGCGTGTCGGGCGGCGACACGCCGTCGTCCGCGCCGTTCGGCTGATCAATGCCGTGCACGAACCCGCGGTGGTTGCGGGGCCGGGCCGTCCCAGGCCGCAGCAGGGCGGCGCCGGCGTTCACATGACGGACGTGGTGAGGCCCACGCCACATCACTGGGTAGTATCCCAACAGCAATCCGTCGTATCCAGTGCCGCATACGCCCCGTTTTCCGTGCCCTGAAAGCAGGCTGTTGTGACAGTGCCCCTCGAAGTGTCCCCCGCGCGTGCCGCCGACCAGTTCAGCGAGACGGTGGGCGACATCAGTTCCGACCTGCGCGCCGATGTCCGGCGCGTCAGCACCCTCCTCGGCGAGTCCCTCGTGCGGCAGCACGGACAGGAGCTCCTCGACCTCGTGGAGCGGGTACGCCTCCTCACGAAGCAGTCCAAGGAGTCGGGCAGCGGGGACGACGCCGCCGGGCGCGCGGCACTTGCCGAGCAGGTCCGCGAACTCCTCGCGGCCCTGCCCATCGGTCAGGCCACCGAACTGGTCCGGGCCTTCGCCGCGTACTTCCACCTCGCCAACGCGGCCGAGCAGGTGCACCGCGTGCGCGGCCTGCGGACGCGGTCCGAGGAGGACGGCTGGCTCGCCCAGACCGTCTCCCGCATCGCGTCCGACGCCGGTCCGGATGCTCTCGCCGACGTCGTCCGGGAGCTCGACGTCCGCCCCGTGTTCACGGCCCATCCCACCGAGGCGTCGCGCCGCTCCGTGCTGGACAAGCTGCGCCGGCTGTCCGACATCCTCGCGGAGTCGACGGCGGAGGGATCCCAGCAGCGCCGCCGGCAGGACCGCCGGCTCGCCGAGGTGATCGACCTCATCTGGCAGACCGACGAGCTGCGGCAGGTGCGGCCCACGCCGATCGACGAGGCCCGCAACGCCATCTACTACCTGGGGAACATCCTCACCACCTCGATGCCGGAACTGCTGGAGGACCTCTCGGACCTCCTCGCGGACCACGGCGTCGCCCTTCCCGCGGGTGGTGCGCCGCTGAGGTTCGGGTCGTGGATCGGCGGCGACCGGGACGGCAACCCCAATGTCACGGCTTCCGTGACCCGCGAGATCCTGCAGATCCAGAACCAGCAGGCCGTCCGCATCGCCATCCACTTTCTCGACCGGCTGATCTCGTCGCTCTCGTCGTCGACCACGATCGTGGGTGCCTCACCCGAGCTGACGGCGTCGATCGAGAAGGATCTCGCCAACCTGCCACGCCTCGACAGGCGCGTGCTGGAACTGAACGCCCAGGAGCCGTACCGGCTCAAGCTGACCTGCGTGAAGGCGAAGCTGCTCAACACGGCGGCGCGTGTCCAGCAGCAGACGGCGCACGAGCCAGGTCGCGACTACAACGACACCGCCCAGGTCCTGGCCGACCTCGAGCTCGTGGGGGACTCGCTGCGGCGGAACGCGGGGGGCCTGGCTGCCGACGGAGCCCTCGCCACGGCGTCGCGCGTCATCTCCTCCTTCGGCCTGCACCTGGCGACCCTCGACATCCGTGAGCACGCCGACATGCACCACGACGTCGTCGCGCAGCTCGCCGACCGGCTCGGCGAGCTGGAGGTCCCCTACCTCGACCTGGACCGGGAGGGGCGCCGCCGGGCGCTGTCCCGCGAGCTGGCCTCGCGGCGACCGCTGGCGGCGGTCAACCCGCCGCTCGACGACGGCGCGCGACGTACCTTCGACGTCTTCCGCGAGATCGCCTCGGCGCTGGAGACCTACGGGCCGGACGTCATCGAGACCTACATCGTCTCCATGACCCGCGGCGCCGACGACGTCCTCGCCCCCGTGGTGCTGGCGCGCGAAGCGGGCCTTCTCGACGTGGTCGGCGACGGCTCGGGCAGCCCGGACTCCGGTGCCTTCGCGAAGATCGGCTTCGCCCCGCTGCTCGAGACGGTGGACGAGCTCCGCGTCTCGGCGGAGATCGTGGACACCCTCCTGTCCGATCCGACGTACCGCGAGGTGGTGCGGCTCCGCGGCGACCTGCAGGAGGTCATGCTGGGGTACTCCGACTCCAACAAGGAGTCCGGCGTGCTCACGAGCCTCTGGGAGATCCACAAGACCCAGCGGCGCCTGCGCGACGTCGCCGCGAAGCACGGTGTCCGCCTCCGCCTGTTCCACGGGCGTGGGGGGTCGGTGGGCCGCGGTGGCGGCCCGACGTACGACGCCATCCTCGCCCAGCCGAACGGCGTCCTCGAGGGCGAGATCAAGTTCACCGAGCAGGGCGAGGTCATCAGCGACAAGTACTCGCTTCCGGCCCTGGCCCGCGAGAACCTCGAGCTGTCCCTGGCCGCGGTCATGCAGGGCTCCGCCCTGCACCGCACGCCGCGTACGTCCGACGACGAGCGCGGCCGCTGGGCCGAGGTGATGGAGACGGTCTCCGATGCGGCGTTCGCGCGGTACCGCTCGCTCATCGACCACGAGGACCTGCCGGCGTACTTCCTCGCGTCGACGCCCGTGGAGCAGCTCGGCTCGCTCAACATCGGCTCGCGCCCGTCCAAGCGGCCCGACTCCGGCAGCGGGCTCGGCGGACTCCGCGCCATCCCGTGGGTGTTCGGGTGGACGCAGTCCCGGCAGATCGTCCCGGGCTGGTTCGGCGTCGGCTCCGGCCTGCGCGCGGCGCGGGAGGCGGGGCACGAAGGGCTGCTCGCCGAGATGCTCGGCCGATGGCACTTCTTCCGTACCGTCGTCTCGAACGTGGAGATGACGCTCGCCAAGACCGATCTCGAGATCGCCGCGCATTACGTCGAGGCCCTCGTGCCGGGCGACCTGCAGCACCTCTTCGGCGTGATCCGGGAGGAGTACGAGCTGACCCTGGCCGAGATCCGGCTGCTCACGGGGGAGCACGAGCTGCTCGACGACCAGCCCGTGCTCAAGCGCTCCCTCGCGGTGCGCGACCAGTACCTCGACCCCATCTCCTACCTGCAGGTGGAGCTGCTGCGCCGCGTGCGGGCAGAGGCCGGCGAGCCCGACGGGCAGCTGCAGCGGGCCATGCTGATCACCATCAACGGCGTCGCCGCGGGGATGCGGAACACGGGCTGACACGCGGCCCGGACGCCGCGAGTCGTGGCGCCCGGTGATGCCCCGCGGGAATACCCGCCGGAGGGTGCCGGTTGCCGCCTCTGGAAGCGGAGAAGCAGGCCTCAGGGCCGGTTCAACCAGAGGAGCACCATGAAGGCAGTGTTTTACGAGCGGTACGGCGATCCTGACGTCCTCCAGTACGGCGAACAGCCCGACCCGAAGGTCGGACCGGACTCCGTGCTCGTCGAGGTCCGTGCGGCCTCGGTCAACCCGGTCGACTGGAAGATCACGGGCGGTCACCTCGATGGCGCCCTGCCCACCTACTTCCCGGTGGTCCCGGGCTGGGACGTCGCCGGCGTCGTCGTCCAGCCCGGCCCGTCCGTCACCGAGTTCCAGGCCGGCGACGAGGTGATCGGCTACGTCCGGATGGACACCGTCGGGCTGGGGACCTTCGCGGAGCAGGTGGCTGCTCCGGTCCGGACGCTCGCCCGCAAGCCGCGCAACGTGTCATGGGCCGAGGCCGCCACCATGCCGCTCGCCGGGCTCACCGCCTACCAGGCCCTCCGGGCCGTCGGTGCAGGGGAGGGCGATACCGTGCTCGTGCACAACGGTGCCGGCGGCGTGGGGACCTACGCCATTCAGATCGCGACCGCCTGGGGCGCGCGCGTGCTGGCCACGGCGTCCGAGAAGAACCACGACTTCCTGCGTTCTCTCGGTGCCGAGCCGCTGACCTACGGCGAGGGACTCGCGGACCGCATCACCGTCGCGGCTCCCGAGGGGCTCGACGCCGTCGTCGACTTCGTGGGCGGGGACGACCTGCCGGTCTCCCTCGAGCACCTGAGGACTCCGGGGCGGGTAGCCTCCGTGGTCGATGCAGGGATCAAGGACGAGGGCGGGCGCTACATCTTCGTGCGGCCCGACCCGGAGGACCTGCTGGCCCTGACTGAACTCGTGGAGGCCGGCAGCGTGAAGCCCGTCCTCGCGGAGACCTTCCCGCTGGAGCGCGCGGCAGACGCCTTCCGCAGCAGCATCGAGGGACACGTGCGCGGCAAGATCGCCGTGACCGTCGGCGACGAGGGCCAGGCGGGCCTGCCGGCCGCCTAGTAGCGCGTGTCCTCGTAGTCGTCGCCGAGGAGGTCGAGGGGTTCGCGCTGTGCGTCCTCCTCGGCACGGAGCCAGCGGCGGTACGCGTGGTCCACGCGGTGCCGGCGGGAGCCCGCGGTGATCAGCAGCAGGAAGATCGCCATGGCGGACACGAAGGCGACGTCGACCGCGAAAGGCTCGCCGAGCATGCGTTCGACGGCGATCCACAGCAGCCCCCAGCACGTCGCGGCGGCTACCGAGAGCCGGCCCCGGTCCGTCGAGCACACCACGGCCGCTGTCATGAGGACCGTGATGATGCCGAGGATCGCCCAGGTGGTGCCCTTCCACCCGAACAGGTCGATCCCGGTGGCCGTGAAGAACGCCGCCGCGTTGGCCGCCGTCGCGACGAGCACCCAGCCGAGATAGAGACCGATCGGCGTGTCGACGGCGGCTCCTTCGAACCGCGTCTCGCCGGGGTGGTCGTTCAGGGTCTGGATGGCCACCAGCAGCGCGAAGAACAGCAGCAGGATGACCACGAGGCTCAGCACCGGCTGGTCGGCCTGTGCGCTGAGGATCCAGGCGAGGTTGAGGAGCATCGAGGCCGCGACGGTCCAGCCGAGCCTCCGGTGCCGCTCACGCCGACGCTGTGCCGGCAGCCACTGGAACACCGTGTACGCCACGAGGCCCGCGTAGATGACGCTCCAGATGGAGAAGGCCGCCGACGACGGCGCGAGCAGTGTCGCGTCCGGGGCGAACGCTCCGCCGGCGGCGTCGCGGATGGACGGACCGCCGAAGGCGCCGACGCCCGACGCGGAGCCCAGGATGCAGGCCACGGCGCACAGCGTCACCGCGGACTGCCGGACGAGATCCGGGTCCCAGGTACCGACGTGACGGACGGCGGCACCCCCGTGGCGGCCGAGCGCCTTGCCCGTCACGCCCGCGGCGACCCGCGCCCTGCCGGCGGCGACGCGGAGACGCTCCGCGGAGGCACCGGCCCTGTCGCGGTCCCCGCCGGTCGACCCCGTCACGGAGCGGAGCGCCTCGCGGGCAGCTCCCGTGGCCGATCCCACGATCCCGGGTAGCGACCGCCGTCCCGAGGGCGGACCGTCGACCGGCGCCCGATGCCCTGCTCCCTGGTGCGCCGTCGCCCGGTTCGCCGTTGTCCGGTTCGCCGTCGCCTGGTTCGCCATCGTCCGGTTCGCCGTCGCCTGGTTCGCCGTCGCTCGGGCGGCGGTGCCCGATGCGGCTTCGCCCGATGCTGCTTCGGCAGGACCGTCGTCGTCTGTGGTCGCCGTGGTGCGCGGCTGAGCGGCCTTCAGCCGCTCGAGGACACCTGCCGTGCCCGGCCGCGGCTCCTCGACCGGGGCGTCGGAGGCTGCCATCGGGGGCCGAACCGGCCTCTCAGGGAGCCTGGGTCCCGGGTTCGTCGGGGTGCTCATGCGCTTTTTTGGCCTTCCGGTGTTTCTTCAGGGCGAGGACTGCCGCCGTGATCGCTCCCACCAGCGTACCGACAGCCATTCCCAGCAGCGCACTGACCCCTGCCGGCAGCCCCGTGGACGCGCCCGCGACGAAGCCGAGGCCGACCAGCCATGCCGTCCACAGCACACCTCCCGCAGCCGCCGCGAGCATGAACGGCCGGAGTGGGAGCTCCGCGATCCCGGCGGCGGCCATGCTCGCCGTCCGACCGCCGGGGAGGAAACGCACGGCGACGACGGCTGCGTAGGTGGGCGAGGTGCCGGCCTTGTCGATGGCCCTGCGCAGACCGCGATGGACGGAACGGCCCCATCGGAAACGGTCGAGGAAATGCGTGAGCTTGCGCCGGAACAGCAGGAAGACGGCGACGTCCCCGAGCCAGCTGCCCGCGAAGGCGGCGACGAGCGCGAACGGGAGGAGGAGCATGCCGTGGGCCGACATGGTCCCGGCGCCGATGACCATCAGTTCCGAGGGCACCACCGGAAGCACCACGTCGACGAAGATGACGGCCACCATGACGAGGAGGTAGAGCGGTGCAGGAATGTCGGTACCGGGCAGGTCCACGCTGCAAATCTACCGTCCGCGCCTCGGATCCGGACCGGGATCTCCGAGGGTGCGAGGGGACGTCAGGCGAATTCGGCGAGGGTGAGTCCGGAGGTGAACCGCCGGTCCGAGCCATCCAGGGGGTCGGTGAACGCGATGCTGTGCGCCAGGAGCTGCAGCGGCCTGCCGTAGTCGTCGGGTGCCTGCGGATGCAGGACGGGGTAGAACGGGTCGTTGATGATGCCGAGTCCGAGCGACGCCATGTGGAGCCGGAGCTGGTGCGTCTTCCCGGTGTGCGGTTGCAGCCGGTACAGCCCCAGGTCGCCGCGCCGGTCGATCAGGCTGACCGTGGTGAGCGTGTTCGGGGGGCCCTCGACCTCCTGGGCCAGGAGGTAGGTGCGGGATTTCACGATCCGGCTCCGGACGTCGAGTGGTTCGACGTCGAGGCGCAGCTCGGGCCGCACGGGCGCCACCGCGCGGTACTCCTTGGTGATGCGTCGGTTCTCGAAGAGGAGCTGGTAGGCGCCGCGGGTCCCGGGATCGATGGAGAACATGAGGATCCCGGCCGTCATGCGGTCCAGCCGGTGCATGGGGATGAGGTCCGGCAGGCCGAGTTCCACGCGCAGCCGCACGAGCGCCGACTCGGCGACGTACATGCCGCCGGGCGTGGTGGGCAGGAAGTGCGGCTTGTCGACGACGAGCAGGTGGTTGTCCCGGTGCAGGATGGACAGCTCCACCGGGAGGCGTTCCTCGACGGGCAGCTCGCGGTAGTACCAGACGAAGGTGTGCTCACCGAGGGGGGTGGAACGGGTCAGGACCTCGCCGCCGAGCGCCATCACCTCGCCGCGGTCGAAGCGCTCGCCGATGCCCTCGGGGTCGACGTGGTCGAACCGGTCGAGGATGTACTCCAGCGCCGTCTCCCACGGGCCCTCGGAGGGCAGGCGGAGCCGGGTGGCATTGACGCCGTTGCGCACGGGCAGGGGTGACGCCATGGCCATCAGCGCGCCGGCCGTTCCGTTGCATCCACTCCGTCAGGGTAGTGCCCGTGCATCTGCCGTCTCCAATCGGGGCTGGCAGTGCGGGCAGTAGTACAGCTCGCGCAGCTCGGTGTCCGAGTCGCCGAGCTGCTCCAGCGCCACGGGGGTGCCGCAGCGCAGGCAGCCCCGCCGGGAACGCCCGTAGACCCACAGGGTATTGCCCCGCAGCTGCCCGGTGGTGGCACGGGTACTGCGTTCCTTGTTCGCCTCGAGGAGCTTCTTGGAGAGCTCGACCATGCGCGGGAGGTTGGGCACCTCGGCCACCGGGGTCAGCGGGTGGACGCCGGCGAGGAAGCACAGCTCGCAGCGGTAGACGTTGCCGATGCCCGCGAGGTTGCGCTGGTCGAGCAGCGCCAGGCCGATGGGCCGGTCCGGCTGTTCCCGCAGGCGGCGCAGCGCTTCATCGGGGTCCCAGTCGGGCCCGAGGAGGTCCGGTCCGAGGAACCCGACGGCGTCCTCCTCCTCGGCGCGCGCGATGACACGCAGGAAGCCGAGTTCGAACCCGACGACGACGGCGTCCTCCGTCCCGAGGATGCACCGTGCCTTGAACGCGGGTCTCCGCCACTTCTCCCCTCGGGCGTAGACGTGCCAGAGGCCCTCCATCTTGAGATGCGAATGGATGTCCCAGCCGTCGTCGCCCCCGCCGCGGATCAGCAGGTGCTTCCCGCGGGCGACGACCTCCTGCACCGTGGAGCCGGTGAAGTCGACCGTGGCGAAGCGCGGAACCCGGATGTCGCAGCGGGTCAGGACCTTCCCGGCCAGCGCCCGGTGCAGCTCACGCGCCGCCCGCCAGACGGTATCCCCCTCAGGCACGGATCCTCAACCCCCTCGGCGTCGTGTAGAAGCCGGCATCCGCGAGTGCCCTGCCGATGTCGGTGTCGAGGATCTCGCCGCCGTTGACCTTCTCGAGGGCCATCTTGTCCGCTGCACCCCGTCGGATGACCGTCACCAGCGCCAGCGCGGCCGAGCGCAGCACGTCGACGTCCTCGGTGAAGGTCAGGAGGGTCTTTCCGCCCCGTTCGACGTACAGCGCGAGGGCGCCGTCGACGAGCACCACGAGGGCGCCGGCCTTCCGGCCTGCCCGGTGGCCGCCGTCGGCCTGCGGCCAGCCGAGGGCCGCACCGTAGGGGTTGGCGGGGTCCGTGGCGGCGAGTGCGACGGCCTTCCTCGGAGGGGCCTCCCCGCCGAGCACGTCCTGCGCCGTGGGCAGCTGGTTGTCCGCACTGAAGGAGCGCAGGCGGTCCACCGTGGCGGGCACGGCGAACTGGGCGGCGCCGAGCTGCTCGATGAAGTAGCCCCTCCTGCACCGGCCCATCTCCTCGAGCCGCGCCAGCACCTTGTACATGAGCCCGAAGCCACCGGGGATACCTTCGTTCCCCACGGCGCCGCGCGTCACCACGCCATACCGGTCCAGCAGCAGCTCGGCCTGGGCGTGCGCGTGCAGTGTGGTCTCGGACTCCGTGGCGGGCAGCATGTTCCAGCGTCCGGCCGCCAGGGGAGGGGTGGGTCGCTGGTAGCCGTCGCCGGCACCGTCCGCTGCGTTCAGCCGCATCGAAGCGCCCGTGAGCGACTTCCCGGGAGCCCGGCCCAGCCTGCCCGCGCGGGAGGTGCGGGCGCGCGCCGGTACGGCTTTCTGCTTGTGTGCGGTCTTGCCGTTGGCGAGGAGCGAGCGCACCGGGGTGAAGGTGTCGTTACTGATGCGGCCGGCCCACACGAGGTCCCAGAGGGCGGTGACCACGGCGGTGTCCGCGACGGGCTCCTGCACGTCCAGCAGGTTGGTGAGCTGCCGGAGGAAGTATCCGCCACCCCCGGAGAGGGAGTCGAGCAGCGCCGTGTGCAGGGCGGACGGTTCGAAGGTGGGGTCGGGGCGCAGCGTGAGGGACGCGTTCTCGGCCAGGTGCAGGGCGATCCAGCCGTCGTTCCCGGCGAGCGAGCCCGCCCCGGACCACAGCACCTCGCCCGTGGCCGTCAGCTCGTCCAGCATCGCGGGCGTGTAGTTGGCCACGCGCTGCGCCAGGATCAGTGGCTCCCAGGCGGAGGCCGGGATCGGCACGCCGGAGAGCTGGTCGATCACCGTGATCACGCCGTCGAGCCCACGGAGGTTCGATCCGATGTGCTGCCACGCCGGGAGGAACCTGCCGTACGCGGACGGGTCCACCGGTTCCACCTCCTGGCGCAGCGCTGCGAGGGATCGGCGGCGGAGGCGGCGGAGCACCTCGGCGTCACACCATTCGCTCGAGGCGGGGGTGTGCACGGTGATGGTGCCCGGTGCCGCCCCGGATTCGGCGGAGATGTCGAGCACCGGTGTCGCCTCGGCGGGCCGGAACTCGCCCTCCACCACGCGGCCGGCGCCGGCGAGCCGCTGCAGGGCTCCGGCGACGACGGCGACGCCGAGGCCCAACCGGGCGGCGGCCTCCGCTGCGGTGAACGGACCGTGGGTGCGGGCGTAGCGGCCCACGAGGTCCCCGAGGGGATCGGCGACGGGTTCGATGAATGCGAGCGGGATACCCATGGGAAGCGGTACACCGATCGCGTCGCGCAGGCGGGCGGCATCCTCGACGGCGGAGATGCGTTCCGCCCCGGCGATGTTGACGGTCAGCGCTCGGTTCGCCTTCACCAGGGCGGCGACGTGCCCGCGCACCACCTCGGGGGAGGCCCGGCCCGGAGTCGGCGCGGGCTGCGTGGTGGTGGCGAGCAACTCCTCGTCCGTGGGCTCCCCTCCACCGGCACTGATGTGATCGGTGCCGTCGGCGCCGTTGCCGTGGGCACCAGCCCCATGATCGGCCATCTGCAGGGCAGCACTCGGTGCGGCGGGGTCCTGCCCTGCGGACCGACCCGCAGCGGGTCGGTCCTCCCCGGGAGCCTCCAGCCGCTGGCTGATCTCCTCCACCGTCAACGGGCCGAGGAGCCGCAGCAGATCCGCGACACCCTCCAGCCCACGCGCCAGCCGGTCCGGCTTCAACCGCTGGAGCTCCAGCTCCGTCTCGGCGATCACCCGGGCGTCCAGCAGCTCACGGAGCTCGGCGCGCCCCAGCAGCTCGTTGAGGAGGGTGGGATCGAGGGAGAGAGCAGCGGCACGCCGCTCGGCGAGCGGGGAATCGCCCTCGTAGAGGAAGGACGCCACGTAGCCGAAGAGCATGGACCGGGCGAAGGGGGAGGGCTGCTGCGTGGTCACCTCCACGATGCGCAGTTCCCGGCGTTCGAGGGACGCCGCGAGCTCCTTCAGGGCAGGGAGATCGTAGACGTCCTGCAGGACCTCGCGGACGGTTTCGAGCACGATGGGGAAGGTGGGGTACTTCTTCGCGACGTCCAGCAGCTGCGCGGAACGTTGACGTTGCTGCCATAGCGGTGATCGTTTTCCGGGATTCTGGCGCGGCAGCAGGAGGGCGCGCGCTGCGCATTCCCGAAAGCGTGACGCGAACAGGGCCGAGCCGCCCACCTCTGCGGTGACGATGCCGTCGAGTTCCTCGGCGTCGAAGAGGAAGAGGTCCGCTCCGGGGGGTTCGTCGTCCATGAGCGGTACCCGCAGCACGATGCCGTCATCGGACGCCATCGCGGAGCCGTCCATGCCGTAGCGCTGCTCGAGCCGCGCGCCGACCGCCAGGGCCCAGGGGGCATGCACGGGCATGCCGAAGGGGCTGTGCAGCACCACGCGCCAGTCGCCGAGCTCGTCGTGGAATCGCTCCACCACCAGGGTCCGGTCACTCGGGACCACTTCGGTGGCCTCGCGCTGCTCCGTCAGGTAGGTGATGAGGTTGCCGGAAGCCCAGTCGTCCAGTCCGATCCTCGCGCAACGCTCTTGCGCCTGCTCCACGGTGCCACCGGACATCTCCCGGTTGAAGGCGCCCAGCGCCCGGCCGAGTTCCACGGGCCGTCCTAGAGAATCACCCTTCCAGAACGGCAGCTTGCCGGGTTGCCCGAAGGCGGGGGAGACCAGCACACGATCGTGCGTGATCTCCTCGATGCGCCAGCTCGTGGCGCCGAGTGCGAAGACGTCGCCCACGCGCGACTCGTAGACCATCTCCTCGTCGAGCTCGCCGACGCGGCGGCCGCCGGCACGCGGACCCTCGCCCTCCGAGCCGACGAG
This sequence comes from Arthrobacter sp. MDT1-48-3, assembly GCF_054511015.1. Taxonomy (NCBI): domain Bacteria; kingdom Bacillati; phylum Actinomycetota; class Actinomycetes; order Micrococcales; family Micrococcaceae; genus Arthrobacter; species Arthrobacter sp. MDT1-48-3. The sequence continues at coordinate 363,792 of NZ_JBTNDL010000003.1, forward strand.
GAACACCCCGAAGAGGCCCCGGTCCGGGATGGTGCCGCCCGAGGTGACGGCCAGGCGCTGCGCACCGGGCCGGCCGGTGATGGTGCCCTCCACGCGGTCCCAGATGATGCGGGGGCGCAGCTCGGCGAACTCGTCCGAGGGGTACAGGCCCGCGAGCAGGTCGAGCGTGGCATCGAACGCGGATCGCGGCAGCGTGGCGAACGGGGCCGATGCGCGGACGACGTCGAACCATTCCTCGACGTCGATGGTGCCCAGCGCCGCGGCGGCCACGGTCTGCTGGGCGAGGATGTCCAGCGGGTTGGTGGGGATGTAGAGGGGCTCGATCTTCCCCGCGAGCATGCGCTCCACCGTGACCGTGGTGTTGACGAGGTCCCCCCGGTGCTTGGGGAACAGGACTCCCTGCGAGACCTCGCCCACCTGGTGTCCGGCGCGGCCCACGCGCTGCAGGCCACTGGCCACGGAGTGCGGTGACTCGACCTGCACCACGAGGTCCACGGCGCCCATGTCGATCCCGAGCTCCAGGGAGCTGGTCGCCACGACGCAGCGCAGGCGTCCCGACTTGAGATCGTCCTCGATGAGTGCGCGCTGGTCCTTGGACACCGAGCCGTGGTGGGCCCGGGCCAGGAGCGCCTCGGCGCCGGCGCTCTGGCCCGCCTGCGCCATCATCTGCGCCGGGGTTGCAGTGGTGTGCGCGAACGACGGCGAGCTCGCGGCTGGTTCGGCGGCGTCCGGCATGCCACCGGCGGCCCAGGCGGCGTCGCGTTCCAGGCGTTCGGCGTGGATCTCGTTGAGCCGGGCAGTGAGGCGCTCGGCGAGCCGCCGCGAGTTCGCGAACACGATCGTGGACTGGTTCGCCTCGATGAGGTCCACGATCTTCTCCTCCACATGCGGCCAGATGCTCGCCTGCGGTACGGCGTCGCCGTCGTCGTCGGTGTTGGCCGCAGCTCCGCCGAGCTCCGTCATGTCCTCGACCGGTACGGTGACGGTGAGATCCCACTGCTTCTTCGACGGCGGCGCGACGATCTCCACCGGGGCGTTGCCGGAGAGGAAGCGGGCCACGGTCTCCTTCGGCTCCACCGTGGCCGAGAGACCGATGCGCTGCACCGGCTTCTCCAGCAGTGCGTCGAGCCGCGCGAGGGAGACGGCGAGGTGGGCGCCGCGCTTGGTCCCGGCGACGGCGTGCACCTCGTCGATGATGACGGTGTCCACCTCCATCAGCGTCTCGCGCGCCTTCGAGGTGAGCATGAGGAACAGCGATTCGGGGGTGGTGATGAGGATGTCCGGGGGACGCGTGAGCATCGCGCGGCGCTCGGCCTGTGGGGTGTCGCCCGAGCGGACGCCCACGGTGATGCTCGGCGCGGGCAGTCCGAGGCGCTTCGCCGTCTGCGTGATGCCGATCAGGGGCGCCCGCAGGTTCCGCTCGACGTCGACGCCGAGGGCCTTCAGCGGCGAGATGTAGAGCACCCGGGTGCTGCGCTTCGGCTTCTTCGGCGATGCCTTGCCGCCCTTCGCCGCAGGGTCGAGGACGTCGGGATCGCCGCTGCCCTCACCGGAGGCGATCAGCCGGTCCAGCGCCCAGAGGAAGGCGGCGAGGGTCTTGCCGGATCCGGTGGGCGCGACGACGAGGGCGTTCGACCCGGCGGAGATCGCGGACCAGGCGCCCTCCTGAGCCGGGGTGGGCTCGGCGAAGGCTCCCGCGAACCACTCGTGGGTTGCGGGGGTGAACCTCGTCAGTACCTGCGTCACTTCTTCATTCTGCCCCAGCGCACCGACACTCCATCCGGTGCCGCCGCACCGGACCACGTCCTGCGACAGGCCGGCGGAGAGGGAGTACGTTGCGTAGGACGGCGTACGGAACGAACGACGGAACGAACGACGGAACGAACGACGGAACCACCGACGGAGAGGCGACGCATGGGAGCCGGGACCGGGGAGGCCCAGCCTGCCGCGCCCCGCGGGGACGTGGCCAACAACTGGGTCCCGGTCGCAGGGATCGGGGCTCTCTTCCTCGGCGGAGCCGTGACGGCGCTCGTGGTCGACGGCGACACGCGGCGGACGGCGGCCTATTTCGTGGTGAGCACCCTGGTGCTGATCCTGGTGGCTGCTCCCTGGCTCGTCTCCCACCCTCCGGCGCTTGCCGCTCCTCCGGGCGGCTATCTGGTGCTCGGCGTCGCCGTCGAACTGGGCGCACTCGTCGGCGGTGCCGTGGAGGCCTTCCACGGACTCGGGGCCTGGGTGGTGCTCGGGGTCGGTCTTGCGGTGTACGGGCAGTTGGAACGGGCCCACGTCATGGTCACCGCGGGTGGAGTCGCGGCCGTCCTCGGTGTCGTCGCCATCGCGGCGGCTCTGCCGTGGCTGACGCTGGGGCTCGCGCTGGCCACCTCGGCGTTTCTCGTCCTCGCAGCGTGGCGGCTACGGCGGCTCGGGCCGCGCGCGCAGTACCGGGCGGTTCGCGCGGCTAGGCGGCGGGCTGGAGCGTTCCGACGGTCATCAGGACGATCGACGACGCCGAGCATGCCGGGATCTCCTGCGCCAGGACGAGCGAGTCGGTGGCGCCCGGCGGGTAGACGCGGACTCCGGCCGCCGGCGTGATGCCGCACCCGTCGCCGTAGTTCTGGGCGTTGGTCTGCTGCAGCGTGGCCGTCGCCGATGCCCCGGGAGCCAGGACCACAGGGGTCGTGGCGGAGCCGTCGCGGTCCGCGGGGGCGCCGATCTGGGTGCCGGACGCATCGACGAAGGACACACCGGGGAACCCGTCGACGACGCACTCCTGGTCGGATGCGTTGGTAAGCACGATCGTCCGGTAGACGCTCCCGGCTGCTGCTCCGCCGGCCTGGTCCTCGACGGCGCCGCTGAGTTGCGCCGCGGTGCAGACGCCGGCGGCTGCCGGCGTCGACGCGGATGCACTGGGGGAGGGCGACGGCGTCGCGCTCTCCGTCGTGGCGGTCGGAGCGGGGGTCGCCGGGGTGGTCGGCTCAGCCGAGGACTCCGCTGTGGCCGACGGCGAAGCCGACGGTGCCGATGCCGATGCAGAGGTTGATGACGAGGACGGTGACGAGGTCGCCGTCACCCCGGCGTCCTCCGATCCCGACGACGCGCAGCCGCTCACGACGGCGATCACTCCCACGGCCGTGACGGCCGACATCCAACGCTTGCTCCCCAGCAGACTAGTCATGCCCTCACCCTACGTCCGGGAATCGGGGTGTCCCGCAGGCGGCGCGTGGTGTGGCGGGATCGTTACACGCCTACTCGTGGTGGTAGGACCGGCCGCCGGCGATCTCCTGGGCGCGGTACACCTGCTCCGCGAGGATGAGGCGGACGAGCTGGTGCGGGAACACCAGCGGGGAGAGGGACCAGATGAAGTCGGCGCGCCGGTGCACGTGATCATCGACGCCGTACGCGCCGCCGATGATCACTGTGACATTGCGGGAGGACTCGAGCGGGCGCAGGAGGGTCCGCGAGAGCGTGGGGGAATCGATGGCCTTGCCGCGCTCGTCGAGCAGCACCACGTAGTCGTCACCGAGCCTGGCGAGGAGCCGCTCGGACTCCTCCCGGCGCGCGGCGTCGTGCTCCCTCGCCGAGTGGGCGATCAGCTGCCACGACAGGTCGAACGGTTTCTTGAGGCGTTTCACGTAGCGCTCGATTCCCTCGGCCACCCAGCTCTCGTGCTTGCGGCCCACTGCGAGCACCCGGATTCCCATGTGATCAGGCTATCGCCAGGGGAAGGACTCCGGCCCCGCAGTGGCCCCGGGATGAACTGCGGGCGAACGCTAGGCAAAGGACAAGCGCTTGCACAAGACATTCGTCCGCGGAAGTTTTCCTGCCCGGCGACCGGCGCCGTAAGTACGCTTACTAAATTCTGTGAGGACCACGAAGTGAACGAAGGGGGCGGCAATGTCGACCATCACCGGCGGAATGGACGCACCAGGCACAGCGGGCAACGAGGCACGCTCCCGACGACGAACGATCGGAGTGGTCCTCGCCGGCGGTATCGGTACGCGCATGGGCCTCGAGATCCCCAAGCAGCTGGTGCCCGTGGCGGGCCGCACGAGCCTCGAGCACACGGTCGACATCTTCCAGCAGTGCCCGTTCATCGACGAGGTCATCGTCATGATGGACCCGGGCAGCATGGACCGGGCGGAGAAACTCGTGACGAAGGAGCGCTTCCCGAAGCTCTCCGGCCTGCTGCCCGGCGGGCGCGACCGCAACGAGACCTCGTACCTGGCGCTGCGCGAGATCGCGACCCCGGGCTCGAAGGTGGTCTTCCATGACGCCGTGCGCCCCCTCGTCGACCCGTCCATCATCCGTGCCTGCGTCGACGCCCTGGACACCTATGACGCCGTCGACACCGGGATCCCCTCCGCGGACACCATCATCGAGGTCGACGAGCACGACATCATCCGCGCGGTACCCCCGCGTGCATCACTCCGCCGCGGGCAGACGCCCCAGGCGTTCCGGTGGGACACCCTCATGGAGGCCTACGGCCGTGCCCACGAGGATCCGGCCTTCGCCGCGACGGACGACTGCTCCGTCGTCCTGAAGTACAGCCCGGACGTCCCGATCATCGTGGTGCCGGGCCACGAGGCCAACATCAAGATCACGCACCCCATCGACATCCACCTGGCGGACAAGCTGTTCCAGCTCAAGCACCAGCACGTGGACCCCGTGCCGCTTCCCGCCGCCTCGCTGCGGAATGCCGTCGTGGTCGTGTTCGGCGGCAGCTCGGGCATCGGCAGCGAGCTCGGCCGCCAGCTGCGGGACGAGGGCGCGCACGTGGTCTGCCACAGCAGGACCGGCAGCGGCACGTTCGTGGAGGACCGCACCTCGGTGTCGCGTGCCCTGGCGGACGCCGCCGCGCAGTTCGGGCGCATCGACCACGTGGTCCTCACCGCCGGCGTCCTCACGATCGGCGACCTCGTGGACCTGTCCGACGAACAGCTCCAGCACGACGTCGGCGTCAACCTCATGGCCGCGTTCGTCGTCGCCCAGGAAGCCCACTCCTACCTCGCCGAGTCCTCCGGTTCGCTGCTGCTGTTCTCGTCGAGCTCCTACACGCGCGGCCGCGCCAAGTACACGGTGTACTCGGCCACGAAGGCCGCCCTCGTCAACCTGACGCAGGCGCTGGCGGACGAGTGGGGCCCTGACTCCATCCGGGTCAACTGCATCAGCCCCAGCCGCACGGCCACCCCGATGCGGGAGAAGGCCTTCGGCCACGAGGACGAACACACCCTCGTGCAGGCGGCCGACGTCGCGCGCGTCAGCGCCCAGGTGCTCGCCTCCGACATCACGGGACAGGTGTTCGACGTCCGCCTGCCGCAGGTCGATCCGCTGCCGACCCAGTTCGAAAGTGTCCGGTGAGGGCGGCCGCCCTGACAGCCGACACCCATCGGCTGGTGATCACCGACGCCCGCATCCCCTCGGGTGATGCCCTCTCCGTCCTGCTGGGTGGACGGCGGATCTGGACCGTGCGCGCACCGGCGCCGGGCGACGCCGGCGAACTCGCGATCCCGTGGCCGCCGTCCCTGTCCGAGCGCCTCACAGGCGGCGCCCGCCTCGCCGTGGAGCACGCGGGCATCGAGGTAGCCGCGTCCACGGTGACGTTCGACGACGCCGCATCCGAGTTCGAGCTGACTGAACCCGGCACGGGCATCCCGCAGGTCGTCAACAAGTGGGGTCGTATCGCCCGCTCCTTCGAGGGCCGTGACGCGGCCCTGATCGAGGAGGTCCTCGACGAGGCGGAACACCTCATCCAAGTGCTCCGCCGGGCGCTCGGCATCGAGCTGTTCGTCACGGGCGGCACGCTGCTCGGCCCCGTCCGCAACGGCCGCATCATGGCGCACGACGACGACGCCGACCTCGCCTACCTGAGCGCGCACACCAACCCGTCCGACGTCGTGCTGGAGAGCTTCCGCATCGAGCGGATGCTCCTGGAGCAGGGCTACGAGGTGGTGCGGCACTCCAGCGGCCACCTGCAGCTGATGTTCCCCGGCGGGACCGTGACGGACCGCTTCTACCTCGACATCTTCACGTACTTCGAGTGCAACGGCTGGTTCTACGGCACGTTCCACGCGCGGGAGCGCGCCGAGACCGTCACGATCCACCCGCTGAAGCTCCTTCCCGTGAACGGGCGGCTGCTGCCAGGTCCCGCGGAGCCGGCGCAACTGCTCGCCGCGATCTACGGACCGTCCTGGGAGGTGCCCGATCCGACGTTCAGCTTCATCACCCCGCCCGCCGCGTTCCGCCGGTACTACTGGTGGCTCAACCACTTCGACGTCGACCGTGAGAACTGGGAGGACCACCACCGCGCCGAGATCGAGGGCGGACCGTCCCTGGCGCCGTCGGGCCTCGCCGTCGCTGCGGCGGACCGGCTGCCGCCGTCCTCCACCGTGCTGGACCTCGGGTGCGGGCTCGGCGCGGACGCCCGCTACCTGGCCGACCACGGCCACCGGGTCCTCGCCGTCGACTACAGCCGGCCGGCGCTCGCCTGGGCGCAGGAGAACCTCGGGCACGACGGCGCGGTCCGGTTCGAACGCGCCAACCTGACGATGGCCCGCTCCGTGCTGCACCTGCGGAAGCGGTGCGCCGAGCTCGGCGGGCCGGTCCACGTGCATGCCAACCACCTGTTCAACGCGCTCAGTCCGCTCGGCTGGGACACCACGCTGATGCTCATCAAGCACCTGCTGGCGTCACCCGGGAGCCGGGCGTTCCTCGAGGTGGGGATGGGCGGCACGGGGGGGTCGGCGAGCTGGTCGGAGTACCGGCCCGTCGACCGGACGAGGTTCCAGGACCAGTTGCGCCGGTACTCGCTGAGCGCCGAGGAGCAGGACGACGACCCAGCAGGCGCGGCGACGGTCCGGCGCGTGCTCGTGAGAAGGGAGACGACATGACGGAGATGACGGCGGAGGACATGGCGGTGCGACGTGAGGAACCGGGAGATCTCGCGGACCAGCTCGGCGCGCTCCGGGCCGAGGTGGATCAGCTGAGAGCCGACGTGGTCCGGCTCGACGCGGACCTCGACGAGTCACGGCGGCTCAACCTGAGGGCGGCCGAGCTGCTCGATGTCGTGTACGAGGAACTGGGCGCACGGCGCGCCGCAGTGGAGGAGGCACCGTGACCCGGCAGGGCCCGCCGCTGGAGATCATCGGCGGTTTCGAGAGCACCTTCATGCCCGCGCACGACCGGGACATCTTCGAGACCACCGAGCACGACCTCCGGTGGCGCGAGGACCTCGCCCTGCTGTCCCGATCCGGCATCACGAGGTTGCGCTACCCCGTCCGGTGGCACCGTATCGAGGAGACCGAGGGCAGCTACGACTGGTCCTCCACGGACGAGGTGATGAACCATCTGCGGGAGCACGGCTTCAGGCCCATCGTCGACCTCGTGCACCACACGAGCTACCCGGCGTGGCTGACCGACGGCTTCGCCGACGCCCGCTTCGGCCCGGCCTACCTCCGGTACGCGGAGGCCTTCGCCCGCCGCTACCCCTGGGTGGAGGAGTACACGCTCTTCAACGAGCCGTTCTCCACGCTGTTCCTCTGCGGGCACGAGGCCATCTGGCCGCCGTACCACTCCGGGCTGGAGAGCTTCGTCGACCTGCTCGTCAACGTGCTGCCGGCGGTCGCCGAGGCGAGCCGGCTCTACCGCGAGCTGCTCCCGGGCGCCCGGCACGTCTGGGTGGACACCTGCGAGTTCCACACGGGCTCCGACGAATCGGGCCGGCGGTACGCGGACATGGCCAACGACCGCCGCTTCCTCGCCATCGATGCGTTCCTGGGCAGGGGGTACGACGTCGACAGCCAGCTCGGACGGGACCTCGCCCCCGCGGGCGGCGAGCGCCTGCTCACACTTCCGGCGGGAACCATCGACGTGCTCGGGCTGGACTACTACGCGCACTGCCAGTGGAACTTCTCGGAGGCGGGCGGGGCCGCCCCCACGCCCACCCCGCTGCCGCTGGCCGACCAGATCCAGCAGTACTGGGAGCGCTACGGGCTGCCGTGCATGCTGACCGAGACCAACGTGCGCGGCTCCACCTCGGACCGCGCCACCTGGCTGAAGTACGTGCTCGAGCAGTGCGAGGAGGCCTCCGCCCGCGGCGTCACCATGGACGGCGTCTGCTGGTTCCCGGTCGTCGACTCCACCGACTGGAACTCGCTGCTCTTCCGCTGCGAGGGCCACGTGGATCCCGTCGGTGTGTACTGGCTCGACGAGGACCTCGAGCGGCGCTCGTCGGTGATGTCGACGTCGTACGCGCTCGCCGCCGGCGGAGCCCGCTCGGCCGATCTCCCCGCCTACCTGCTCGCTGAACCCGTGGCCACCTGGCTGCAGGGCTACCGACCCCAGATGGCCCACTGGGACTGGCAACCGCCTCCCGGAACCGATCTCGGTTCGCGTCTTCCCCGTACAACCACCCGAATGGAATTGAGGATCGTCGATGCAAAGTGAACTCATAGTTTTGTCGCACCTGCGGTGGGATTGGGTCTGGCAGCGGCCTCAACAGCTCGTGTCGCGCCTCAACAGGGCGCCCGGACGGAAAACCTGGTTCATCGAGGAACCCCTCACGCCGCAGGGCGGGGTGACGGAGAACCGCCTGGGCACCGCCGAGGCGGACGGCCTGACGCGCGTCTGGCTGGAGATCCCGGAGCAGGGCCGCCATGTCGGCTTCTTCGACGAGGTCATGCCGGACTACGTCGCGCAGCTGCCCGAACTCGTCGGTCCCCCGTCGGGTGACCGCGTCGTGTGGATCTACACGCCGCTGGCCCTCGAGGCGGCCCTCGCGCTCGAGCCGAGCACGCTCGTGTACGACGTCATGGACGACCTCGCCGCGTTCAAGGACGCGGCGCCGGAGCTGATCGTGCGCCAGCGCCAGGCGCTGCGCCGGGCCGACGTCGTCTTCGCGGGCGGGCGCTCGCTCCACCGCTCCGTGGTGAAGCAGGGCCGGGAGGACGCCCACCTCGTCCCGAGCGGCGTGTCCGTGGGCCACTACGCTGCGGCCGCCCGGAACGCCGACCCCGACCGCAGCAGGCCCGTGGCCGGCTACGTCGGTGTGCTCGACGAGCGGCTCGACCTCGAGCTCGTCGCGGGCCTCGCGGAGCGCCTGCCCGAGTGGGAGATCCGCATGGTCGGTCCCATCTGCAAGATCGAGGAGTCGGACCTGCCGCAGGCGCCGAACATCACCTACCTCGGCCAGCAGGCGTACGAGGACCTGCCGGGCCACATGGCGCAGTTCGACGTCGCCCTGATGCCGTTCGCGCTCAATGAGGCGACGAAGTCGATCAGCCCCACCAAGACGCTCGAGTACCTGGCGTCCCGGCTGCCCGTGGTCTCCACGCGGGTGGCCGACGTCGTCGCGGACTTCCCCGGCGTCGTCGACTTGCAGGACGACGCCGAGGGCTTCGCCGCGGCCTGCGAGGCGCTGCGCGGCCGGGCCGGTGAGATGCCGTCGCCGGAACTGCGCCGGCTGCTCAAGCGCCACGACTGGAGCAGGATCGCCGAGCTGATGGACAAGCTGGTCTTCGACCAGGAGCGGTCGACGCCGGAGCGCGCCACGGCCGAGGCGACCGCCTAGCGCCCATGCCGACTCCCAGCAGGCGGGGGGATGCGCACCACTCCCGGGAGCATCCCCCCGCCGACCACCTCCTCCTCCACTTCAGCGACACCCACTTCGTGGCCGACGGCCTGCTCTACGGCGGGGTGGACGGACGCGGACGGCTCGCCCAGCTCCTCGCGGAGATCCTGCGGTCCGGCGTCCGGCCGGACGCGCTCGTCTTCACGGGCGACCTCACGGACACGGGCGACCCCGAGGCCTACGGGGCCCTGCGCGACGTCGTCGAACCCTTCGCGCAGCAGCTGGACGCTCCGGTGATCTGGCTCATGGGCAACCACGACAAGAGAGCGGCCCTGCGCAGGGAACTGCTCGGGGAGCCGCCGGAGGAGACCCCGCTGTACCGCAGCCACCGCCTGGGCGGCCTGCGCGTCATCACCCTCGACACGTCGGTACCGGGGCACCATCACGGGGAGCTCGACGACGGCCAGCTCGCGTGGCTCGAGGCCGAGCTGTCACGGCCCGCGCCCGAGGGCAGCATCCTGGCCCTCCACCACCCGCCGATCCCCATGGTGCAGGATCTCGCCGTGCTGACCGAGCTGCGCCGGCAGGACCGGCTGGCGGAGATCGTGGCGGGGAAGGACATCCGGCTGATCCTGGCCGGGCACGTGCACTTCCCGTCGTCGTCGCTCTTCGCAGGGATCCCCGTGTCGGTCGCGTCGTCGACCTGCTACACGCAGGACCTCAACGTCCCCGTGGGCGGGATCCGCGGCCGGGACGGGGCGCAGGCCTTCAATCTCGTGCACGTCTATCCGCACACGATCGTCACGTCGGTGGCCACGCTCGGGTCCTATCCGACCGTCGGGGAGTACATCCCTCCGGAGGAGGCACGACGACGCCTGACGGCGGGGATCGGGACTCCCGTCCGGCGCTGAGCGGACGGGAGCACCCGGGCCGGGGTCAGCCGTTCGCGTCCTCGCGGGACGTGATCCCGAAGCCCGGGGACTGCAGTTCGGTGAAGTTCCCGACGGTCGCGCGCACCGTGCACTCCGGCGTGATCTGCAGGGCGGTGACGGTGAGCCCCGAGCTGTCGACGGCGAGCGCCCCACCGCAGCCGTCGGAGAACCGCACCCCGTCCTCGCCGCCTGCGACTGCTGTGAACATCTGCGACGGCTTGCCCGACGCCGGACTGACGTAGAGCGGGTTCAGCTCGTCCGGACCGCCGGCCCACACGGGGATGAGCGTGATCTTCAGGGGGCTCGGCGTCACCACACGCGCCGGGGTGCGGACCTCCACCCCGGTCAGACGCTGAACGGGGTAGGCGGTGCCCGGAACGGCCGGGTCCTGCGTCGCGGCCGACGTCGCCTCGGACCCGCCACGGATCCACGCATCGAGCGCCTGCTGGTCGGTGGGCTGCGCCGACACCGAGGCGGTCACCTGGACCGACCCTCCCGCCGGGACCTGCAGGTCCGACAGCGTCCAGCCGCACGCGACATCGAGCCCGGTGATGGAGGCCTGGTTGCGCTTGGCGGGGGCACCCTCCCAGCTCACGGCAGGGCACGCCTCACCCTCGGCCATCCCCGGGACCACCTCGAGGAACTCCCCGGACAGCGGCGCCTTCTGTGCTGCGTAGGTGAGCGTCAGGCGGATCCGGCCGGAGGAGGGCTCGTAGGCGGCGGCCCGCGAGATCGTCAGGCCGGTGGGCAGGGCGGTGTCCTGCGTCTGGGCCGACAGCGGAGCGCCGGCACCGGCGGACGCCGCCGGCCGCTCGGCAGGGCTGAGGACCACGAACCCGACGACCATCCCCACCAGGAGGAGCACAGCCGTTCCCGCGAGGAGGAGGGCCTTGCGGGTGCGCCAGAACGGGCGCGCGCCCGCGGGTTCGAGTCGGGTCCCGGCCACCGGCCGCACGTCGCGTCGCGGCAGAGGGCGGACGATGGTCGTGTTGCCCGCCTCCCCGAGCCGCGGGACCTCCGTGCTGTCGTCGGCGGGCGGGGCTGACGCCAGGGCTGCGAGCTCCGCGTCCGTGAAGGCGCCGCGGACCACCGTGGCGGGGCGATCGACGTCGTCGAAGTCCGCCGGGGCTTCCCCGGGCGCGAGGGGCGCGCTCGCGGCGAGGCGCAGCGCGAGGCGTCGGAGCGTCGCTGCCGCCTCGGCGGCGGTGGGGCGCTCCGCGGGGTCCTTGGACAGGAGCCCGGCCAGGACGTCCCAGAGGCCGTCGTCCACGGGGATCCTCGGCGGATGGGCGGAGACGTGGCGGTAGGCGACGCTGAAGTCCGTGCCCGGGCCGGCGAAGGGGGTGCGTCCGGCGAGCAGCTCGTAGAGCAGGACCCCCGTGGAGTAGACATCACCGGGAGGGCCCGAGCGGCCCTGGCTGATGAGTTCCGGCGGCATGTACTGCGGAGTGCCGATGAGGCCCGTCGTCTGGCGGACCCTCTCGCCCACGACGTCGGAGATGCCGAAGTCGGAGACCCGGACGTCGCCCGGGGTCCACCCGGTCCAGGGCCGGGCGAGGAGCACGTTGTCCGGCTTGATGTCGCGGTGCGTCACGCCCCGGGTGTGGGCGAACGCCAGTGCGTCGAGCACCTCGGCGGTGACGCCCAGCGCGTCCGCGGGACGCAGCGTGCCGGCTTCCCGTACGACGTCCCGCAGGGAGCCGCCGGCGACGTAGTCCATGACGATGGCCAGCCTCGCGCCCTCCACCACCATGTCGCGCACCGTGACGATGGAGGAGTCCTGCAGCCCGAGCAGCACGGACCGCTCACGGACGAACCGCTCCACCAGCGAGGCATCATCGGCGTGCTCGGGACGCAGCACCTTCGCGGCGAGGATCCGGTCGTCGCTCGCGGTGACGGTCCACACCTCACCGACGGCTCCGGAGCCGACCCGCTCACCGAAGCGGTAGGACGCGCCGAGCGCCTGGCCCGTCTGTGCGAGTTGCATACCGTTCCCTCTCCCTCTCTCCGACGCCGTCGGTCTGATCTGCCGTGCGCACCCGTGTCTGGGCCCCTGTCATCGTAGGTGCCGGTCAGCCTCCGGGACTGATCGACTGGACGAGCGACACCTGTCCGCCCACCCCGAGGTATCCGCGTCCGGTGGTCAACGCCACCGGCGCCTTCCGTGGCAGCGCCGCACCCAGCAGCTCGCCGTCGTAGTCCACATCCGGCTGCAGCAGCACGCCGAGGCGTGACTTGCGGACCGTCTTGGTCCAGTGTCCGTACAGTCCGCGGAGATCCGCGGCCCGGCCCGCCGCGATGACGCACAATCCCGACGTCCCGGAGGCCACGATGCCGGCGATGGACTGGTCGGGGTCCTCGAACCGCTCCGCGTCGTCGACCAGGAGGAACACCGGGCCGCGCTCGAGCCGCAGGGACGCCAGCAGGGCCGGGACCTCGTCCGCGCCGACGGCCGTACGGTCGAGGGCAGCGGAGGCCAGGGGGGAGCGACGGTCGCAGATGCCCCAGACCTGGGCTGCTCCCTGGGGTGTGGCCGCTCCCCGCAGGGCCGCGGCGAGTGCCATGAGCAGCGTGGACTTCCCGGAGCGGGCGGGCCCGGCGATGAGCGCATGCTCACCCTCGTAGACCTCCAGGAACGCGGGGGAGAGGTCCGACTCCTGGAGTCCGATCGGGATGCGCCACGGCTCGGCGTCCAGGTGCGGTTCCACCCCCAGGTCCTGCAGGGTGACGTCCGCAGGCAGGCGCCGGATGGCCCGGGACTTCGTGGGGGCGTCGGCCCAGCCCTGCCGTACCCGGTCCACGGCGGCGGCGACCCCGATGCGGGGCGTGGCCACATGCATCTGGAGCGCGGTGCGGGGGTCCACGCAGCGGCCCGGGAGTGCGGCCGGGATCTGCTTGCCGCGGACGCCGAGCGAGGAGTAGTCGTAGGTGTCCGCCAACCGGAACAGCCACCGCTGGAGGGTCACCTCGTTCATGGCCGAGGGCACCGCCTTGGCACGTGTGGTGGAGACCGCGAAGGAGAGTCCGAGCGCCGGGCCGTCCGCGTACGCACGGTACAGCAGGTCCAGCAGCTGCTGCCCCTCGTAGTCCTGGAGCTCGTCCCGCAGGGAGGCCAGGCCGTCCAGCAGCACCACGGTGCGGCGGTGCGTGCCAGGCTCCGCGCGGCGCCGTTCCAGCTCGCCGTGCAGATGTCGCAGGAAGCGGGCCTGCTGCTCCTTGGCGCCGGCCCCGGAACCCACGTAGGCGACGGTGTGCGGCAGCCCTTCCAGGGCCGCGAGCGCCCGCGAACCCAGGTCGAGGACCATCAGGTCGAGGTCGGCCGGATCCGTGTCCCGGGCGAGGGACAGCGCGATGGACGCCAGTGCGGTCGTCGTACCGGAACCGGCCACGCCCATCAGCATCAGGTTGCCCGCAGACAGGTCCCAGCCCGCCGCGGACTGGCGCTGCAACTCCGGCTCGTCCATGAGCGTCACCAGCACCGAGGAGCCCCGCACCCCGCCCACCCTCGGCAGGTGGTGCGGGTCGGGTTCGTCCGCGCCGTCGTCGTGCCCCTCGGGGAGGAACCCGTCCAGCTCCACGCGCTCGCCGAGGGCCTCGGGCCAGACCTGCCGCGGCGGTGCGTAGCCGGCGTCGGCGTTGGCCCCCACCACGGCATCGATGAGGAGGTCGAGGTCGTTCTCGTCCGACGCCGCGGCTGCGGACGCCGCCGCCGGGGGCACGGGGACGCCGAACCGGCGCACCTCGCGGACATCCACCGCCGCGCCCCCGCCGGCCTGCACGCGTCCCGTGACGAGGGCCGTCTGCACGGGTGTGATCTCGTCCTGGCCGAGCTTCACGTAGGCCCGGCCCATCTGTGCCCGGCCGATCGCCGAGGCCGCCGGGACGCCGATGACGTTGCTGGAGTCCTCGCGGCTCTGCACCCGCAGCGCCACCCGGAGGTTGGTGTTCGCGAGGATGTCCTCGCTGACGACGCCGGCGGGGCGCTGCGTCGCCAGGATCATGTGCACGCCCAGGGTCCGGCCCACGGCCCCCACGCTGACGAGCGCCTTGAGCACGTCCGGGAAGTCCTTCGCCAGCATCGCGAACTCGTCGATCACGAGGAGCAGCCTCGGCATGGGCTCGGCAGGGTTCGTGGCGAGGTAGGCGTTCAGGTTGTCGATACCCTCGCCGGCCGCCGCGAAGACCCGCTGGCGGCGCTCCATCTCCGCTTCCAGGGCCAGGAGGGCGCGGTCGGCCAGTTGCTCGTCCAGGTTGGAGATGGTGCCGATAGTGTGCGGGAGACGTTCGCAGGCCTTGAACGCCGCCCCGCCCTTGAAGTCCACGAGGATGAAGTTCAGGCGGGTGGGATCGTTGCGTGCCGCGAGGCCCGCCACGAGGGAGCGCAGGAACTCGGACTTGCCGGAGCCGGTGGTGCCGCCCACCAGGCCGTGCGGGCCGTCCTTGACGAGGTCCAGCGTCAGGGTCCCGTTCTCGTCCGTGCCGATCGGCGTCGACACCCCCGGGGAGGTCTCCCACATGCGGCGGATCGTGGCCGGGTCGGGGTGCTCGTAGCCCAGGAGTCGGGGCAGCCGCACGAGGGCGGGAAGGGAAGCCCCGGGGACGCTGAGCTCCGGGTCGTCGAAGTGTGCCAGGCGCATGGCGCAGCGCAGCGCCTCCTCCTCGTCGAGGCCAGCGAGGATGACGTCGTCCACGCGGACCAGGTCCTCCGGTTGCTCGACGGTGGCCGCTGCATCCGACCCCACCCTGATGATGGTGGTGCAGGCCGCCGGCAGTTGCTCCTCGGACGTGGCGATGACGATGCCCGCCACCCGGGACGTGCGCTGGTGCGCCGTCAGGGAGGCCCCCGGAACGGAGCGGCCCATGCCGAGCAGTGCGCGAGCCGGGGCATCCCGGCCCTCGGTGAGGACCTCGGAGTCCAGGACCACCAGCAGGGCCGGCGTGGGCAGTTCGGCGACCGTGTCCTTGAGCGAGCGGAGCATGGCAAGACTCGTCTCACGATGATCGGACATCCACCGCCGGCCCGTGCTGCTGCCGGCCTGGCGGGTATGCGGGAGCCAGGAAGCCCACTCCCACTCGTCGGCGCGTCCGGCGTCGCAGAAGACGCCGACGGTCAGGTCTGCGGGTCCGACGTGCACCGCGGCCTGGGCGAGGAGGGACCGCGCGAGCGCCAGGGTGCCGTCCCGCGGTCCCACGATGCCCACCACTCCGGCGTCGGTGAGGTCCACCAGCACGGGTGCGGCCAGCAGGCGCGCCGCCGCGAGGGAGTCCCTGACCTTCTCCTGCATGCGGGGGCCGGCCGACCGATCCACCGGGGGCTTCCACGGGACGTCGCCCGTGCCGGCGTGCAGGGCCAGGAAGTCGTCGGCGTCGGCGCGGCGCTGCCACAGGGAGGTGGCGGGGAGAGCCGCGCGCCGTACGACGGTCGCGGGGTCGGGGATCAGCCGGTGGCGCAGGGCGGTCTCGGTCTCCGCTGCCGCACGGATCTGCTGCTCGAAATCCTCGATCGCTGCGGTGAAGCGGGCGTCCTCGTCCTTGAGTCCGCGGGCGTGACGGCGTTTCTGCTCGAACCACATGCCCACGGCCATGACCGGGCTGAGCATGGCGAACATCGCGAAGCGGAGGTCCCGCAGGATGATGACCATGGCCACGGCCATCACGAGGGGCGCGAGCACGCTGATGTAGCTGAACTTGCCGGCGGGCGGGACGTCCTTGGGGCTCGGGGGGATGAGCGCGTCGGCCGCCGGGGCCTTTCCGGGACGGGGCGGCCGGTTGAAGGGCGCCGTCGCCGCGGGGGTCAGGTTGTGCAGGCTGCCCGGCGCGGGGGCCGGGGTCTCGTCGAGGGACCGGCGCAGCAGGAGCACTGTCCCGCCCGCCGTGATCGTGGCGATCTCGCGGACCAGGACGCCGTCGTCCCCCACCCTCTCGCCGTCCACGAGGGTCCCGTTCGTGGAGCCGCTGTCCAGGACCCGCACGCCGTCGTCCTCCCGGCGAAGGCGGCAGTGCTCCCAGGATGCGCTCTCGGCGGGCAGGGTGAGATCGGCGTGGGGTGACCGGCCGATGAGCATCTCGCGACCGCGAGGGACGTCGGTCACCGCGCCGGTGTGCTGGCCGCCGGCGAGTGTCACGCTCCAGTCGCGCACGCGCTGGGGAGCCGGCCACGGTGCCCGGGCGATGCGGCTGCCCTCCAGGAGGACGAGCTCCGACACAGGGGTGGACCCGCGGACCTCGGCCTCGTCCACGAACACGGACTCGTCGGGCCCGAGGCGTGGCCCGCCGGCGATCTCCACCAGGTCCGCCAGCGTGGTGGCCGGCGCTGCGTGCGCCACCTCGCACTCGAAGCGACGCTCGTCCAGGTCTATCAGCACGCGCACCGGGCGATCCTTCTGTCAGTGGAGTGGACCCGTCCACGGAGCGTGGGCCGGGGACGTTCGGTCAGGGGCCGGGCGTGGGGGCCGGCGCCGGCACCCAGACGAGGCGCGGGGCGTCCTCGTCCGCCGGGCGCAGGCCCAGGTCCTGGGGGGACGCGTAGACCGGCATGGCTTCGGCGGTGAGCGCCTCGGGGCGCGAGAAGTCCAGCGGCGGTCCTGCGAGCCCTTCACCGGGACCCAGCGAGACGGAGCGAAGCGCCTCGCCGACCTCTGACGGATCGCCGCTGCCGGCCAGGGCGACCGCCCGCACCAGGGCGACGACGGCGTCGTGGCTGGCCGCGTCGGCTGCCCAGGCATCAGCGGAGAACGGGGCGTCACCGGTCAGGTTCTTGACGTCGGCGTCGCCCGCCGCCAGGCGCACGGCGGACAGGAAGGCGGACATCCCGCGCCCCTGGGCGTCCTGCTGCAGGGCGGCGCTGTCGCCGGCGGACGGCGCGATGCCGACCAGCTGCCCTGAGGCGGTCCCGTCGAGATCGGAGAGCGCGGAGGCGAAGTCCGGGGCGGTCGCGCCGTCGGGCAGGATCAGGGGTACGGAGACGTTCCGGGACTGCAGGGCCTGGACCAGACGGGCCAGCCGCTGCGGAGTGGCGGCGGAGACGACCACGGCGTCCGCGGAACCGGTGGCTCCCGTGGACCCGTTGCCCGCGGGGGCGTCCGGCGCGCGCTGCTGGTCGCCGGTGAGGATGGCGGCTTCCTGTGCCATGCCCGTCACGTCGTCGAAGTCCTGGAGGTCGAGGGTCTGCGCGATCGGTACCGACGCAGGGGTGGGGCCGCCGTCGGTGACGAGCAGGACGCTGGTCCTGCCGTTCACCGCCGTCCGGAGGGCCACGTCGACGGAGCTGCGGGACGGCATCGTGGTCCAGAGGGACGGCGCTGCCTCCGCCGGCTGCGCGTACGGCAGGATCGCCGGGAGTCCGAGCTTCGAAGCGGCCTGGGCCGCCGCCCGGGCCTGCGTGCCCGAACTCGCGATGACGACGCCGGACACGCCCTGCTCGGCGAGTGCCTGGACGGCGGCGCGTGCGCCGTCCTCGGTCCCGCGGTCGTTCGCGGTGGGGAGGGTGAGGGCGGCGCCGCCCTGGGCGAAGCGCTGTGCGGCGACGACTGCGCCCTGAGCCGCCCGGTTGTACTCGGAGCCGGGCTCGCCGGACTGGCCGAACGTCAGGACGACGCCGATGGTCAGGTCCTCGGGCAGGCCTTCGGCCTGCAGCGCCACGGGAACGGTTGCGGCCACGGGGTCGGGCCGGATGGCCTCGGCGGGGCGATTCACCACCGCGGTCAGGGCGATCACGGCCGCGACGACGAGGGCAGCCCCGACGACGAGCAGCGTCATGAGTCTGGTGCGCGGGCTCATACGCCGGCGTCGATCGTCAGGGTGTACAGGGTCTGCGACGCCGCGCCCTCCGGCACCTCGAGGTGGAAGGGCGGCAGTTCCTCGACGGCCGCGAGGGAGGCCTTGAACTGTGCCTGGCGCAGCAGCAGCCCGTCCACGTCCCGTGAGCGGATGTTGGTGTACCCCTCGGCGTTCTGGGAGGCGAGGGCCAGCTGGAAGTCGGCGGTGTCGGCCTTGGCTGCGCTGGTGGCCATGGAGCCGAGGAGGCCGGAGCCGTTCACCGTGCGGTCGCCGAGATCGAGCATCACGTTGTTGAGGCTCGACGCCAGCAGTGCGCTCGCGCCCTCGACATCGCGGGTGGAACCGGACGTGCTGGAGGCGATGTTCGCGAGCGAGGACCGGGTGCTCCTGTCGAGGCTCGCGGCCAGGGCGTCGCCGCGCTCGTTCAGTTCGTTGCGCTGCTTGTCCACCGTCCCGCCGGCCTCGGTCACGACGTCGTCCGAGGTCGCTTTCAGGCCGGTGATGGAGCGGTCGAACGCCGTGATGACGGAGGCGGAGCCAGCGTCGCCGATCTCGGCGACCTCCCGCACCTGGTCGTCGACGAGCTTCGAGATCTCGGTGGAGGTCTCCTTCGAGACGTCGCGGAGGGACTCCCTGATCTCGACGCCGAGTTCGTCCTGCTGCTCCTGCAGCCCCTCGAGGCTCTGGGCCACCAGGTCGGAGGAGCCGATCGCTTCGACGAGCACCACCTTGAGGGCTTCGAGTTCGTTGCGGGTGCTACTGACGTCTTCCGTCGCGGCCTCGTCCAGCTTCTTCACGGCCTCGTCGATCGCGTCCAGCCCGGAGTCGTTGCCGGTGATGGCTTCGTCCAGGTCGTCGAAGGCCCTGGAGATCTTCTGATCCGGGTCCGTGGTGTCGACGGCGTCGAGGACCGAGTCCCAGGCGGTGGCCTGCTCACGGAGCCGGACGTCCAGCGGGTCCGCGAAGTCGCGGGGCGGGATCAGGTCCAGCACGGGAAGCGCCTCGACCGTCGTCCGGAGGTGCACAGCGCTGTCCATCGTGGCGCCCGTCGTGGACCCGTCCGTTGCGAATCCGTCCGTTGCCGGTTCGTCCGTTGCCGGTACGTCCGTCGTGGATCCGCCTGGCGACGGCTTGTCTGCGGAGGGATCGCCCGGCGTCACCGTGGGCGTCGGCGTTGGGATGATCGTGGGGGAGGGCGTCGGCTCGGATTCGGTGGGCTCTGGCTCTGGCTCGGAGTCGGACGGCTCGCAGGGCATGGACGTCAGGTAGGAGCGCAGCTCCTCCACCTCGCCCGTGGAGAGCCGGCCCCTCCGGGGAGAATCGCCGTCGGCCAGCTCGCACAGCTCGTCGGCGAGCTGCTGGGTCTGTTGCGTCATCGAGCCGTCCCGCCGTGAGCCGTCGACCAGTTCGCCTCTGGCTTCCTCCGCTGTCTCGCCGATGGCCCTCAGCTTGTCCCGGAGACCGTCGACGCTGTCGCGGGCCATCTCCGAGGCATCCCGGGTCGTTCCGACGGACTTCCGGGCGGACGTGATCGCGTCCCTCACCGCTGCGAGGGCCGTCACGTAGTCCTCATCGTCCGCGGCACCGGCGAGCAGCGTCTCGAGGTCCGCATCCACCTGTTCCAGCGCTTTTGTGGAACTCTCCTGGTCGGCGATCGCGTTCTCGATCATCTGCGGCTGCAGGCCCGCGACGAGCGCGTCGCCCTTCGCCTTGAGGCCCAGTAGGGCAGCCGTGACGGTCGTTGCTGAACTGCGCAGCGAACATGTCACCGAGCCCTGTTCGGCGCACTCCTCCGGTGTCGGGTTCTCCGGGCCCACCGTGATCCTGAGGGAGTCGGCGACGGAGTCGCGGCAGTCTGCGCTGACCTTCGCGTAGGCATCGAGCTGCGCCGCCATCGTCAGGATGCTGGAGTAGACCGTGGCCGTCTGGCCCGGCTTCGGCACCTCGGCGGAACAGCCGTCGCCGGAGATCGGGACCGTGGTGGGCGCGGCCGACGTGTCGCCCAGCATCGCGTCCACCGCGGACACGGTCTGCTGCAGCTGGGACATCGTCGTGGACTGCGTCGCGTTCGTCGCAGCTTCCAGGTCCCCACCGAGGACCTGCAGCTGCTCCTTCAGGTCCAGCATCGTCCGGGCCAGGGCCTGGGAGTTGTCGCGCAGTTCACCGGCAGTCTCGACGCCCAGGGTCTCGGCGGTGGTTTCGAGGTTCTGCCGGACGTCCGTGATGGTGGATCCTGCCTTGGTCAGCACGATGTTCACGTCGGAGACCAGGGAGATGGTGCGCCGCTGCAGATCGAGTTCGGACCCCGTACCCGAGGAGAATGCGCTGGTGACCACGCCGTCGGCGCTCAGATCGTTGTTCAGGCCCGGCTGCACCGCCAGATCGAATGCGGGCACCTGGAAGTCCTCGACGTCGGCCACGAGGCGCAGCGTGGTACTGGCTCCGGAACGTGGCGGGGCCAGGACCGTGGCCCACTGCACGACCGCCGAGCCGTCCTTCGTGCTGCTCAGAACCCCGTTGGTGCCCGTCGAACCGTCCGCGGAGCCCGGGGTGACGTCGTCCGCCCGTACGCCCTCCAGCTTCGTCGATGCGGCGATCGTCAGCGGAGCACCGACGAGGGCGGTGTCGGAGCGGGTCTGGCCCGCCGCGTCGTACTCGATGGTCTGTGGCTTGACGGTGAGGTTCTCGAGTGTCAGGTCTATCTCGACCGGGCCGGTGTGGCCCTGGAGATCCGTGAGATCGGACCCGGACCTGTTCCCGGCCCGGTACTGGAGGCTCACCCGCACCGGCAGCTCGCCCACCGTGTCGGCGGTGTTGTACTCCGTGTCCTTCGCAGAGGACTCGCCGGTCGCGGTCACCGCGATGGTGGTTCCCTCGATCGTCTCCACGCCTGCGGCAGGGGAGAGGTTCACACGCACGGTCTGCAGGAGCTTGACCGGGTCCGACACCGGCTCCGGGTTGCGGGTGGGTGTGCACGACGTCGTCGCGATCAGTCCCACGGCAACGAGGACGGCACTCAGCCCCCGTCCGGGCGCGCCGAGGCGCCTCGGGTTGTGCTGGTGCATGCGAGACCGTGTGGCCATGATCGTCCCCAATTCCGTTCGGTGCCTTGAGCATCATACGTGCGGGCGAACGCATTCTTCGTCCGGCACTCCTGCAGTTGTTGCGGACGTTTCACGCAACGTTTACTCCGGTAGTGGCTTTTGCGAATTGGTATTGGTAGCGTCACGAGCGTCCGCTCGCCGGTCGTTCAGCCCGGCATTGAAGCGGTTGTCTCTTGGGGAGGATATTTTTCATGTCGCGTGTGTTGTCTACCGAGCAAGCGAAGGCTGCTATCGGCCAGGTCCAGTCGATCATCAATGGTGGTTTCACCGATCAGATCTCGGCGCTGGATGCGCAGGGCAGGATCCTGTCGGACCCGAATATCTGGGACGGGCCGCTGGCCTCGCAGTTCCGGGGTTCGACGTGGCCGGAGACGAAGGCCGCCCTGGATAAGGCCAAGCAGGAACTGGAAGAGCTGCGGACGCAGCTGCAGAAGATCTCGCAGGACATTTTCTCCGCCGGCGGCGGCGCCTAAGTACGCATTCGCCGATATGAGGTGAGGTGATCGCGCCGCCGGATCGAGGGGCGCGATCACCTCATCGGTGCGGATCAGTTCTACCGGCCCGTATTTCTCCCGGCCCGGGTTCTTTGCGTTTTCCACCGGCCTGAGGTGATTTCCGGGCCGGCAGGGTTCTACGGTCTCTTGCGGGTGTGGGATGCCGTCCGGCAATGTCGGCGGCTGGTCGTTTTTCGGTTCTTTCTGCTGTTTGTTGCTTCTGGGGGGCGTTGGTTGTGACCGATTTCGTTGAGGTGCCGTTGTTGCCGGTATCGGATGCGTCCGATGGTGGGCGGTTCGATTACGGGGTGGCGGGAACGGTGAAGTCGGCGTTCGAGTCCGCGGCGTCCCGGCTCGAGGAGCAGTCGGCGACCCGGGCTTCCTATGTCTCGACGGCGAAAGAGGATTTCAGTGGTCGTTTCTCGGAGATCTTCCAGGCGAATGCGACAACGGCGGCCAGTGATGCAACAGCGTTGGCGGCGGCGTTGCGGACGGTCGCCGGGTATGTAGGGCAGATGATCGACGCCGGTCATGAGGAGGACACCCGGCGGAAGAAGAACAACGAGTGGGTGCGCGAGCACAACGACCGCAACGGTTTCGAGCAGTTCGGCGACTGGTTGTTCGGCGAGGAGGCTCGCCCGAACATGGATCCCGGCAGCGCTCCCTCGTTCGCGCCGGCGTCTGCCTCGACGGGTTCCCGCCAGACACCTGCGCCCGGTGGCGGTGGGTACGGGGGCGGGACGTCCTCGGCCCGGCCGGAGCATCTGCGTACATTCGCGACCAACGCCCGTGGACTGGACGAGGGTTTGTCCTCGGCGCCGGGCGCCCTGTCCGGGCACCTGTCCTCGTTCGCGTCGAGCTGCTACTGGGGGACCATCGAGGCCTCCGGTGTGATCAGTGCCTACCGCGAGTATCTGCGGGCGAATGAGAACGATGCGGTGTGGGCGGTCACGGTTGCTGACGCGTTCGCCGCGGCCGGTGGCGAGGGTGCCGTCTCGACGGTGTCGGATGCTGGCCTGGCCGAGGCCCTGGCCGCGGCCGGGGTCAGCGCGTCCCGGTCGGCGTTGAGCATTGACCCGCCGACGGCGGCGGGCGCGATGCCGACCAGCGGGTATGCGAATGATCCTGTGAACACCGCGACCGGGAACTTCATCGAACCCGAAACCGACCTCGGCTTCACGGGCCTGGCGTCGGGTCTGGTGCTCTCACGGATGTACAACTCGCTGGGCTCGGGCCTGGTGGTGCCGGGGGTGTTCGGTCCAGGCTGGGCTTCAGTGCTGGACCAGCACCTGAGCCTCTCAGACGAGGGTGCCCGCTGGGTGCTGGCCGACGGCCGCGCCATCGACTTCCCCCGCGAGGGCACCGGCTGGGGCCGGGCCGTGGGCGAGAACTACTGGCTCACCTGCGAACCCGCCACCTCTGCGGACCTGACGGAACTCGATCCCGTGTCTGACGGCGTGCATGCATCCTCCGAGTTGCTGGTGGTCCGCAACAACCAGGGTGGATGGTGGGCCTACTCCCTCGCCGGTTTCTGGTTGGGGACCGGGTCCGGACCGGGCCGGACTGTCTCGGTGATCCGCGAAGAACCGGCTGACCTTCGCCTGCCCGACGGCGGGAGCGTGACTGTGGGTGCTGCACCTGCCGGCGGTGCTGCCGATGACGGGGTGTCGGCTGGCGGGCCCGCCGGTGGTGTGCCGCTGGTGGCCCGGTTGTCGCATGGGCGGGGGCGTTTCCTGGAGATCGGCTACGTGGAGGGGCGTGCCACCGTGGTGCGGTCCTCGGACGGGCGTCGGGTGGAGTACGGGTACGACGACGCCGGCCGGCTGGTGACTGCCACCACGGAGACGGGGACCCGTTCCTACCGGTGGAACGAGGCCGGCCTGATCGACGCCGTGGTCTCGGCCGCCGGAGTCCTGGAGGCGGAGAACACGTATGACGAGCAGGGCCGGGTGATCCTGCAGTTCACGCAGCACGGGCGGCGGGTCCGGTTCGCGTACCTGCCGGGCCGGGTCACCGTCGTCTCGGACGAGGACGGCACTCGGTCCAACTCGTGGGTGGCGGATGCGAAGGGCCGCCTGGTCGGGGTCCTGGATTCCGAGGACAGGCGCCAGTCCATGGCCTACGACAGGCACGGGAACCTGGTGTCCCTCACCGAGCGCGACGGCTCCGTCACGGTGCACGCATACGACGAGCGGGGCCGCAGGATCCGGACAGTGACCCCTGAGGGCGCGGACCTGACCTACGGGTGGGACGAGCACGACCGGATCACCACCCTGGTCACCGCCACCGGATCGGTAGTCAGCTACGACTATCCCGATGGGATCACCCGGGACCCGTGCGTGGTGCACGACCCCCTGGGCGGCCGGACGATGCTGGAGTGGGATGACGGCCAGCTGGTGCGGGTCACGGACCCGGTCGGCGTGAGCGTCGGCTTCGAGTACGACGGGTTCGGGGACCTGGTCGCCACCCGCAACGCTGTCGGGGATGTTGCCCGGATCGTCCGGGACCGGGCGGGCCGCCCGGTTGCCGCTGTCAGCCCGTCCGGGGCCGAGACCCGGTTCGGTTACGACGCCAGGGGGCTCTTGGTCCGCCGTGAGGATCCGGATGGGGCGGTGTGGTCCTTCGAGTACGACCCGGCCGGACGGATGACGGCGTCGGTCGCCCCGGACGGGGGCCGGACCGAGCTGGAGTACGGGCCGACGGGGGACCTGGTCCGCACCGTCGACCCCCTCGGGCGAGTGATCGAGCGGGTGGTGGATGAGCTCGGCAACGTGACCGCGGCCATCCTGCCCGACGGCGGCTCCTGGGGGTTCTCCCATGACGCGATGTCGCGGCTGGTCGGGATCACGGATCCGGCCGGCCATGACTGGGTCCGCGAATACGACAGGGTCGGTGCGTTGACCGCGGTCGTGGATCCGACCGGAGTCCGCACCGACACCACCACCGACCGGAGGAACGGGACGGCGACGATCACGGACGCCTTCGCATCCGCGACCTACACCTTCGACCAGTACGGGCGGCCCACGAAGGTGGCCGGCGCGGACGGGTCGGCGGAGCTCATCACGTATGACGCGGCCGGGAACCCGGTGGAACTGCTCGACGGGGAGGGCGGCCTCACCATCCTGGGCCGGGATGCGGCGGGGAAGATCACCTCCATCACCTCGCCCGTCGGCGCGGTGACCCGGTACGAGTACGACGCGTGCGGGCGCCCCTGGAAGACCACCGACCCGACCGGCGCGACCACCGTGCTGGCGTATGACGCCGATCAGAGAGTTGCTTCCCGGACCCTGCCCACGGGTGAGGTCGAGTCCTTCACCTATGACGCGTGCGGCAGGTTGATCCTGCGCCGCACCCCCGGCAACGGGACCGCCCGGTACGGGTACGACGCGTGCGGGCGCCTGACGTACTCGCAGGACACCTGGTACGGGACCCGCCGCTTCACCTACAACACCGCCGGAGAGCTCACCTCCACCATCAGCGGGGTCGGTGGAAAGACGTACTTCGCCTACGACGCCCGGGGGCGCCTGGTCCGGATCACCGACCCCCTCGGCGGGGTCACCACCCGCACCTACACCGCCACCGACCAGGTCGATTCGGTGACGGATCCGCTGGGGCGGGTCACAACCGCGACCTACGACCCGGCCGGGCGGCAGCTGTCCCAGACCGACCCCGAGGGCCACACCACCACCTGGACCTATGACACCGCCGGTCAGGAAGCCACCACAAGCATCGACGGACGTCTGGTGGCCGCGATCGACCGCGATGCCCTGAACCGGCGCATCGTCATCACCGACCACACCGGGAACGTCGGCGCCGGTGCAGGTGCTGACGGGCTGGTCGTGGATCACGAACTCGGCTTCAATCGGTGCGGGCAGCTCACCTCCCGCACCCGGGGAGGGCAGGGCTTGTCGTGGGCGTACGACGCCGACGGCCACCGGACCAGCTTCACCGACGCCCGCGGCACGACCACCACCTACACCCACGACCCCGCCGGACGGCTCACCACCGTCACCAACCCGTTGTTGGGCGACGCGGTGTTCACCCACGACGCGTCCGGCCGCCTGACCCGCGTCACCGCCGGGAACCTCGCCCAGGAATGGACCTACCGCAACGGCACCCTGACCGAGCACACCCGCACAACTTCCTCCACCCGCGAGGGACGCGCCGATTACGTGGGCCGCTCTGACAGTGCCTCGAGCAATGCCGCGGGCACGGATGTGACGCTGATCGGTCGGGACGACGACGGACGGATCACCGCCCTGACCCGCGCCGGGGCCATCACCCGCTACGGGTACGACGGAGCCGGGCAGATGATCATCGCCACTACCACGCCCGTCAGGAGCGTGGGTGCGTCCGCATCAGATCCGGCGCCTGACGCCTCATCGGCAGCGGCGCGGGAGCAGCTGCCGGCAGTGGCCTCGGAGTGGGAGTACGACGCCGGTGGACGCCTGATCCGCGAGAGCACCACCCCCGCGGGGACACGGGTGTTCGATTACGACGCCGCGGGTCAGCTCCTCGCCATCACCGGCCCCGACGGGTCCCGGACGGAATTCGTCCACGACGGCCTTGGCCGGCGCACCCGCCTCATCGGCGTCGACGGATCCTGGACCGAGTACGCGTGGGGCCCCACCGGACACCTGAGCGGCACCTGCAACCGCACCCCCGACGGGGGTGTCACGTCCCGACACGAGCTGTGGGTCGACGCGCTCGGCGAGCTCGCCGGCATCGACGGCACGCGCCTCTGGTGGGACACAGCCAACCCCATCCCCACCCTCACCGACATCACCCCATTCAGTGACCGCATCGCGGGGGCAGGGACCACCGGCATCGCTGGTGTTGGTGGTGGGCAGGTGCTGTCCCTGCCCGGCGGCGTCACCGGGATCGGCGACGCCTGGACCGCGCCAAGCTGGCGGGCCGCCCGCCCGACCGACGAGACCGACCCTTGGGCAGCTCTCGGCACCCCCATCATCCCGACTCCCGTTGGGATGACCGGGGCCGGCACTGCCGGACTCGATGCCAGCGCGGGGCCGGCCGGGGTGCTGCCGGCGGGTGTCGGCCTCACCGGTCACGGTGGTGTGGACATCGCAGGCCTAGAATGGCTCGGCGCACGCGCTTACGACCCGGCGACCAGGGGCTTCCTCTCCACGGACCCTCTGGCTCCCGTCCTGGGCGCGGGCTGGGACGGCAACCCCTACGCCTACGCCGGCAACAACCCCCTGAACACCACCGACCCCACCGGGTTGAGGCCTCTCACCGACGATGAACTGAAGGCCTACGACGGTTCCACCGGCGGTGCCATCGCCGCCGCCGGGGACTGGCTCGGAGACAACTGGGAATACGTCGTCGGAGGTGCGGCCATCGTGGGCGGAGCGGCGTTGCTGTTCGTCCCGGGTGGGCAGGTCGTCGGAGCGGGACTGATCAGTTTCGGCGCCGACGTCGTGATCCAGAAAGCCACCACCGGTGACGTGAACTGGGGGCAAGCCGCCATCTCCGGTGGTCTTGGCATGGTCGGTGGCGGAGTAGGTATGGCGGCCGGCAGGATGGTCAGCAACCCCGTGGCCCGGGTGGCGGTCGCGAACGGTGTCGAGGGGGCGATCAGTGGAGCGGGCGCGTACGTTGCCGGGCCCGGGCCTCACACTCCAGCGGGTCTCGCGCGGGCCACCGCTATAGGCGGCGGCACTGGAGCCATTCCGTTGGGTGGTGCCGCCCAGAAGGTCCGACTACCAGCCCCGCCAGTGACGAGACTCGCCGATCTTGCGCCCAACCCCTATGCGGGAGTGCAGGACGCGTCTGCGTGGCTGCAGAAGCTTGGAGTTCCTCGCGAATACAGGAAAGAGGCTCTGCAGTCATTCCAGCCGGGAACGGTATCGTTGGAGGTTGCTGGCTCCGCGCAGTACGGACTGCGATTCTTCGGTGGCGGGTCTGAGGCACTCGGCCGATATATAACGCCTAACCTCCCTGCCACCAGGAGTGATCTGGCTCTGCCGTCTGTGAACACGATGGAACGGTTGGCGCAATTCAGGATTACCGAAGGTTCCGAGTACATATCCGGGAGGGTTGGTCCCAACTTCGGATATCCAGGCGGCGGCATTCAGTATTATGTCCCCGACCCCAACGTCTTGGTGAGAGTGGAGTGATGACCGTGGACTTGAGTAGTCTGCTGGCCTCTTTGAGGGAAGAATTGGCGCTCGACACTGGAAAACGCGCAACCAGCGCGTCTGACGCGTCTCTTGAATCCGTCATAAGTCTACTTCGAAGAGCTGAAATCTCGGCAGGAGCGGGCCAATCCGAACGAGTTCGAGAACTGTTGGACTCAGCCGCGCGTCAGGTATCGGATTCCTGGTCGTTCAATTCGAGCTTAGGCAAAGATATCCTTAGATGTAGTCAAAGGGCTGCTCGCTAGTCTTCGAGCCGGTTCGGGCCGTTCTCGCCATGCTGAACCCGAGATGTCCCGGCCAGCCCACTTCAGCATCCACTGGAATGCAGCTCGGGGAATGCTGCTACCCAAGTGAACCGCACAGAGTCCCAGTGGAAACGTGCTCCTAAGGGCTGCGGCGCCGCAGCCCTTAGGAGGGGCGAGCGGGGATCGGTGGGAAGGGGCATCTGGATTTCCGCCAGGGGTGGCAGCCAGGCAGGGAATTGACCTGTTTATCGCAACGAAGGCCCTGTCGTTTTCGTCTTGATGTAAGTTGCGAAGCCACCGACAGGTACCGCTGATGGGGGCTTATCTCATGAACTCTCCGGCCGGTCTCATACTGGGCTGTTGTTGAGTGCGCGGAATTCGTTGCCGAAAAGACAGGAGTAGCGCCATGGTGAGCGATAGCGTGAGTCCTGGCGCCGGGGATGAGGCCGTACCTGAGGGTTCTCGGGACTGTCATCATCGCTGCATGCGTCTTCTTCCGAGGGGCGTTCGCGCAAGCGATCCTTATCGAGGGCGGTTTCTTCGCCGGATAGATCGTCCTGAGCCCACTCATCACTTGTGGGACGGTCGGGTTGGCTGATCAGAGACGATGAAGAGGTTTATGAAACGCACTGCGCATAAAAGCGAGTCGGGGTTGGGATACCTGATCCTCGGCATTGCCATCGCCTGCGGCACTGCTGCGCTGATCGTCCTTGGACAACTCGAGGCGTCGTGGCCCGCATTCACAGCCCTCGCTGCGAGTGTCCTGCTGGGCGCGTGTCTGTTCAGATTCGGGGTGCGTCACGCTTGGTTGGCGCTGCTGTGCTTACTCGGCGCTCTGGCGGTCGGCCTGGTGCTTTTCGTCCGCATCGACGTGGCTGGTTCCGCGGGCATCGCCTGGATAGGAGGGTTCGTGGCCGGGACGCATCTGGGCGTTGCGTGGCGGATCGCAGCGAAGAACAGGAAGCCGGCTCCCGAGCGTGCTGCTTGGACAGTTGGCGGTCGAGGTATGCGCACTGTCGCGGAGGCAAGGGAGGCGGCTGCCGGTGCGTTGCGTGCTCTGGACGGCACGAAGGGCGGGCGGGTGTCCGTCGAGCGGGGTGGCGCGCGGTTCGAGGTGGCCGGTGCCTCGCACCCGGGCTTCATCTGCCATCGCACCACCGACGCCTCCGACGAAGGATCATGGGCGGTCCTGGTGCGCACAGGGCCGGTGCCGGATCAGTCGGTGGAGATACCGATGGGAGGCCCGAAGGGCTTCATGCCTCTGCGGCTCGTTCACGATGTCGAGTCGGTCGAGGAGGCGCTGGGCGACTTCTTCGCGGATCCGGGAGCGTCCTCGTTCGGATCAGAGTGGGAGAAAGGCAATCAGGCCGAGGGCACCCGCCTGCAGGCCCGCTAGTGTCTTTTCGTTGCTGAAAGCTGAAGTACGGGGAATTGATGGACACCCGTAGACGACGGCCGAGTGCCGATACCCGGGCGTAGGGTGGGGAGCTGACGAAAGGAGCACCCCATGAAGAAGATCCTCATGGTTCTGACCAGCGTTTCCGAGATCGGCGACACGGGGGAGAAGACGGGCTACAACGTGGCCGAGGCTGCACATCCCTGGAAGGTCTTCAAGGACTCCGGGCACTTCGTCGACTTCGCATCGATCAAGGGCGGGCAACCCCCGCGCGACGAGGTGGACACCTCCGATCCCGTGCAGGTGGCCTTCACGGAGGATGAGACCACGCGCGCCGGTCTGTACAACACGGCCCGCGTCGACGTCGTGGATCCCGCCCAGTACGACGCCGTCTACCTCGTGGGAGGGCACGGCACCATGTGGGATTTCCCGGACAGCGAGGGCCTTCAGAAGCTCGTGGCTGCCGTGTACAACGGGGGCGGCCTGGTCGGCGCGGTGTGCCACGGGCCTGCCGGACTGGTGAATGTGGAACTGGACAACGGGTTCCGCCTCGTCGAGGGCCGCACGGTGGCCGCCTTCACCAATGACGAGGAGGTCGCCGCGGGCAAGGACAAGGTCATTCCCTTCTTCCTGGCGGACCGTCTCGAGGAACAGGGTGCAACCCACGTCTTCGCGGACGTCTTCAAGGAGAAGGTCGTGGTCGACGACCGGCTCGTGACCGGCCAGAACCCTGCGTCGGCAGCGGGCGTGGCCAAGGAGATGGAGAAGCTCTTCGCGGTGGTCATCCGCGAGGAGAAAGCCGAGGAACAGCACGAGTCGGAGGCCCTGCGCGCCGAGAAGGATGCGGTCAAGGCCGCGGCGGCCGGCGACGAGGACTGACGTCGGATGGTCTCGTCGGGGGACCCGCGGCGTCCGTTCCGCGGGTCCCCCGACGAGAGTGCGTAGGTCCGGCTACGCCGAAGTGACGGGGCCCGGCCTCAGGGCGTCTGCTCGTCCGTCGTGCCCCGTTCCCTCTCGAGGATGGTTCCGGCGATGACGCTTGCTCGCGCAAGGACGTCGAGCTGTGCCGGGTTGTACAGCGCCGCGATCGATTCGACGACGGTGTTCCGGGTGACCTCCAGACTTTTCGACAGGTGCTTCCCGGGCTCCGTGAGCCACGGGTAGTTCCTGATCGCATCGACGATGGTTGGTGCGTAGCGCTCGGCGAGTTCGGCACGTGCTGGTTCGTCGGCGTCAGGGGCCAGCTCGTCGAATTCCCTGCCCGGCGACTCCGGATCCTGCCGGATCATGGACCGCAGATCCTGCATCGCGTCGTCGTCGTACAGCTGGGAGTAGATCAGCATCAGGGACTGGTCCTGCTCGGACAGCCTGGGCGCCACATCCTCGAATCCTGCCGGGACGCCCGTCACGGAGGAGCCCTGGAGGATCGCCTGGATCTCCGCCCTGGCGCGCTGCAGCCTCTCGATGCTCACGGCGAGGTCCGCGTCGATCGCCCTCAACGCCTCGAACGATGAATCGCCATCGAAGGTCACGTCGTCGATCTGGTCGAGCGGGACGTCGAGATCCCGCAGGCGGCGGATCTTCAGGAGACGGACCAGGTGCCTGACCTGGTACTGCTTGTAGCCATTGGACGTCCTGTCCGGCTGCTCGAGGAGACCGACCTGGTGATAGTGACGCACCGTATTCACCGTCGTCCCTGCCAGCTCGGCGATCTCGCGGGTGCTCCACGCCACTGTCGCCACTCCTTCCGCGTCCTCGTTCGCCGGGTCAGTCGCTGCGTCCGCTGTCCGTCAGCCGGCCCGTGGGGAACCCATCGTCCCACCCGCGGTGGTCGCAGGCTTCGGTCACCACCCGAGGAATCCGACGAGCCCGGCCGCGAGAGCCGCGATGACGCCGGTCCACAGGACGATGGCGATCGCCTGCCAGAACAGGACCCGCTCCTTCCGGACCCCCGATGCTGCGAAGAACGCGGCGGTGAGCTGCGTGGGCAGAGCAAGCGGGGCGAGGAGGCTCGCGCCCGGCACGCCGAATCGGGAGAGCCAGCCTTGCAGGCGGCGCTGCCCCTTCACACGCCGGGCCGATGGAGCAGTGGATGCGGGATCTGCCGGCCCGTCCCCGCCTCCTCGACCGGCGACGACCTTCTCCCGGACACGGGAACTGATCACGACGACGGCGAGCACGCTCAGGAAGTTGCCGATCATGGCAGCGAGCGCCGCCACGACCGGGTTGATCCCGAGGACGATGCCGATTCCGGCAGCACCCTCGCCTTCGATGTAGGGGACCGTTGCGGCGACGGCGACGCCCAGCGGCTGCACGATCTCCGGTAGCTGCTGTACCCACTCCTGCATGCCCTCGTACGGGTTGGCCATGACATTCTCCTTCGTCTCTTCCGGCAGCCGGCGTAGGTTGTCCCACCGCGAGTCAGCGCGTTCTGGTTGTGAAGTCACGAGCGTTGTGCCGGGCTGGATTGCTCCATGTGCTCACCATTGAAGAGGCTGTGCCAGGAACAGGGTCAAGGCGTCGGGACGAGGCGTGCGCCACACCGGGGCGTCCACCGCAGCGGATCGGGGCAGGGGCACTCCGCGCTGCGCAATGTCGCAACGGGCGTGAGGGGAGCAGGCGGTGACGTCGAGGACATCACTCGATCGACGTTCTACATCGTCGACTGGACGCAGGAGCCGCAAATCGCTTCCCGGGGCGAAGCGAAAGGCCCCCATTCCCTCGTGAAGACGGGGAATGGGGGCCTTTCAAAGGGCGGTGACGGTGGGATTTGAACCCACGTTGGCTTTTACACCAAACAACATTTCGAGTGTTGCACCTTCGGCCGCTCGGACACGTCACCAACGCCGCTACTTTACCGGGTTGAAGGCGTCAGACCCAAAACGAGGTGCCCCGGCCGCCGGAAGGAGGCGCTAGGGCAGCTCGATGACCTCGTTCTTGCCGGAGTCCGGCTTGCTGCCCGTCACCAGACCCTTGACCATCTTCACGGCCGAGACGACGCGCGGCGCATTTATGGACCAGTATTCGGCGGTGTCGGCGTCGACGTGGATGAGGGCGACGGCGGGATCGTCGCGGCCGTTCTCGAACCATGCGGACACCGAGGGACCCCACAGCTCGTCGATCTTGGCCTGGTCCTTGGTCAGGGTCGCCGTGCCGGCGATGGACACGTAGCCCTTGCCCGTGTTCGCTGTGACATTGACCTGCGGGTTCGCGCGGATCTCGTCGGCCTTCGGGGACGGATCCTCGGTGAAGAACCAGAGATCGCCGTCGAAGTCCCTGGCCTGCAGGGCCAGTGGCCTGCTGACGAGCTTGCCGTCCAGGCTCACCGTCGTGAGATTGGCGATGTCGGCCTTGCCGAGGATGTCCTGCACTTCCTTCAAACCGTCCTGCTGGTCTGCCACGTCTGCTCCTTCGTGAGGTCTGCTGCGTATTTACTAAGCCTACGCACTATTCGTTCGGGGGGCCCGCTGAGTGACGAAGAACTCCCTGAGCAAGCGCGCGCACTCGTCCTCGCGGACGCCCGGGAACACCTCGGTCCAATGGTTCAGGCGGCGCTCTCGCAGCACGTCGAACACCGATCCCGAGGCGCCCGCCTTCTCGTCCCAGGCCCCGAACACGACGCGCGGGATGCGGGCCAGGACGGATGCCCCGGCGCACATCGCGCACGGCTCGAGGGTGACCACCAGCGTGCAGCCTTCGAGCCGCCAGGCGCCGAGCCGTGCAGCGGCCGCGCGGATGGCCTGTACCTCCGCGTGCGCGGTCGGGTCGCCGAGTTCCTCGCGCTGGTTCCACCCGGTGCCCAGCACGACACCGCCAGGGCCGACGACGACGGCGCCGATCGGGACATCGGAGCTCGCGTGCGTCCGCACGGCCGCATCCAGCGCCAGCCCCATCCACGCCCGGTGCTCGGCGTCCATGGCACGGGGGGAGGGGGTCATGGGCTCAATGGTACTTTTGACGCATGCGCGTACTGGTAGTCGACCACCCCCTGGTAGCCCACAAACTGACGGTTCTCCGGGACAAGGACACGTCGTCGCCGGTGTTCCGCCTCCTCACCGAGGAGCTCGTCACCCTGCTGGCCTACGAGGCCACACGCGACGTCCGCGTCGAGACCGTGTCCATCGAGACACCCGTCACGAAGACGGAGGGAACGGGGCTGGTGAAGCCCACGCCGCTCGTCGTCCCCATCCTGCGTGCCGGCCTCGGGATGCTCGAAGGCATGACGCGCCTCGTGCCGACGGCGGAGGTCGGCTTCCTCGGCATGGCCCGCAACGAGGAGACCCTCGAGGCCATCACCTACGCCGAGCGACTGCCGGACGATCTCACCGGGCGCCAGGTCTTCGTCCTCGATCCCATGCTCGCGACCGGCGGCACGCTCCGTGAGGCCATCAAGTTCCTCTTCGCGCGGGGTGCAGCGGACATCACCTGCATCTGCCTGCTCGCCGCTCCCGAGGGCCTCGCGACCCTGCAGGAGGAGCTGGACGGCCGCAATGTCACCATCGTGCTGGCCTCGATCGATGAGAAGCTCAACGAGAAGTCGTACATCGTGCCGGGCCTCGGCGACGCGGGAGACCGCCTCTACGGCGTCGTCGGCTAGCCGGACCCCGGAGCGTCCGGGCAGGTCCGGCCCACGGCAGGAGCCGGACAAGTTCCGTCGGAAGATCGCTGAAGGGTTGCGCCGGCGCGGTCGACGGGGTCGAATAGGGCGATGACCAAGGACATCAGCGCGACCGAGTCGAGTACCGAGGGCGGTCTGAAGCGGGCGATCGGTACGCCGCTGTTGTTCGCATTCATCGTCGGAGACACCCTCGGAGCCGGCATCTACACCCTCGTCGGCACCATGGCCGACGACGTCGGGGGCGTGATCTGGCTCCCGCTGCTCATCGCGCTGGTCCTGGCGCTCCTCACCGCGGGGACCTATGCGGAACTGATCACCAAGTATCCGCACGCCGGCGGGGCGGCGCGGTACGTCGAGCGGGCCTTCAACATCCCCTACCTCTCGTTCCTCGTCGGGTTCCTCATGATGGCCTCGGGCATCACCACGGCCGCTGCCCTGGCGAACGCCTTCGCCGGTGACTACCTGGCTGCACTCATCGACGTACCGGCTGCTCCGGCCGCAGTGGTCTTCATCATCCTGCTCACGCTGATCAACCTGCGCGGCGTCCGGGAATCCCTCGCCGCGAACCTCGTCGCGTCCGTGATCGAGGTGACCGGCCTGGTGCTCGTGATCGTGCTCGCCGCCGTCGTTCTCGGGAGCGGGAACGGTGAGCCTGCCCGGCTCCTCGAGTTCGCTCCGGACGTGCCTCCGCTGCAGGGTGCCTTCGCGGCATCCGTCATCGCCTTCTTCTCCTTCCTCGGCTTCGAAGCTGCCGCCAACATGGCGGAGGAGGTACGCAATCCGTCGAGGGCCTACCCCCGAGCCCTCTTCGGCGCCATCGGGACCGCCGCGGTCGTCTATCTCCTCATCGCCCTCGGCGCGGTCATCGTCCTGCCGCCGGCCGAACTCGCCGAGTCCACCGGACCGCTGCTCGCCGTCGTGACCGCCAGCGGCGTCGGCATCCCGCCCTGGCTGTTCAGCCTCATCGCGCTTGTCGCCATCGCCAACGGCGCCCTGCTGTTCATGGTGATGGCGAGCCGGGTCGGATACGGCCTCGCGGAGGCCGAGCTGCTGCCGCGGGCGTTCAGCCGCGTGCTGCCCGAGCGCCGCACGCCGTGGGTGTCGATCGTCGTCGTCGCCGCTCTGACCATCGTGCTCTCACTCGTGGGTGATGTCGGCACGCTGGCCGAGACCACCGTGCTGCTGTTGCTCCTGGTGTTCCTGTCGGCCAATGTGAGCGTGCTCGTCCTCAAGAAGGACAAGGTCGACCACCCGCACTTCTCGGTACCGCGGGTCGTGCCGATCCTCGCGATCATCGCCAGCATCGCCCTGCTGACCCAGCAGACCGGCGTGGTCTGGCTCGGCGCCATCGGGTACGCGGTGGTCGGATCGTTGCTGTTCCTCG
Organism: Arthrobacter sp. MDT1-48-3; assembly: GCF_054511015.1. Lineage (NCBI taxonomy): Bacteria > Bacillati > Actinomycetota > Actinomycetes > Micrococcales > Micrococcaceae > Arthrobacter > Arthrobacter sp. MDT1-48-3. The sequence continues at coordinate 399,467 of NZ_JBTNDL010000003.1, forward strand.
CCGCCCGTGCCGGTCGCAAGCGCCAGGAACGCGTCTCCGCCTAGCCGGGGCGCTGCCTCCGGCCCTTCAGGTGCCTGCAGGGCCCTCAAGGGTTGCGTCTGCCATCCGCTCGTGCGGGCTCCGGCGTGCGTTCGGGCCGCGTTCGTTGTATGGACGGAAGGCGGCAGGACCCGCCGGGGACCGGACGGATCGCCGTGTCGTCGCGGTGGCGCGCTCTCGCGTCCATCAGCCGTCCGCCACGCCGAGTGCTCGCATGCTGGACATTCGGGCATTGTTACTTGCGCGTAGGCGATTGTTACATGCAATAATTCGAAATGTGAATACCAACTCACCCGCATCTGCAGCGGTAGTTCCCTCCCTGGACGCCATGTCCGGAGCGGACCTCCGCTGTTATCGAATGCACGCGTAACGGTTATACCCAGACCCTCTTTACGCACTTCAAGCCCAACGGCGGGCATCCTTCTTCATCCCGACCGGGCACATCCCGCATTCGAGCCGCGATGACGGCATACTCCACGAGGTTGTTTTCATGTCAGTAAATCCGGGCTACGTCCATATCTCCCTCCGCTCCCCGCAGAACCGGCAGGCACGCCAGCAGTTCGCTCCCGCCTTCAACGCCCACGCGCCGCAGGTTCCCCACCCCCATTCGCGCCTCCAGGCGGTTCCCGGCGGTGACGCCGCCCAGCCGCTGAGCGCTCCGATCCCCGTGGTCACGCCGAACGGCGTTCCCGGACCGCAGGCGGTCACCGGTGATACCACCGCTCGGGGCTTCGTGCTCTACGTCGCGCTCGACGAGGCCACCGCAGCAGCCGCGGGCACCACGTTCGCCAAGCTGGCGCAGGATGTCCGGTCCTACGTGCGGTCCCTGGTCCCGACGGCGGAGAGCCACGCAGCGGTCGCGCTGGCTCCGGCAGACGCGCCGGGTTCGGACATCGACGTCGTGCGTGCGGCACTCGGTGACCCGACGGTCGCCCGCCGACCCCGTGCCGACGCCATCCCGGCGCCGTCGCAGGCCCAGCCCGCCCGCCCCACGGGCGTCCTCATCGACCTGTCGCGCCGCGAGGTGCACCTCGACGGTGAGACGCTGAACCTGACCTTCAAGGAGTTCGAGCTCCTCAACTACCTCGTGGAGAACGCCACGCGCACCGTGGGCCGCGAGGAACTCCTCAGCGGACTCTGGCGCAATGCCGACGAGGTGCCGAACGAACGCACCATCGACGTCCACATCCGGCGCCTCCGCTCGAAGCTCGGTCGCCTGGCCAACACCGTCCGCACCGTGCGGGGGCAGGGCTACCGTTTCTACGACCACCCCGAAGTGGTCGTCTGGGCCGCTCCCGAGTACTCCATCTAGGCTCATGCCCGGCCGGGGGAGGCCATAGACTTCGGATCATGGCCTCCCACCACCTGAAGAAGCTTCTGCTGCTGCGCCACGCGAAGGCCGAGTTCCAGGAGGGCGTGCCCGACCACGAGCGCTCGCTCAGTTCGAGGGGCCACGCGGACGCCCCGCTGGTGGGTCGCTGGATGCTCGACCACGACGCCGTCCCCGATTTCATCCTCGTCTCCACCGCCCTGCGCACACGACAGACGTGCACCTGGGTGTGCAAGGAACTCGGCGACAGGGCGCCCACGCCCAAGCTGGAGGACGACCTCTACGCTGCACGGCCGTCGGAGATCCTCTCCCTGATCAACCACGTGCCGCCGACCGTCACGAGCCTCCTCGTCATCGCCCACAATCCGGGCATCCAGGAACTGGCGATGCGCCTCGCGTCGGTCCGGTCGAGCGAGCGCGCCGTCATGGATCTCGCGACCGACTACCCGACGGCAGGTCTCACCGTGATGACGTACGACGGCGAATGGGCCGAACTCGACGGCCGCGACGCCGAGGTCACCGACTTCGTGGTGCGCCGCGCGTCGAGCCTTCGCTGACCCCTGCTACATCCCGTACTTCTCCAGCAGCCGCAGCCAGACCTCGCTGACGGTCGGATAGGCAGGCACGGCGTGCCACAGCCGATCGAGTGGCACTTCCCCGACGACGGCGATGGTCGCCGAGTGCAGCATCTCGGAGACGTCCGGTCCGGCGAACGTGACGCCGATGAGCACCTTCCGGTCCTCGTCGACGACGATCTGGGCCCAGCCGCTGTAGTCGTCGGAATGGAGCGACGATCCGGCCACAGCGATCTCGAGTGATGTCTCGGAGGCGTTGACGCCGTCCTTCCGCGCCTGCTCGAGGGTGCGTCCGACCATGGCGATCTCCGGATCGGTGAAGACGACCTGCGGGACCGCCCTCCGGTCCGCGGTCGAGGTGTAGGGGCTCCAGTCCTCCGCGTGGTCCCCGAGTGTTCCCTGTGCGCGGGCGGCGATGGCGTCGCCCGTCATGCGGGCCTCGTACTTGCCCTGGTGCGTCAGCTGGACGATGCCGCCCACGTCACCGACGGCGTACAGCCAGCCGCCGGCGTCGGGCACGCGCCCGGTGTCGTCCCGCGTGAGCTTCTTCGGATCGAGGCCGATGCTCTCGAGTCCGATACCGGAGGTGTGCGGGTGGCGGCCCGTCGAGACGAGCAGCTTCTCGGCGGTGACGCTCCGGCCCTCGCCGATGTCGAGCACGAACAGGCCGTTCTCCTTGCGCACCGAGGTGGTGGCGGTGTCCGTGTGTACGGTGAGCCCCTCGGTGCGCAGCGCGTCGAGGACCAGCCCCGAGGCCTCCGGCGGGTAGTTGCCGAGGATGCCGCTGCGCGCGATGACGGTGACCTCCGCGCCGAGCCGCGCGTAGGCCTGCGCGAGTTCGACGCCGGCCACCCCGCCGCCCAGGACGGCGAGGCTGGCGGGGACCTCCTTCGCGGACGTCGCCTCCCGGGTGGTCCAGTAGTCGAGGTCGGCGAGGCCGTCGATGGGCGGGATCGTCGGCGTCGAACCGGTGGCCAGGACGACGGCGTGCCGGGCCTGGTAGGTGGTCGTCGAGCCATCGCCATGGGTGATCTCGACCTCGCGCTCACCGGACAGTTTCGCCCAGCCCCGCTCCAGGGCGATGCCTGCGGAGGCCACCCACTCCTCCTGGGAGGAGTCATCCCAGTTCGAGGTGAACGAGGTGCGGCGGTCGAGGACCTGCCCGGCGTCGAGGGTCCCCGTCACTGCCTCGCGCGCACCGGGAACACCGCGCGCGGCCCGGAGGACGGTGCTGGGGCGCAGGAGGGCCTTGGACGGCATGCAGGCCCAGTAGGAGCACTCACCACCGACGAGGTCGCTCTCGACGAGCACCGCCGAGAGGCCCTTCTGGACCACGCGGCCCGCCACGTTCTCCCCGACGGCGCCGGCGCCGATCACAATGACATCGATGGTCTTGGCTTCACTCATGGGCCGAGCCTTCCACCGACACGGCGAAGGATCAACCCGACGCAGAAAGGCCCCGACCGGAGCCGGGGCCTTTCGATGGTTCAGGGAACCGTTGTGCGCGCGAAGGGATTCGAACCCCCAACCTTCTGATCCGTAGTCAGATGCTCTATCCGTTGAGCTACGCACGCATCCGCAGGTCGTCGATCCGCAGTGCGAACCAGTCCTACAAGCGGGCCGTTTGGCCGTAGACAACTCTAGCGTGGATTCGCCGCGGCGCCTAATCAACCATGTGACTCGAGGAAAGCTAGACCGGTCTATGTGACCTTTGTCACAGCGAGGGGTGACGTAAGCGTTGGACATCGCCGCCGTGGCGCGGATCTCCGGGGTGCTGTGCCTATTGTTTCCGGGCCCACGCCCTTGCCTGAAATGTCCCACACCTAGCATCGATACACATCGAGCACCCCCAACGAAGGGAAGAGTAATGGGCGATCCCGTACGAGAGCTTGCGGTCGACACACCACCCACGGGTTCCGAGGTCGGAGCACCGGCGGTCGGGTCCGGTTCCGCGCCGACCACGCACGCCGGCCTGCTGGCCTGGGTGCGGGACGTGCAGGAGCTGACGCAGCCTGCCGAGGTCGTGTGGGTCGATGGCTCCGAGGCCGAGAACACGCGGCTCGCGGACGGACTCGTCGAATCCGGGACGTTCGTGCGGCTGAACCCCGAGATCTTCCCCAACTCCTTCGCGGCCTTCTCGGACCCCAAGGACGTGGCCCGGGTGGAGGAGCAGACGTTCATCTGCTCGAAGGACGAGCGGGAGGCGGGCTTCACGAACAACTGGATGGACCCGGCCGAGATGAAGGCCAAGCTCAAGGGTCTCTTCGCCGGTTCCATGCGGGGCCGCACGATGTACGTCATCCCCTTCGTGATGGGCCACCTCGACGCCGAGGACCCCAAGTTCGGTGTCGAGATCACGGACAGCGCCTACGTGGTGACCTCCATGCGCATCATGGCGACCATCGGCAGCGCGGTCCTGGACCGGATGACCGAGCTCGGCGCCCCGTTCGTGCCCGCGCTCCACTCCCTCGGCGCCCCGCTCGAGCCGGGCCAGGCGGACGTGCCATGGCCGTGCAACGACGACAAGTGGATCGTGCACTTCCCCGAGGAGCGCTCCATCTGGTCCTACGGCTCCGGGTACGGCGGCAACGCCCTGCTCGGTAAGAAGTGCTACGCCCTGCGCATCGCCTCGGTCATGGCCCGCGACGAGGGCTGGCTGGCCGAGCACATGCTGATCCTCAAGCTCACCTCGCCCCAGGACAAGACCTACTACCTGTCCGCCGCGTTCCCGTCGGCCTGCGGGAAGACCAACCTCGCGCTGCTCGATCCCACGATCGAGGGCTGGAAGGTCGAGACCCTCGGCGACGACATCACCTGGATGCGCTTCGGGAAGGAAGGCGAGCTGCGCGCCGTCAACCCCGAGGCCGGACTGTTCGGCGTGGCCCCCGGCACCGGCTGGCACACGAACCCCAACGCGATGCGCGCCATCGCCAAGGGCAACTCCGTCTTCACGAACGTCGCCCTCACCGACGACGGCGGCGTGTGGTGGGAGGGCATGACCGAGGAGGTTCCGGCGCACCTGACCGACTGGCAGGGCCGGGACTGGACGCCCGACATGGACCACCCCGCGGCGCACCCGAACGCCCGGTTCTGCACGCCCATCGACCAGATCGACATGCTCGCCGAGGAGTTCAACCGGCCCGACGGCGTGGAACTCTCCGCGATCCTGTTCGGCGGCCGCCGCAAGACGACCGTGCCCCTGGTCACGCAGTCCCGTAACTGGGCCAACGGCATCTTCATGGGCTCCACCCTGTCCTCGGAGACCACGGCCGCCGCTGCCGGGGAGGTGGGGCGCGTGCGCCGCGACCCGATGGCCATGCTGCCGTTCATCGGGTACGACGCCGGCGACTACCTGCGCCACTGGCTCACCCTGAGCGCCGGGGCGGACCAGGCCCGGCTGCCCACGATCTTCCTCGTCAACTGGTTCCGCCGCACGGCCTCGGGCGGTTTCGCCTGGCCGGGCTTCGGCGACAACTCGCGGGTGCTCAAATGGGTCATCGAGCGGCTCGAGGGCACGGCCGACGCCGTCGAGACGCCCATCGGTTTCGTCCCCACCGGCGACGCCCTGGACCTCACGGGCCTGGACATGACCCCGGCCGAGGTCGAGGCCGCCGTGCATGTCGACGCGGTCGAGTGGGCCGAGGAACTCGACGGGATCGAGCAGTGGTACGCCCGCTTCGGTGGATCCCTGCCGACCGAGCTCAAGGATCAGCTCGACGAACTCAAGGAACGCTTCAGCAACGCCTGATCAGCCCCTGGAGATGCGAGAGGCCCCTTCCGCCGGAAGGGGCCTCTCGTCGTCCTGGTGCCTGGTGCCTGGTGCCTGGTGCCTGGTGGCGGGTGGCGGGGCCGCTAGGCGCGGATGACGGCGAGGACTCGCTGCACGAGGTCGTCGAGCGTCTGCGGATCCACGGCCTCAGCATTGAGGCGGAGGTAGGGCTCGGTGTTCGACGGGCGGAGGTTGAACCACCAGTTGCCGTGGCCGGGCGTGAAGGTGAGGCCGTCGAGGTCGTCGACCACCACGCCCTCCTGCTCGAACTCCACGCGGGCCCGGGCGATCGATCCCGCCACGTCCTCCACCTTCGAGTTGACCTCGCCGGAGGAGAAGTACGGCTCGTACTCGCGGCCGAGCTCGGACAGCGGGCCGTCCTGCTCGCCGAGGGCGGCCAGGACGTGCATGGCGGCCAGCATGCCGGTATCGGCATTCCAGAAGTCACGGAAGTAGTAGTGGGCCGAGTGCTCCCCGCCGAAGACGGCGCCCTCCGCCGCCATCACGGCCTTGATGAACGAGTGGCCCACGCGTGTACGCACCGGACGGCCGCCGTCGTGCAGGATCAGCTCCGGCACCGCACGGGAGGTGATCAGGTTGTGGATGACGACCGGCTCGGTCTCACCGGCGGCCTGGGCTCGGGCAATCTCGCGCCGGGCCACCATCGCGGTGATGGCGCTCGGGGAGACGGGGTGGCCCTGTTCGTCGATGATGAAGCACCGGTCCGCATCGCCATCGAAGGCGATCCCGATGTCGGCGCCGTGCTCGACGACGGCGGCCTGCAGATCGCGGAGGTTCTCCGGCTCGAGCGGATTGGCAGGGTGGTTGGGGAACGAGCCGTCGAGCTCGAAGTAGAGCGGCACGATCTCGAACGGCAGGGCGGGGAGGATGCGATCGCCGAGGACGGCGGGCGTCGTGAGGCCGGCCATGCCGTTGCCGGCGTCGACCACGACCTTGAGCGGGCGCGACGACGAGAGATCCACCTGCGTCCGGAGGAACCGGGAGTACTCCTCGAGGATGTCGCGGACGCTGGTCCTGCCCTGGACCTCCACAGCGGGGATCGAGCCCTCCTCGAGGTAGCGCTCGGCCCGTTCCTGGACGTCCTTGAGCCCCGTCTCCGAGGAGACCGGAACCGCTCCGGGGCGCGTCATCTTCATGCCGTTGTACTGGGCGGGGTTGTGGCTGGCGGTGAAGGTCACGCCGGCCAGGTCCAGGGTGCCGCTCGCGTAGTACAGCTCGTCGGTCGAGATGAGGTCGAGGAAGAGGACGTCTGCCCCGCGCAGGGTCGCACCGTCCGAGAACGCCTTCGAGAATTCGGGGGAGGAGGGGCGCATGTCGCCACCGACGAGGATCGTCTGGCCGGCCAGTCCCAGCGAGTCCACGAAGGCCGCTCCGACGGCCCTCACCGAGTCCACCGTGATGGTCTCGCCGACGATGCCGCGGACGTCGTAGGCCTTGAAGGACGCAGAAAGATCGAAGGTTGTAGTCACGCTCCGAAGTGTATCGGGTGGCATCACACCGTCCGTTGCGCACAGGGTGATCCCCCGACGGTGGCTGTCGGAGGTGGCTGGGATACTGGGTGGATGTCGCCGACCACCACGCTGAACGAGCAAGCAACCGCCATCCTGCACACCCTCGTCGGGTCGCCGGACGCGCACTTCCACGAGGGGCAGTTCGAGGCCATCGAGGCCCTCGTCGAGGGTGGACGTCGTGCACTGGTGGTGCAGCGGACGGGCTGGGGCAAGTCCGCCGTGTACTTCGTCGCGAGCCTGCTGCTCCGCGCGCGGGGTGCTGGTCCTACACTCATCGTCTCGCCCCTCCTCGCCCTCATGCGGGACCAGGTGGCCGCGGCGGCACGGGCCGGCGTCCGCGCCGAAGCGATCAACTCGGCCAATCAGACCGAGTGGCAGGAGATCACGGCCAAGCTTCAGGCCGATGAGGTGGATGTCCTCCTCGTCTCGCCCGAGCGGCTCAACAACCCGTCCTTCCGGGAGTTGTACCTGCCGGAGCTCGTGCGGCGTACCGGCCTGCTCGTCATCGACGAGGCACACTGCATCTCGGACTGGGGCCACGACTTCCGGCCCGACTACCGGCGTCTGCGCGAGCTGATCATGGGGCTTCCGCAGGGCGTCCCGGTGCTCGCGACCACCGCGACGGCGAACTCCCGCGTGGTCAAGGACGTCGAGGAGCAGCTCGGGGCGGGCGGCACGGATGTCTTCACGCTGCGCGGCGAGCTGGCACGGAAATCCCTCCGGCTCGGTGTGCTGCGCCTGCCGAGCCCCCGGTCACGCCTCGCGTGGCTGCTCACGCACCTGTCGGACCTGCCCGGGAGCGGCATCATCTACGCCCTGACGGTGTCTGCGGCGGAGGACACCGCGCGCCTGCTGCGTGAGAACGGGCACGCCGTCCGCGCCTACACGGGACGCACCGATCCGGCCGACCGCGAGGCCGCGGAGACGGCGCTGAAGAACAACGAGGTGAAGGCCCTGGTGGCCACGAGCGCTCTCGGGATGGGCTTCGACAAACCGGACCTCGGATTCGTGGTGCACCTTGGGGCACCGTCCTCGCCCGTCGCCTACTACCAGCAGGTGGGACGGGCAGGCCGCGGGACGCCGAACGCCGACGTGCTGCTGCTGCCGGGCGCCGAGGACCGCGACATCTGGGAGTACTTCGCCACAGCCTCCATGCCCTCCCAGGATGCAGCCCTCCGGGTACTCGACGCCCTGGAACCCGGCATCGTGCTGTCCACTCCGGCCCTCGAGACCCGGGTGAACCTGAAGCGCTCGCCGCTCGAACTGCTCCTCAAGGTGCTCGACGTCGACGGCGCCGTCCGCAAGGTGACCGGCGGGTGGGAGAGCACGGGGGTGCCCTGGACCTACGACGCCGAGCGGTACCGACGCATCAGCGAGGCGCGGATCGTGGAGCAGCGCTCCATGCTGGACTACGAGAACACCACAGGCTGCCGCATGGAATTCCTGTCGGCGTCCCTCGACGACCCTTCCGCCACGCCCTGCGGGCGCTGCGACAACTGCGCGGGGCCCTGGTACTCGGACGAGGTGGCCCACGAGGCATCGGACTCCGCGAGTCAGGCCCTCAGCAGGGTCGGCGTGGAACTCGAGCCGCGCGGCCAGTGGCCCAGCGGGATGGACAAGCTCGGTGTCCCCCTCAAGGGGAAGCTCAAGCCGAACGAGGTCAGTCTGCCCGGCCGGGCCCTGGCCCGTCTCACGGACCTCGGCTGGGGCAACCGGCTGCGTGAGCTGATGTCCGATGCCACCCCCGACGCTCCGCTGGACCCTGCCGTGATCGACGCCGTCGTGCGGGTCCTCGCGCAGTGGGGATGGGAGGAGCGGCCCGTCGCCGTGGTCAGCATCCCTTCCAGGCGGCGCCCGGAACTGCTCGGGTCGCTGGCGCAGGCCCTCGCGACCGTCGGCCGCATCCCCTACCTGGGGCGGCTGGACACACCGCACGGCTTCCCGCAGGGACAGCCCGGCGGCAACAGCGCTTTCCGCCTGGCCTCCGTCTGGGACCACTTCGCCGTTCCCGACGAGGGTGCCGCCTGGTTCGCGGCGAACCCCGGGCCCGTGCTGCTCGTCGACGACTTCGCCGACAGCCGGTGGACCATGACCGAGGCAGGGCGGGCCCTGCGCACCGCCGGGGCATCCAGCGTGCTGCCGTTCGCCCTGGCGCTGAAGGCCTGACCCGGTCCTGGTCCAGCCCTGGTCCAGCCCTGGCGCTGCCCGGCGTCCGGGACCGGGCCCGGGTGCTGCCCGGGCCGGATCGGTCCCGGCACGGTCGCATTGTCGCGGAAACGAAAAGACCCCCGCAGCTGCGGGGGTCTTTCAGCGGAGACGGGGGGATTTGAACCCCCGGTAGGCTTTAGGCCCACACTTCATTAGCAGTGAAGCCCATTCGGCCGCTCTGGCACGTCTCCATCGGCTATCTCTAGCCTCCCAAGGTTACCCAGAAGGTGACGGCAAGAGCAAAACCGCGGCTGCGGTCCGTACTGTGGGGCCGCACTGTGGGACTGCGCAGAGGATGCCGTCAGAGCGAGCCCGTGAGCGCGCGCCAGAGGAACTCGAAGCTCATCGCGTGCATGCGGGCCGCCTGCCGGTTGTCGGCTGCGCCGGCATGCCCACCCTCCAGCGCTTCATGGAACCAGACGTCCTGGATGCCGAGGTCCTTCATCCTCGCTGCCATCTTGCGGGCCTGGACCGGGCCCACGCGGTCGTCGCTCGTCGCCGTCCAGATGAGGGTCTTCGGGTACGCGACGTCCTCGCGCAGGAGGTGGTAGGGCGAGAAGGTCTGCACGTACTCCCATTCCTCCGGCTTGTCGGGGTCACCGTATTCGGCGATCCAGGAGAAGCCGGCGGACAGTTTCGTGTAGCGGCGCATGTCGAGCAGCGGCACTCCGCACGAGATCGCACCGAACAGGTGCGGGTAGGTGGTGAGCATGTTGCCGACGAGCAGCCCGCCGTTGCTCCTGCCCGTGCAGCCCAGCAGCGCCGGCGAGGTGACCCCCCGCCGCACCAGGTCCTCCGCGATCGCCGCGAAATCCTCGTAGGCCCGGTGCCGGTCGGCATGCAGCGCGGCTCGGTGCCACTGGGGCCCGTACTCGCCCCCGCCGCGGATGTTCGCCAGGACGTAGACGCCGCGTCGGCCGTCCTGCGTGGTGCGCTCCAGCCACCCGCGGCCGATCACGCCGCTGTAGGCCGGGGTCATGGAGTGCTCGAAGCCGCCGTAGCCGGAGAGCAGCGTCGGGTTGCCGCCGTCGAGCGCAAGGTCCTTCGCCGCGATCTGGAAGTACGGCACGCGCGTGCCGTCGCTGGACACGGCGAAGTGCTGCTCCACGGCGTAGAGATCCTCGTCGAAGTAGGAGGGGGAGGATTTCACCGCGGTGGACTCCCCACCGATCGTGCCCCGGTACAGCGTCGACGGTGTCAGGAAGCCGGTGGCGACGAGCCAGTAGTCGTTGCCTGCCGCGTCGTCCTCGTCGTCGACCGCATAGGCGTCGACCGAGTGCAGCGGCGGGCAGGCGTCGAGAAGCTCGGCCGCCCAGTCCTTCGCCGGGTCGAGGATGCGGATCTCGGACGACACGTCGTGCAGCAGGTTGAGCAGCAGGTAGTCGCGGGTCCAGCTCCAGGACTGCAGCGACGTGGAGGCGTCCGGAGCGAACACGGTCACGAAGGAGCGGTCCCCGGCGAGGAAGGACTCGAGCGGGATGACGAGCAGTGACCCGGCGCCGTGGGTCGTGGATCCCGTCGTCCAGTCGGTGCGGGGCCGGATGATCAGCCAATCGCGGTGCAGCGAGATGCTGGCGTCCTCCGGCACCTCGATCAGGTGCCACGCGTCGTCCTGCCGCAGGTAGCTCCGGCGCGTGTAGAAGTCGATGGTGTCCACTGCGAGGTCCCTCTCGAACCCGGGGGTGGAGTCGTGCACGACGAGGGCCATCATGTGGTCCTCGTCCACCGCGAAGTACTCTTCGGCCGACCCGAGGTCGCCGCCGCGCCGGAGCGTCCGCACGGTCCGCGGGTAGGAGCTGGACGTCATGGACCCGGGACCGAAGTCCGTACCCACGTACAGCGTGTCCTCGCCGGCCCAGCTGATGCGGCTCTTCGCCGTCGGGATGTCGAAACCGGCCTCCACGAAGGAGAGGGTCCCGAGGTCGAACTCGCGGTACCGGGTCGCATCACCGCCGTCGGGGGAGAGCGCGACGAGCACCCGCGCGTGTGGCGTGCCCTCCGCCGGCCGGAGGAAGAGGGCACCCGCCCAGACCCACTCCGTTCCCTCGGCTGCACTGAGGGCGTCCACGTCGAGGAGGAGCTCCCAGTCGGGGTCGTCGGAGGCGTAGCTGTCCCACGACGTCCGGCGCCAGATGCCCTGGCGGTGCTCGGCGTCACGCCAGAAGTTGTAGTAGAAGTCCCCGTGCTTCCGTGCCATCGGGATGCGGTCGGTCGAGTCGAGTACTTCGAGGATGCCCCGCTCGCGGTCCTCGAAGTCCGGGGTCACCAGGTCGTCCTCGGTCAGGGCGTTCTGCGCACGGACCCACTCGAGCTGCCTGTCACCGTAGATGTCCTCGAGCCAGAGGAAGGGGTCGTCCGTTGTCGCGGTGGTCTCCGTCGGGTGCGTCATGGGGCAATCCTATGCAGGGCGTTCCGGGCGCTGCCATCGCAGCCCCCTGCCACCGGGCAGGGCGGGGTGCCGCGTTCGTTAGTCTTGACGGGTGGAGAACCAGGAGTCACGGCAGGTGGCCGTCATCGGCGGCGGACCTCGTGGCACCTCCGTGGTGGAGCGTCTCATCGCCCGGCACCGCGCCCTCGGCGCGGCCGCTGCAGGGCTCGTCATCCACGTCGTCGAACCTCACGACCCCGGTCCGGGGCATATCTGGCGCACCGACCAGTCGCGCCTCTTCCTGATGAACACGCCATGCCTGTACCCCACGGTGGTCCCGGTCGGACCCGCCGCGGCGGGTATCGCCGAGGCGCCGATAGCGGTGTCCTTCGACGAGTGGCGCCGGCGGGTGAACGAGGGCCTCGTTCCCGGCACGGAGCCGGCGGACGTCGCCGAGTGCGCGGCGCTGGCGTCGAGCGATTTCCCGAGCAGGGCGCTCTACGGCCGGTACCTCACCTGGATGTTCGCTGAACTGGTGCGGCAGGCCGGCCCCGGCATCCGGGTGAAGCACCACCGCAAGGAGGCCGTGGGGTTGGCCCGGGGCGATGAGGACAGCGACGGCACCGGCGGCAGCGACGACAGGAACGGCAGGAACGGCGGACAGGGCACCGACGGCACCGGCGGCAGTGACGGCACCGGCGGCAGCGGCGGGACCGGTGGTTCCGTGCGCAGGTGGCGGATCGCGCTCGACGACGGCTCGGAGCTTCTCGCCGACGACGTCGTCCTGGCCGTGGGCCACGTTGCGGCGACCCTCACGCCCGAGCAGGAGAAGCTGCAGGATGCGGCCGCCCGGTACGGCCTGCAGTACTGGCCGCCCGCCGTCCCGGCCGATGTCTCCTGGAACCGGCTGCCGGCGCGGAAGACCGTCCTGATCCGCGGCCTCGGTCTGAACTTCTTCGACGCCATGATCCAGGTGACGGAAGGGCGCGGCGGGCGGTTCACACGCCGCACCGACGGCCGGCTCGACTACGAGGCCTCCGGGAGGGAACCCAGGCTGGTCGCCGCCTCACGGCGCGGCGTACCCTACCGGGCCAAGGCATCCCTCGACTCCTACATCCCACGCAGTGTCACGCTGCGCTACTGCACGCCCGACCGCGTGCTCGCGTTCCGGAGGTCCGGCATCCAGCCTGGCTTCGACCACGACGTCTGGCCCCTGCTGCACCGGGACGTGCTGTGGGCCTATTACTCGACGCTGTGCCGCACGTCGCCGCGAGCTCTCGGGGCGCTGCGGGACGCGTTCCTCGAGGAGCTCGCAGCAGCGCTCGCCACGAGCGGCCCGGAGTGGGAGGACGCCACCGGGTCCGCCGTCGGACGGTCCGTTCCGGAAGACCTCCGGCTGGACGTCGAAGCGCTCGCGCATCCCTTCGCGGGCCGCCACTTCGCGGACGGCGACGAATTCACTGATGCGGTGCTGGCCTACCTCGACGCCGATGCCGCCGGGTCGGCGAAGGGCGAGGACGATCCGCTCAAGATGGCGATAGGTGCCATGAACGCCGGCCGCTCCGTGGTCAAGCAGGCCGTGGCGGACGGCGGCATCTCGGATTCGTCGTGGAACGCGGAACTGCGGGGGTGGTTCGAACCGCTCGTCGAGGGCCTCGCCAGCGGGCCGCCGCCACTGCGGATCGCGCAGCTCGCGGCGCTCGTCCGGGCGGGGATCGTCCGGTTCGTCGGCCCGAACCCGGGCTTCGGCTTCGATCCGGACGAGGAGCTGTTCCGCGCCACCTCGCCGTGGGTCCAGGATGAATCCTTCTCCGCGCGCTACCTCGTCGAGGCGATGATGCCTGCCAACCGGGTGTCCACGAGCCTGTCGCCGCTCATGCGGAACCTCCTCGATCGGGGCACGGTCCGGCCGAAGACGCACATGTCGGAGGACGGGGTCCCGGTGACGTCGGCCGGGCTCGACGTCACCGCCCCGCCCTACCGCGCCGTCGACAGCAGCGGCAGGAAGCAGGAGTCCCTGTTCGTGATCGGTCTCCAGCTCGCGTCGGTGCAGTGGGGGACGGCTATCGCGGCGGAGGCCGGAGCGCCCCTCGATGCGGGCAGCAGGACCCTCCTCGACGCCGACGCCATCGCCGGGGAGATCCTCGCGCGGACCGTCCCCGCCTGATACACGCCGGCCGGGCATCCCGGATCCGGGTCCGATCCCGAAAAAGGGGACCTCCACCAGCATGGTGGAGGTCCCCTCGGTTCTTCGGGCCGGAGCCCGGCGATCTACCTAGCCTTCGAGGCAGCGGTGGTAGTTCGCCAGGTGGGCACGGTAGCTGGCCCAGCTGCCGTTGTTGGCGCCCTCGGCCGGCAGAGCCGGCTCGGAGCAGGCGGGCTTGCCCGGCTTGCCGGGTTTGACCGGCTTGACGGGCTTCTCCGGCTTGCCGGGCTTGGGCGGCTCGACCGGAGTCACCGCTTCGACCGTGACCGGAAGGGTCACCGTCGTCGCGCTCGGCGCGGCGGTCAGGACGATGCGCCCCTGTCCGCCGGCGGTCGCCGGGATCGTGAGGTCCACGGTGGCGCTGCCGCCCGAGACGGGAACGGACCCGAGTTGCGTCGTCGTACCGTCCGCCGCGACGAAGCTCGCGGCCAGCGTGGTGTTCACCGGGCTGCCCAGCGACGTGAGGTCGAGCTTCGAGACGGTGAAGGAGACGGCGGTGCCGGCCTTCACCGTGGTCGGGGCGCCCTGAACCTGCACACTGCGGCGATCGAAGGAGGGCGACAGCGGGCTGTTGGCCCGGATGTAGTCGATCCATGCGTCGCGGTCCACCAGTCCCGACTCGCGGGTGTCGGTTCCCTCACGGAAGGCCGTGAAGTTGTCGCCACCCTGCGCGAGGAAGCTGAAGGTCCCGATCCGGTAGTCCCTGGCGGGATCGAGGGGTGCGCCGTCGATCAGGACCGATGTGATCCTCGAACCGCGCGCGAGGGCCGGGTCGTAGGTGACGCTCACGTTGTCCGACAGGCCGAGGGCCAGGAAGGACCGTGAGCTGCCGTCCGGCTGCCACTGCTGCTCGAGCACTGCCTTGAACTGCGCACCGGTCAGGGTGGTGGTCCACAGGTCGTTGACGAACGGCAGTACCGCGTTCGCCTCGGCGAAGGTCACGACGCCGTCGGGTGCGTAGTAGAGCTCGTTGCGCAGGCCGCCTGGATTGACGACCCCGATCTCGGCTCCGCCGCGTTCCGCGGAGGAGAGGCTCGCCCTCAGCGAGTCGGCGACGAGGTTGCCGAGCGTCGACTCCGAGGTGCGGTCGTCACGCGTGGCACCCGAGAAGGCCGTCGTGATGTCCTTGGTGACGGAACCCACCGGCTGGTTGCCGATGACCGCCGCCTGGGCGAGGGCCGCGTCGACGATCGTCTTCACCTCGGCGACGCGGGGGAAGGCGGCCACGAGGGCTGTGTCGGCGTCCGTGGTGCGGGCGACGTTGCGGGCCGTGTAGGACTCCACGTCGCCGGTCTCCGTGTCGACGCTCAGCGTGATCTGACCGACGAACTCGCCGTACGAGCCGGTCTGCAGCACGGGCCGGGTCTCGCCGGCCGCGCCCGGCACGGGAGCATCCCACGCGTACTGCTTGTGGGTGTGGCCCGTGAAGATCGCGTCCACCAGCGGCGTCGTCTCCGTGACGATCCGGGCGAACGATCCGCCGGCGGCGAGCTCCTGCTCGAGCGTCGCCCCCTCGACGACGCCGTCGCCGGCGCCCTCGTGGTACTCGGCGACGATGACGTCGGCGAGGTCCTGCTCCTCGATCTCCGCTGCGACGCGGTTGACGGCGTCGACGGGATCGCCGAAGTCGACGCTCGCGATACCACCCGGGCTGACGAGTGCTGCGGTCTCCTGCGTGACGACGCCGATCACGGCGACATCGACGCCGTCGACGGTGATGATCGAATACTCGTCGAGCGCGGGCTCGGTGGTGCCCTTGGTGTAGACGTTGGCCCCGAGGTAGGGGAAGTCCGCCTCATCGGCGACGCGTCCGGTCAGGTCCGCGAGACCCTTGTCGAACTCGTGGTTGCCCACCGCGGATGCCCGGAGGTCCAGTGCGTCGAGGACATCGAGGGTCGGCTTGTCGTCCTGCAGCGCGGAGGCGAACAACGACGCACCGATGTTGTCCCCGGCCGAGAGGAAGGCCGTCCTGTCCTCGCCGAACTCGGCGCGCAGCTTCTCGACGGTGCCCGCGAAGCGGACCGTGTTGGCGTCGATGCGGCCGTGGAAATCGTTGATGTTCAGCAGGTTGAGTTCGGCCGTCGTGTCGGCCGGCGCGAGGTCGAGTCCCACGATCACGGGATCGTGGTCGCTGGCCCGGTAGGGATCGGCGGCGTAGTAGTCGGTGACATTGTTGTTGAACCGGCTGTACTCGAGGGCGACCGACTCGACGGAGTTGATGTTCCAGGTGTCGACCCCGGTCACCGCGGCATCCGCCGCGGGCGAAGCCAGGATGTGGTCGAGGGAGCCGCTGAGGCCCGAGAAGACGTAGGAGTAGCTGTCGTCCTTCTCGCCCTGGTTGACGTATCCCGCCTCGTAGAGGACCTGCATCGGGTCCTCCTTCGTGTACGAGTTGAAGTCGCCGGTCAGGAAGACCTTGTCGGTCCCGGCCGACTCCTTCATGGAGTCCGCGAAGGCCACGAGTGCCTTGGCCTGGGTGACGCGTGCGGCGTTCCAGGCGCCCTGGCCGTCACCGTTGTCCGCATTGGTTCCGGAGCTCGGGCCCGAGCCCTTGGACTTGAAGTGGTTGACGATGGCGAGGAACGTCTCGTCCTCGGTACCGCCGGCCGGCTTGAAGGCCTGGGCGAGGGGCTTGCGTGCGTTGGAGAAGGCGACGTCGTCATTGAGGATGACGGACTCACCCACGGGCTCCACGACGGCCTTCTTGTAGATCAGGGCCGTGCGGATCAGGTCCTCGTCGGCGAGCGCCGGGACGGCGGCCGGCGAGCGGACATAGTCCCAGGTGCCTGGGGCCTTCTCGTTGAGTGCCTCGACGAGCGTCGCGAGGGCCGCGTCACGGTCCTGGCCGAACTGCGCCGAGTTCTCGATCTCCATGAGGGTCACGACGTCCGCGCCGAGGGCGTTGATCGCCGCGACGATCTTCGCCTCCTGGCGTTCGAAGTTCTCCTTGTCGGCAGCACCGCGGGCGTCGCAGCCGCCGTTGATCGTGATCGGGTTGCCGGCGCGGTCCGTGAAGTAGGTGCACCCGGCGAGGTCCTCACCCGTGGTGGGGAAGTAGTTGAGCACGTTGAACGAAGCGATCTTGACGTTGCCGCCGACCGGCTGGGGCGCGGCCGGACGCTCGCCGGCGAACTGCACGGGCTGCACGCCCGAGGGGGCCGCTCCATCGAGCTCGGCGAGCGGCTGGAACTTCCAGGCGCTGTTGCGGTAGTCGAGGACCACCGGGGAGGTGAACGACGCGCTGTAGCCGACACGCACGGGCTGGGACGGCGTGAGGTACGGAAGGACCTTGCCGCGGTTGGCCTGCGTGAAGAAGTTGGTCGTGGCGCCGTCGTCGAGCCGGATGCTGCGGGCCGCGTTGTCGGCGGCGGCCGCGGCGTTCTCCGGGGTGCCCGGACGTGCGACGTCGGTGGGCTGGAGGAGGCGCTCGGTGCCGGCCGCGAGGGTGACCTCGCCGTACTGGTTCAGGGTGTAGTTGTCGGCGACCGTGAAGTCGCCCGAGGGCTGGAACAGCATGCCCTCGACCGCTTCGCGGGCTGCCTCCGTGGCGGGGAGCGCGATGGTGGACGCCTTGGGCTCCTCGGCAGCCTCGGCGAGCTTCGTGGTGCCGCCGGAGGCGACGGTGAGCTGCGTCAGGTTGAAGAACTCTCCGGCGGTGCCGGTGACCTCGACGTAGTCACCCACGGCGACGGATGCGACGGTCGCGGGGGAGTAGACGAAGAGGGCGTCCGAGGCGGTCTGGTCGGCTGCTGCCGAGCTGCCCGCGGTCTGGAGGTAGAAGCCGGCGAAGCCGCCCGTGGGGTAGGCGGCGGTGACCGTGCCACGCGTGGTGACCGTCTGGCCGCTGAGCGGCGTGGCGGTCCCGGTGCCCTGGATGTCCCGGATGGGCGTGACCTTGCCGGGGGTGGGCGGCGTGGGTGTTGGCGTGGGTGTTGGCGTGGGAGTCGGTGTCGGAGCCGGACCGCCCGGGGTCGCGCCGCTGTTCGTCGGTGTGGTGTCCTGGAGGGTGAAGTCGGCGCCGTTGTCGTCCGTGTCGGCGAAGCCCGTGCGGTTGGCCGACTTCGGGCTGCCGCTGCCGGGAGCGGTGGCGACCGTGCCTTCGAAGGCGGTGGCGTTGCCGTAGCCGAGGGCGTCCACGACGCCCGGCGTCCCGTTGATGGTGCCCGTGGGCAGGATTCCCACCGTGGTGGCCTGGTCGGACAGGACCAGGAGGCCGCCGTTGGCGCCGGGGGCGAAGGAGGTTGCGAGGTCCGGGGTGGGCAGCGCCGAACCGGCCGTGCCGTTCGAGTTGCCCTGGACCAGGAAGTATCCCTTGGCAGGGATGGTGCCGCGGAGGGCGGTCACTCCCGGTGCGACAGTGCTCGAAGCGGGTGCGCGGTACTGCAGCGACCATCCGTCGAGGCTCACCGGCGCGTCCGTCGGGTTGTAGAGCTCCACGTACTTGTTGGTGAACGGCGTGCCTGCCGAGCCGCCCGAGACGAACGCCTCGTTGATGATGACACCGTCTCCCGCGACGGACGCCGTGGCCGGTGGGGTCTCCACCGCCGCGGCTGGCAGTGCGATCATCGGTGAGGCGATCAGCCCTGCCGACAGCGCCGCACCGAGCGCTCCCTTCCATGACGAATTACTCATTCGTTGGTTCTTCTCCTTGACGATGGCTGCGCAGCAGCCGCGAGTGAAGCCCGCCGACCCTCGATGGGTGGGCGCGTTGGCATGAGCACCATATGTGACTCAGGTGACATTTCCGTTTCCGGGAGAAGCCAACCAGTAGATCGTTAACAATGGGTTACCAAAAAGCCAGTGGCTCCGGAAGAATCGGGGCCCGCGGGTCTTATCCGTGGACGAATCGTCCTAGCGTGCGGCGTCCCTGAGCGTTCCGGTCACCGGTGTCTCGCCCGCGTCCGCGACGAAGCAGAGGATCTCCCGGTCGTCGTCCGAGGTCCAGCTGTCCTCGACCGGGTAGAAGTAGAGCAGTTCGAGCGCTGACGCGTCGTATGCCAGACCGACGAACGCAGCGAACTCCTCAGCACAGAATTCGCTCGCGGCGGTGTTGGCCGCGGGCAGGCCGGGATAGTCGCCATCGGGCATCTCGGTCCTCGCGAACGCCTCGAAGGTATGCAGTTCGTCGCACGGGAGGACGGTGATGTCCGAGACGTCCTCGGTGCCCGGGTCGTCGATGCAGTCGCCCACCTCGATCGAGAAGGCGTCGGTCCGGGCTTCCGCGGTCACGGTCCCCTCGGCGTCGCGCTCGGGGCCGTCCGGGGAGAGGATGCCGCAGCCCGTCGCGAGCGTGAGGGTCCCCAGGAACGCCGTCATCACCGCCCGACGGCGCAGCGATTCCCCCGTGTGTTCCCCAGTGTGCATCGAGACCCCGTCGTCGGCCACGGACCCGTGGCACGGCTGTTGCTCCTCGGGACAGTACCGCACCGACGACGGAGGACACCATCGCCGGGGTGCGCCGCCGGCACCGGGGAGACAGAAAAGGAGGCCCCGCGGTGCGGGACCTCCTGATGAGCGGAAGGTAAGGGATTCGAACCCTTGAGACGGGGTGACCGCCCACTGGTTTTCAAGACCAGCTCCTTCGGCCGCTCGGACAACCTTCCGCCGCTAGTGTTTCATGAAGGGCGGGTGACGCCCAAATACCCAGCAGGTGGAGGCCGGTATGCGTGCAGTGGTGATCGATGGGGCGGGTGGACCCGAGGTGCTGTCGGTGCAGGAGGTCCCCGACCCGGTCCCGGGCGAGGACGAGGTGCTCATCGACGTCGTCGCGGCCGGGCTGAACCGCGCTGACGTGCAGCAGCGCCGCGGCTTCTACCCGCCTCCCGACGGGGCATCCCCGATCCCGGGCCTCGAGGTGTCGGGTCACGTCGCGGACCCGGGGACGTCGGCCTTCCACGAGGGGGATGCCGTCGTCGCCCTGCTGGCAGGCGGCGGCTACGCGGAGAAGGTGGTCGTGCCGTCCGGGCAGGTCGTGCGGGCGCCGGAGGGAGTGGGCCTGCTCGAGGCCGCCGCTCTCCCCGAGACGGCCGCGACCGTCTGGTCCAACCTCGTGCTGCAGGCCGGACTCGAGGAGGGCGAAGACATCCTGATCCACGGTGCATCCGGAGGGATCGGCGTGATGGCCATCCAGGTGAGCCTCGCCCTCGGGGCCGTGCCGCACGTGACGGCCGGGTCCGCGGCGAAGCTCGGTGTCGCCCGCTCCCTCGGTGCCCGGACGCTGATCAACTACCGGGAGCAGGACTTCGTACAGGAACTCCGGACGGCGACCGCCGGTAGGGGAGCGGACGTCATCCTCGACGTCGTCGGTGCGAAGTACCTGGCGCGGAACGTCGAGTCCCTGGCGACCGGCGGGCGTCTCGTGGTGATCGGACTGCAGGGCGGGACGACGGCGGAACTGGACCTCGGCACTCTGATGGGCAAGCGGGCGAGTATCGCTGGCACCACCCTGAGGGCGCGGCCCGTCGGCGAGAAGACGGCCATCATGGCTGCGGTCCGCGACAGCGTCTGGCCGCTCGTCGCCTCGGGTGGCGTGCGGCCGTTCGTCGACCGCGTGTTCCCCCTGGAACAGGTCGCGGAGGCGCACACCTACTTCGATGGGGGCGAACACACCGGCAAGATCCTGCTGTCGATGCGCTAGGCACCCGCGGCGGCCGACCGCGCACCGCGCTGCGCGGCGTGGAGCGCCAGCACGAGAGCGATGCCGACCGCGGCGCCGATGACCGTCTCGATCGCCCGGTCCGCGAGGAGACCGGCCGGGTCGGTCGGGTGCGCCAGTTCGGTGCTGACCAGGGCGAGCGGAGTGACGAACGCCTGCGCGAGGGCGTACTGCCGCAGGACGAACATCTCAGCGGCGAACTGTGCGACGGCGATGACGACGACGAGCTGCCATGCTGCCAGCCCGGGCAGGAGGACCAGGGCGGTCAGGACGAGCCCGGCGAAGGTGCCGAGGATCCGCTGCAGGCCCCGGTTGACCCGTGCCCGTGCGGACTGCCCCACGAGCGGGACGGTCGCGGCGACCATCGCCCAGTACGCGTGACCGATCCCGAGCGCCGTCGCCGTGCTGCCGGCGAGCAGGGCTGCCACGACGTAGAGGGCGGATTCCCGGCCCAGAGCCGCCAGGTGGTGGGCGGTGAGCCGGCCGGTGCCTCCCCGGGTCCAGCCGGTCCGGTGCTTCGGCCACAGGGCGCCCGACTGCCCGAGGAGCACCGCGAGTCCCACGGCGGCGACCGCTGTGGCGAGCCCCTGCCACAGGGGAGGCTGCCCGGGCACGGAGGCGATGGCCGCGAAGGCGAAGATGTGGAACAGCGAGCCGCCCGGACGGAGGCGGAACAGACCCGCCGCGAACGTGCCCAGCCCGGCGACCGCGCTGGTGAGCAGCACGAGCGTCCACGGTCCGACATCGGCGCGGGCGGTCAGCGCGGCAGCGAGGACCACCGCGAGCATCAGCCCGCCGCCGCGCAGCTGCGTCGCAAGGCGTTGCCGGTGAGGCTCGTTGCGGCCGTAGATCCCGGCGAACGCGCCGAACGTGGCGAAGATCGCGAGATCCAGGCGCCCGAGCACCAGGACGAGGAACAGCGGGATCCCCACGCCGGCCGCGCAGCGGAGCGCAGGATGGTGGTCGTCGGCGGAGGGGGCGATGCTCACGAGGTCGCGGAAGAGAGGCACGGACTGCGGGCTTTCGGTCGAAGGGATCGACGGCGCCGCTGGCATCGGGTGGCTCAGGCCACCGATCAACTTTACGCCCGTCCCGGTCCGATCGTCAGCACCGGCGGAATCACCAGCCTCCTTCCGGTGGCCGTGCGCCTGTGGAAGGGTGGCAGGACAGCCAACCGGAAGGAGCAGGACGGTGACCACCACCCAGCACGGCCACGACGGCGACGAGGGCGGCCTGCCGCGGGCGGCCGACAGCTTCGCCGAGAACCTCGGCGACCAGGTGCCCGACGGCGTCGACAACGGACCCACGGACGACGCCGACGAGCCGGCCGACGACCGCACCCGAACCCACTCGAGCATCAGCGAGGGCATGAACGCGAACGACGACGACGAGCCGCCCGCCGTGCTCGACGACGGCCTCGACGGAGGCAGGCACGGCTCCTCCTGATGGGGAGGACGGAAGCGCCGGCCACTCGCCGCACGGGCACGTGCGTTCGGCGCTTCCGAGGGGTTCGGGCGCTTGCCCTGTGACGCAGCCCTCACTAGGTTGCTACCTTCGTGTGCATCACACTTCCGCACCCGAGGAGCATCATGAGTAAGAAGCAGAACGGGTCCCACCGGCACGCCGACGTGCTGGCGACGGATCCGGACCTGCCCGCGGTCGCCGTCGACCCGCAGCAGGCCGAAGCAGAAGACCGCCGGTGGACACCGGCGAAGATCGCACTCTGGGTAGGCATCGCACTCCTCGGCGGAATCGCCTGGACGATGCTCGCCATCGTCCGCGGAGAGACCGTCAACGCCATCTGGTTCGTCTTCGCCGCGGTCTGCACCTACCTCATCGCCTACCGGTTCTATTCGAAGTTCATCGAGCGCAACCTCCTGAAGCCCGATGACCGGCGCGCCACCCCCGCCGAGTACAAGGCCGACGGCAAGGATTACGCCGCCACCGACCGCAGGGTCCTCTACGGCCACCACTTCGCCGCCATCGCCGGCGCCGGCCCCCTCGTGGGCCCCGTCCTCGCAGCGCAGATGGGCTACCTCCCCGGAACGCTCTGGATCATCATCGGCGTGATCTTCGCGGGCGCCGTGCAGGACTACCTCGTCATGTTCTTCTCCATGCGCCGCGGCGGCCGTTCCCTCGGCCAGATGGCACGCGAGGAACTTGGCGTCATCGGCGGGACCGCGGCCCTCATCGCCACCCTGACGATCATGATCATCATCGTGGCCATCCTGGCGCTCGTCGTCGTGAACGCGCTCGGAGAGAGCCCGTGGGGTGTCTTCTCCGTCTCCATGACCATCCCGATCGCACTCTTCATGGGCGTCTACCTCCGCTACCTGCGGCCCGGCAAGGTCACCGAGGTCTCCCTCATCGGCTTCGCCCTGCTGCTGCTCGCCATCGTCGGCGGCGGCTGGATCTCCGAGACCGCCTGGGGCGTCGAGATCTTCACCCTCGACCGCATCACCATCGCCTGGGGCATCATCATCTACGGCTTCATCGCCGCCGTCCTGCCCGTCTGGCTCCTGCTGGCTCCGCGCGACTACCTCTCCACCTTCATGAAGATCGGGACGATCATCATGCTCGCGGTCGCGATCGTCATCACCCGCCCCGAGATCAGCGTCCCCGCCATCACGCCCTACGCGACCTCCGGCACGGGCCCCGTCGTCGCAGGCACGCTGTTCCCGTTCCTGTTCGTCACGATCGCGTGCGGCGCCCTCTCCGGGTTCCACGCGCTGATCTCCTCGGGCACGACCCCCAAGATGATCGAGAAGGAACGCCAGACCCGGTTCATCGGGTACGGCGGAATGCTGATGGAGTCCTTCGTGGCCATCATGGCGCTCGTCGCCGCCCTCTCGATCGACCGCGGCATCTACTTCGCCATGAACTCCTCGGGAGCGGCGACCGGAGGCACCATCGAGGGAGCCGTGACCTTCGTCAACGGCCTCGGTCTCACCGGCGTCAACCTGACGCAGGAGGCACTCAGCACGATGGCCTCGAACGTCGGCGAGGAATCGATCGTCTCCCGCACCGGCGGCGCCCCGACCCTCGCGGTCGGTATCGCACAGATCATGCAGGGGGTCTTCGGCGGCTCGGGCATGATGGCGTTCTGGTACCACTTCGCCATCATGTTCGAGGCGCTGTTCATCCTCACGGCGGTCGACGCCGGCACCCGCGTGGCGCGCTTCATGCTGCAGGACAGCATCGGCAACTTCGTGCCCCGCTTCCGCGACACCTCCTGGCGGGCGGGCGCGTGGATCTGCACGGCCGTCATGGTGGCCGGCTGGGGGGCGATCCTGATCATGGGCGTCACCGACCCCCTCGGCGGCATCAACACCCTCTTCCCGCTCTTCGGCATCGCCAACCAGCTGCTCGCGGCCATCGCGCTCGCGGTGTGCATGGCGATCTGCGCCAAGAAGGGCCTCTTCCGGTTCCTGTGGATCCCGGCCCTGCCGCTCGCCTTCGCCGCGGTGGTGACCATCACGGCGTCGTTCCTGAAGATCTTCTCGCCGGTGCCGGCCATCGGTTACTGGGCGCAGCACACGGCCTTCAAGAACGCGCTGGCGGCCGGTGAGGAGAGCTTCGGCACGGCCACGAGCGTGGCCGCCATGGAAGCGGTGGTGCGCAACACCTTCATCCAGGGCACGCTGTCGATCATCTTCGTGGTGCTGTCGATCATCGTCATCGCGACGGCGATCCTCGCCACCATCCGGGCCTACCGGCACGGCGGCGGCAAGGAGAACGAGGACACCCCGGTGCCGTCGCGCATCTTCGCACCCGCCGGCCTGATCGCGTCTCCCGCCGAGAAGGAGCTCGAGGCGCAGTGGTCGGCCCTGGAGCCCGGCAGGCGGCCGGCGAGGACGGGGCACTGATGACCGTCCCACAGGTCCTGCACCGCGCACGCGACACCGCTCGCGAGCTGGCCTGGCTGTTCAAGGGCGTGATGGGGGAGAACGCGTACCAGGCGTATCTCGACCACCACGAGCGCACGCACCCCGGCGGCCTCCCGATGACCGAGCGTGAGTTCTGGCGGGACAAGACCGACCGCCAGGACGCCAACCCCGAAGGCCGCTGCTGCTAGGCGGCCGCCTCCTCCACGAAGCCCGGCGCGATCAGCGCCGGGCTTCGTCGTGTCCGGAGGCCGCCGCCCCCTCACGGGAGCAAGGCCGGATCCGACGTGCCCGCCTTCCGGCGGTTGTGGGAGCATAGCGTCATGACTGAACAGCAGCCAGCCAGTCCCTTCGATCCCGCCCCCGGGGTCGCGCCCGGCACGCCTGAGGATCCCCGGCAGGGAGGCGGCAGCGAGGCTCCGGCGGACAACCGCCCGACATCGCTCGCGGAGCTCGTGGACGAACCGGCGAAGGTCATGCGCATCGGCACCATGCTCAAGCAGTTGCTGGAAGAGGTCCGCACCGCACCGCTCGACGACGCCGGCCGCACCAGGCTCGCCTCCATTCACGAGCGCTCCGTCAAGGAACTCGAGGACGGCCTCGCACCCGAACTGGTCGAGGAACTGCATCGGATCAACCTGCCGTTCGACAGCGAGTCGGTGCCCACCGACGCCGAACTGCGCGTGGCCCAGGCGCAGCTCGTGGGCTGGCTCGAGGGTCTCTTCCACGGCATCCAGGCGGCGCTGGCAGCGCAGCAGATGGCGAACCAGCAGCTCGCGGCCCGCCTCCAGTTGCGCGAGCTCCCTCCGGGCACCGTCATCGCGCCCGGGGTGGTCATCGGCGAGGACGGCGAGCCGAAGCGGACCCCGCCCGTGCGCCAGGCCCAGGCGGCCAGGGCGGACAGCCACGGGCCCGGCCAGTACCTGTAACGCGTAGGTGGCATTCTTCGCAGCAGCTCGACAGGGACGGAAGGACGACGCCGAACTCGGTACAGGGGTCTGGCGTCGGGCCCACGACCGCTTCCGCCGTGGGCTGGACCGCTACCACCAGATCCTCGAGGGCATCGAGGACGACGACGTCTACAACGAACTCGTGGTGATCGCCGACGACCTCGGCGCCATGCTCCCGCGCGTGCGTGCCGTCTGCACGAGCGCCCAGGCCTCGTCCCCGAGCACCGGCCTCGACATTCCCGGCGCACTCCTGCAGGTGCACCGCGCCCTGTCGCGTGCGGGCAATACCCTTGCGACGACCGCCGAGGCGGCCGCGATGACCCGGCTCGACGGCGAGCGGTGGGGCATCGCGTCCGCGGGGCTGGACAACGTGCGCCGCCGGGCCCAGCTGGTGGCGGACGACGTCGAGGAGGCCGAACGCGCGATGCCGGGCGGCCGGCCGCAGGGTCAGTAGAACAGCAGGGTGCTGCCCGGTGCGACGGCGATGTCCCAGACCTCCAGGTCCTGGCCGCCGCACACGCCGCGGCCCCCGGTCGGCACTCCCCGGATGAAGGGAGCCGCCCGGTCCTCGTCCACATAGGGGTAGCCGCGCTCGTTCAGCACGGTCAGCACGCGCCGCTCCGCCTCGGGGTCGCGGTCGGCGGAGGCCCGGGACGGCTCGCGCAGGTAGGCGGAGAAGCCGTCGGGCCAGCGGATCAGGACGGAGCGGCCGTTGAACTCGAACCAGACGCATGCCCCGCCCGCCCCGGTGCCCGCCCGGAACGTCCCGAGCAGGCTCTGCGGCAGGTTCTGGGCGTCCCGTCCCTCGGCCGGCCGGATGCCGACGATCGATTCCGGGTCCAGGGAGCCCGGAGCCGCACCGCTCGTCGCGAGCGGCAGCTCATCCTCCGGCATCGCATCGATGGCATCGCGCAGCTCGTCCGGAAGCACCGCCGGGTCCCCGGCGATCGTCGTCGCTTCCCCTGTCCGGCGATCGGCCAGGGTGAGCACCGAGCCGTCGCCCTCGACCGGGCTGAGTACGCCGCTCGCATCGCGCACCAGGAACACGAGTTGGTGTGGCGGGAAGAAGTTGCGGCTGTAGGGGCGCTCCAGGGTGCTCCGGCCGGTGACGTCGAGGGTCAGTACGTCCGGGTCCGCCTCGCCCTTCACGATCTGGACCACGGGGGCCCGCTGCAGGATCCGCATCTCGCCGTCGACGACCGTCGGTTCCACGCTGGTGGCGGCGATGACCGCGACCACATCCGCGAGTCCGAACAACCGTTCCGCCCTGCCGGCGGGACCGGGTGCGGTCCGGGGGACGATCGCTACGGCCAGGGCCGCCACGACCAGGACGAGGCACACCGCACCGACGACGGTCTGGATCCGTCGACGGCGTACCGGACCCCGCCCGTCTGCAACCGGTATCGGCCCGCCGTCCGGTCGGTCGACCGGTATCGGCCGACCGACGGGGGGGCTCTCCCCGGCGACGGCGGCACCGTGGAGGCTGCCACGGCTGTGCTCGAGCTCCCGGTCGGGCAGGGTGCGGGCCGGGTCGACGGCGGCACCGGGGAGGCTGCCGCGGCTGTGCTCGAGCTCCCGGTCGGGCAGGGTGCGGGCCGGGTCGACGGCGGCGAGGACGGCCGGCAGCGCCACGTCCGGGGCCGGCCCGACGGACAGCATGCCTGCGCACCTGGCCTCGACGGCGGGAAGCTGATGCACGTCCTGCCCCGCGGCCCGGGCAGCGTCCCCGGCGCTCAGTCCGTCCCAGTGAAGCAGGAGCAGGAACTCTCGCTCGCCCGGGGAGAGTGCCGCGAGTGCGCCGTAGAGGGGTGAGGTGCGGGGGACACGGGGTGGCAGGTCCGGAGGTATGTACCGTTCGAGGGCTGCCCGGGCCGCCAGCAGGACCGGTACGACGTCGGCAGCGGTGGCGGGCTCAGTGTCGGGTACGGTGTCGGGCTCGATGTCGGGCTCGGTGTCGAGGACCCCGACGGCCTCCAGCGCCGCCGCCGAGGCGAGCCGCACCGACAGCGAGCGCCGGAAGGCGTACCGGAAGGCGTCGTCGTGCAGCACGGCCCGCCGCCCGTCCCGCGTCGCGCGCATCGTCCGCACCCCCGCCTCCGGCCCGATGCCGCCGTCCGGCGATACCACGCAGGCTGATAGTTGTCGGTGGGAACAGAAATAAATGGGAAGTGCCGTTGGTTCCCGCCTGTATGACTACTTCACCAAACCTTACGTTCAACGACGGCCAGATCATCCCCCAGCTCGGGTACGGAGTGTGGCAGGTCGAGGACAGCGTCGCCGAGGACGTCGTGGGCAAGGCCTTCAAGGCCGGCTACCGGCACATCGACACCGCCATGATCTACGGCAACGAAGCCGGCGTGGGACGCGCCATCGCCTCGTCCGGCCTCAGCCGGGACGAACTGTTCATCACCACCAAGCTGTGGAACGCGGACCAGGGCTACGACAGCACGCTCAAGGCGTTCGACGCGTCCATGGAACGACTGGGACTCGAGAGCCTGGACCTGTACCTGATCCACTGGCTGCAGCCCAAGCAGGGCAAGTACCTGGACACGTGGAAGGCGTTCATCGAACTGCAGAAGCAGGGTCGCGTGAAGAGCATCGGCGTCTCCAACTTCACCGTCGGGGCCCTTGACGAGATCATCGAGGCGACCGGAGTGGTGCCCGTCATCAACCAGGTCGAGACCCACCCTTACCTCAACCAGTCCGAGCTCCGCGCCTTCGAGGCGGAGAAGGGGATCCTGCACGAGTCGTGGTCGCCCATCGGCTCCGGCAAGGGACTGCTCGACGACGCCGTGCTGCAGGACATCGCGCAGAAGCGGAACGCCACACCGGCGCAGGTCGTGCTCGCCTGGCACGTAGCGCTCGGCAATGTCGTGATCCCGAAGTCGGTCACCGAGTCGCGCATCATCGAGAACTGGGAGTCGCTCGACGTGAAGCTCGAGGACGAGGACATCGACGCCATCAACGGCCTCGACAAGGGCGCCGCAGGCCGCATCGGCGCTGACCCGGCGACGTCCGACTTCGCCTAGGCCGCCCGCAGGCACCGCCTGCTGCACGGATGACAGGAGCCGCCCGGCGACGCCGGGCGGCTCCTGTCGTATCCGCAGGAGGTCAGGCGGCCTGGGTCAGCGCCGCGCGCAGCGGGTAGTCCGACCCCTCGAGGACCACCTGGGCGCACCGCCCAGTGGCAGGATCCAGGACGATCGGCGCCGCTAAATTCACCGTGGTGCCGTCCGGGGCGGGATTCGCGACGACGAAGAGGTGGGCTTCCGGCACGTCCGGTCCGAGCACGTCCCGCTGCGCGTCCGAGAAGCGCGGGCTGTAGGCCGGCACGTACGTCGCGGCGTCGAGCAGGAACAGGCGCACGCCGGTGTCGTCGGCGGAGGTGAGGGTGAACAGCCCGTCGGCTCCCTGCACCTCCTCGAGGCGGAACTCGGTGCGCGGCGCGAGGCCCGGGGGAGGGGTCACGAAATCGGCCCTCATCGCAGGAAGTCCATGAGGGAGGGCTGGAGGACGCGCGCCGAGACGGCGAGGGCGCTCTGATAGGCGGTCTCCTGCAGTTTGAGGTCCAGGATGATGGACGCGAGGTCGATGTCTTCCACGGCGGCGCGTTCTCCTTCGAGTGCCAGCGAGGCGTTGGCGACGGTGTCCTTGGCTTCGAGGAGCCGTGCGTGGCGTGTGCCGATCTCGCTGTGATGTGCGGTGAGGTCCTGGATGCGTTGCTGGAGTGGCGCGAGGTGGACGGACACGTCCCTGCCGGCGCGCAGGTCGGCGGCGATGGTGTCCAGCAGGGCGAATGCCGAGCCGGCGCCGCTGCCGAAGACCGCGGCCCCGTCCGCATCGACGCGCACCGTCCGGTCCGGTCCCACCCGTCGCTCGACCGTCCCGCCGGCGGGGAACGTGAGGTCCGCGCCGAGGGCGGTGGGGGCGTCCGTGTTCCCGGCGAACAGGAACCGGCCCGCATAGGTCGCGTTGGCCTGTGCCGCGAGGTCGCTCCGCAGGGATTCGATGTCGAGCGCGAGGGCCTCGCGGGCCGCCGGCGGCAGCGAGGGGTTGGATCCCTGCAGCGTGAGGTCGTTCACCCGGTCCAGTGCGCGCTTCGAAGTCGTCATCGCGTTGTCGAGCTGGGCCAGCCAGCCCTCACCGTTGGAGATGTTCCGCCCGTACTGTTCGGTGGCGCGGATCTCCGCACGCACGCGCAGTGCCTCGGCCGCCCCGGCAGGGTCGTCGGACGGGCGGCTGATGGCCTTCTGGCTGCTCGCCTTCTCCTGCAGGTCCGCGAGCCGTGCGAGGTTGGACTGCAGGGAGCGCTGGGCTCCGTGCAGCATGGTCTGATTGGTGACGCGTGTGATCATGGTGGCCTTCCCCTAGCGTCCGACGATTCCCATGCGGTTGATGAGGACGTCGAGCATCTCGTCGACGGCCGTCATCACGCGCGCAGCGCCCTGGTAGGCATGCTGGTACTCCAGCAGGTTGACCTGTTCCTCATCCATGCTGACGGAGGTGGCGCCGAGCTGCTGCTGCAGTGCGGTGGTCGCCGACACCTCGGCGAGCGCGTTGCCCTGCAGTTCCATCCGTGCCGCAGCGCCGAGATCGGCGACGAAGGCGGACCAGGCGGCATCAGGGGAGCCGGTACCGGTGCCGATCCCGGAGATCGCATCGGCGACCGAGCCGTCGTAGGCGCCTGCACCGGGAGCACCCGCGGCGAGGTCCCCGAGCCGGACCGGGAGGACCGTCAGGGACGCGGCTGCACGGTCCGGCTGGTAGGCGAAGAACGGACCCTTGCCGGCGCCGCTGTGGAGCGTGTTCACCTGGTCGGCGAGCTTCGCGGCGAACGCGTCGTACCCGGCAGCGGCCTGCGCCAGCGCTCCTCCGGCGTCGGCGGGGGCGAGGAGCGAGAGCGTCGCTGCCAGTTCGCCGCTCTCGACGCCGGCGGAGGCGCCCGGCCGGTGGGTCCACTCGACCTGGACGGTGCCGGCGCCGTCGAACCGTGCCGGTCCGGTGACCTGCAGGGCGCGCGCCGTGGTGCCCGAGACCAGCGCGTTGCCGGCCAGCAGGACGTCCGCGGTGCCGTCGGTGTTGTCACGGACCATGGCGCCGGTCAG
The DNA here is from genome assembly GCF_054511015.1 of Arthrobacter sp. MDT1-48-3. Lineage (NCBI taxonomy): Bacteria > Bacillati > Actinomycetota > Actinomycetes > Micrococcales > Micrococcaceae > Arthrobacter > Arthrobacter sp. MDT1-48-3. Next base: position 430,088 of record NZ_JBTNDL010000003.1, read on the forward strand.
CCCGGCGAGTGTGGCCGTCAGGGTGGTGCGGCGGTCCAGGAGCTCGTTGGCGGAGGTGCCCGAGGCGACGGCGGACCGGATCTGCCGGTTCAGGTCGGCGACCTGCGTGGCGGCGTCATTGACCTCGGCGACGAGGGTGCCGGCCGAGGAGCGGAGCGAGGCCCACTGGTTCTCGACATCGCGGTATCCCGCCGAGACGCGCGCCGTGAGTTCGCCGGCCGCGGAGAGCAGGGAGGACGCCGAGGCGTCCTTCTCGGGATGGTTGGACAGTTCCTGCCAGCCTGCCCAGAAGCCCTGCAGGGAGGCGGAGACGCCATGGGTGCCCGGCTCGCCGAGGCTGCCCTCGAGTGCCGAGTAGGCCTGGGCACGCACGGCGGTGTAGCCGGCTGCGCCCGCGGTGGTGCGGACCCGCGCCTCGAGATGGACGTCGTTGAGCCTCGCGATGCCCTCGACGAGCACACCCTCCCCGGCCCGCGTCCCGCTCGTGAACATCGTGGGACGGACCGGGGCCGCGGCCGAGGTCTCGAGCCGCTGGCGCGTGTAGCCCTGGGTGGTGGCATTGGCGATGTTCTGCCCTGTGACGTCGAGGCCGGCCCGCGCGGCGGCGAGGCCGGAGTAGGCAGTGTTGAGTCCGCTGAAAGTGCTCATCGTCCCGCTAGAGGTCCTTGTTGAGAAGGGTCGGTCGGCCATGGCCCTGGGTGGTCACACCATCGGCCGCGTAGGTGCCCGCGCCCGTGTTGATGCCCGCCAGGGTTTCCTGCGTGGAGCGGCTCGCCGCCCGGAGGAACTGCTGGTTGCTGTCGCGGACCGCGGCGATCTGCGCCACGAGGACCGTCATGGCCCGGAGATGGTCGGCGAGGAGTTCCCCCCACGGCCCCTCCGGGGCGGCTGCCGCGAGTTCACGGAGACTGGCGCCGTCGTGGATACCCCACTCCGTCGCGACGCCGGAGGCGTGCACTGCGCGTGCGAGTCCGGTGTCGCGCAATCGCTCGAGTACCTGCTCCACCTCACGGGTGGCATGGTGCAGCCAGCGCGTCTTGCCGGAGGTCAGCAGGAGCTGTTCCTCCTCCAGCTTGAAGACGAGGAGTTCGAGTAGTTCACGCTCCTGCCAGAGCAGGGCGGAGAGATCCTGGGCGCTCACGGTGCCACCTCCTTTCCGGTGCCACGGGACGGGTGGAACCGGAAGAACTATCGGCAGTGCCCGGTACGATGTAAGGCCGCCGGGCGTGTCGTCGACAATCTACCAGTCGGGGCCTATCCGAGGAGGGGGCTCCCCGATGCGACCGGGGAGTGCCTGGTGATCCAGGGGGCCACCTCGGCGGCAGGGAGCGGCCGGGCGAAGTGGAAGCCCTGGGCGAGATCGCACCCCAGTGCGCGCAGCTCCACCAGCGTCTCCTCGTTGTCGACCCCCTCCGCCACCACCCGCAGGTCGAGGCTGTGCGCCAGGTCGATGATGGAGCCCACGAGCCCGCCGGCGCGTCGATCCGAGCGCATGGCGGTGATGAAGGACCGGTCCAGCTTCAGTTCGTCGGCGGGAAGGTCACGCAGGTACGCCAGGGAGCTGTAGCCGGTCCCGAAGTCGTCGATCGACACCTGGATGCCGTCGGCGCGGAGCCGGGCGAGGATCTTCGCGGAGCGGGCCGGGTCGGCCATCAGCATGTCCTCGGTGATCTCGAGCGTGAGGCACCCGGCGGGCATGTGGTGCCGCTCGAGAAGCGTGCGGACCTGTCGGGGCAGGCCGGGCTGGATGCAGGACCCGGACAGGTTCACGGCGACGCTGATCGTCAGCCCGTCGGCACGCCAGCGCGAGACCTGGTGCACGGCGGCCTCGAGCACGAGCGTGGAGAGCTCGGGCATCAGGCCTGCCTCCTCGGCGAGGGGGAGGAACGACGTCGGGGGCAGCTGCCCGATGACGGGATGGTTCCAGCGGATCAGGGCCTCGACGCTCGTGACGGCGTCGTCCGGCAGGTGCACCTTGGGCTGGTAGTGCAGCTCGAACTGGCCCTCGGCCAGCGCCGTGCGGAGCTCCTGCAGCGTGCGCAGCTTACGTGCGCCGCCGTCGTCGTCCAGGGAACTGTAGAGATGGTGGCCGCTGCGCTCGGACTTGGCCCGGAACATCGCGATGTCCGCCTTGCGCATCAGGAGCTGGATGTCGGTGCCGTTCTCCGGTGTGAGGGCGATGCCGATGCTGACCCGAATGGTCAGGGCGGCCGTGCCGATCCGGACCGGTTCCAGGAGTTCCGCTTCGAGGCGCCGTGCCACCTTCAGGGCCTCCTCCCGGGTGACGCCGTCGAGGAACACCGCGAATTCGTCCCCGCCGAGGCGCGCCAGCAGGTCGTTGGGCGTCAGTGGCCGGGCGAAGCGCTCACCGACCTCGACGAGGAGGGCGTCCCCGACATCGTGGCCCAGGGCGTCGTTGACGTCCTTGAACCGGTCGAGGTCCAGGAAGAACAGGGCACCGGAGCGCTGTCCGCCGAGCCGACCGCCGAGATCCCGGACGAGCCCCCGGCGGTTCGGCAGGCCCGTCAGATCATCCGTGGTCGCGAGGGCGGCCAGCAGGCGGTTCCGGAACAGGAGGGGCGCCGCGGCCAGGAGGACGGTGAGGGCGGCGAGGACCTGGGCGAGGGGCGCGATGGGCACCTGGCACCCGATGAGCAGGACGGACACGGCCGAGCCGGTGGCCACCATCAGCATGGTGACGGCGGGGAGGCCGCGGTCGTGGTGGCGGAGGACCGTGCCCGCTCGGGCGACGCCGTCGATCCACAGGGCGATGGCCACGATTCCCAGGATCCAGCCGGCGTCGATCACCGATCCGGCGCTGTACCCGTTCGTGCCCAGCGCGTAGGCGATGTCCGCGGCGGCGAAGAGCATCAGGCCGGCCACGAGCAGCGGCCAGCGTGGGCCGAGATCGAGCCCGCGGGAGGTCATCAGGCCACCGATGGTACTGATCAGCAGGAGATCCAGGAGGGGGTAGACGACGACGACCACCATCTCGAAGGTCGTGCTGCTGCCGGCTCCGGCCTGCAGGACCGGCGCGAGGAGCATTGCCATGACGGACGCGGCGGCCAGGGCTCCCACAAGGCTGTCCAGGAGCAGGGGCCAGGTGAGGCCCCTCAGCTTCCGCACGGTCATCACGAGGGTGCCGAGCATCAGCGGGTAGAACGCGAAGTACGCGACATCCGCAGCGGATACGACCGCGAGGGAGTGCTGCCCCTGCAGCACCAAGAGATAAAAGGCGTCGCCTGCCGTGTAGACGGCCACCGCCGCGGCGCCGAGCCCCACCTGCCACTGCGAACGGCACCGTGCCAGGACCGCGACGACGCAGACGGCGACAGCGGCGAGTTCCGCTGTGATGCCGAGCCACACCCCGACGACGTCGAACGGTGCCAGGTCGCCGAGCAGGAGACTGACGACATACAGTGCCGCAACGACCAACGCCGCGATGACGGGAACCCGGGAGATCCTCACCCGTGGCGCGCCATCCCTACCGATCTCAGGCGCATCAGCAGACACCGGGTACTTCCTCTCCTCAAGGATCAGGAACCTGATCATCGAAGACACTAAGGCTGTGGCACGGGCCCGACTCCCGGTCCGGCCTCCCAGGGCCCAACCCACAGGGAAAACTGGGCGTTTGTTGCGTCGATCTGTGCCCGTCGAGGAAATCGGGAAAAAAGTTCTTCCGATTCCTTACATCCCGGAACGGACCTCCGATAGCTACTGGTGCCGGCCCATGGATGGGCAGGCGTTCGCAGCCCTTTCACGGAGGAATACATCATGGGTTTCCAGATCAACACCAACACCGCGGCCAACACCGCATACCGCAACCTCTCCAGCACCCAGAACGACATCTCGAAGTCGCTCGAGAAGCTGTCCAGCGGTCTCCGCATCAACCGCGCAGCCGACGACGCCGCCGGCCTGTCCATCGCCGAGGGCCTGCGCTCGCAGGTCAACGGCCTCGGAGTTGCAGCCCGCAACGCCCAGGACGGCATCAGCGTCGTACAGACCGCTGAAGGTGCGCTGACCGAGGTCCACAGCATCCTGCAGCGCGTCCGCGACCTCGCGGTCCAGTCGGGCAACGACTCGAACAACGCGGACGCCCGCACGGCGATCAAGTCCGAGGTCACGGCACTGTCCGAGGAGCTCACCCGGATCGGCAACTCGACGAACTTCAACGGGACGAACCTCCTGGACGGCAGCGCTACGCTGACGTTCCAGGTCGGCGCGGGTAGCACCGCGGCGAACGACCAGATCGAGGTCGACCTGTCCGGCGCGGACATCAAGACGCTCGGTACGACCATCGGTGCGCTGAACTTCGACACCGCGGCGAACGCACTGACGACCATCGCAGCACTGGACACGTCCATCAAGGACATCTCCACCTCGCGCTCCGAGCTCGGTGCCGTGCAGAACCGCTTCGAGTCCGCGATCAACAGCATCAACGTCTCGCAGGAGAACCTCTCTGCCGCCGAGTCCCGCATCCGCGACACCGACATGGCGAAGGAGATGGCGAGCTTCACCCGCTCGAACATCCTGTCGCAGGCCGGTACCGCGATGCTGGCCCAGGCCAACCAGATGAACCAGGGTGTCCTTCAGCTCCTCCGCTAGACGGTGAGCTCGTAGGCGAAAGGTGCACGGTGGCGGGACCGATCCTGGACCGAGAGGTCCCGCCCCGTGCATTCGCCTGACCGACGGCACTCCAGCCGGTAGACCCTGATACACCGTCCCAGCCCCCGAGAGGTAGACCCATGGCGTTCTCCATCGACGGCATCGCCAGTGGGCTGGACACCACGAACATGATCAACCAGCTCATGCAGCTGGAAGCACGCCCGCAATCGATGCTCAAGGCGAAGGCGACCTCCACGCAGGGTTTCATCACCGCCCTGCAGCAGCTCAACACGCGGCTCGGATCCCTGACCGAACTCGCGACCAGGACGGCGAAGCCCGGAGCCCTCGACGTCTACAAGGCCACCGCCACCAGCGACTCCGTCACCGCGACGGCCACCTCGACGGCGGCCGCAGGCTCCCTCGATTTCACCGTGAAGCAGCTGGCACAGTCCCAGTCCTCCGTCACGGATGCGATGACGGCCTTCTCGCCGACCGCGACCACGCTGACCCTGCGCGCGGCGGACGGCACCACCACCGAGGTGAGGACCACCGGCACGCTCGACGACGTCGTCGCCTCCGTGAACAAGGCCGGTGCCGGCATCACCGCCGCGAAAGTGGGCGCCGGGACGAACGCCGACGGCGTCCCGCAGTACCGGCTCCAGTTCACCGCGACGGAGTCCGGTGCCGAGCACGCCTTCGCCGTCTTCCGTGGAACGGCCGACGAGGTCACCGCCGGTACCGCTCCCGATCTCTTCGCCGAGACCGGAGCGGCGACCGTCCGAGCCGCCCAGGACGCCGAGGCGGTCCTGTGGGGCGGGACAGCCGCGGAGCAGGTGGTGACGTCGGCATCGAACACCTTCGCCGACATCCTGCCGGGTGTCTCCGTCACCGTCAGCAGGACCACCACCGAGCCGGTCTCCGTGACCGTCTCACGCGACGCCGAGGCCACCACGAAGGTGGCGCAGGAGCTCGTCGACGCGCTGCGCAGCGTCTTCTCCTTCGTCGACACCAATACCAGGGTCACACCCGGCACGACCGCCGGTGCCGCGCCGATCTCGGGCCGGTTCACGGGTGACAGCGCCGTGCGGGGCATCGCCCAGTCCGTGCTCACCGCGGCGACCGCGCCCGTCGGCGGGACGTCGACGTCGGAGTTCGGCATCACGCTCACCCGCTCCGGGACCGTCGAGTTCGACACCGAGAAATTCGCCGCAGCGCTCGCGAAGGACCCCGCGGGCACCAAGGACGTGCTCATGCAGCTGTCCGCCCGGGTGGCGGACGCCGGCAAGGCAGCCTCGGACAAGTACGACGGCGAACTCACGCGCCGCATCACGAGCCAGGAATCGACGGTCCGCAACCTCAACGACCGCGTGTCCGACTGGGACCAGCGGCTCGAGAAGCGGCGCGCGACGCTCGAACGCACCTACTCGGCGCTCGAGGTCCAACTCTCACAACTCCAATCACAGGGGGACTGGCTGTCGTCACAGCTGGCGAACCTCCCCACGACCGGAAGCTAGCTCCAGATGCTCCAGATGAACGGTTACCAGGCCAAGCGCTCGCAGTACGTCCAGGACGCCGTCCTGTCCGCGACACCCGCGGGGCTGCTGACGATGCTCTACGACCGGCTGCTGCTCGATCTCGCCCGTGCCGGCGCAGCGCAGGAGGCAGGGGAGTGGACGGTCGCCTCGGAGAACCTGCTGCACGCCCAGGACATCGTCGGCGAACTGATGTCCTCGCTCCGCACGGACATCTGGGACGGCGCCACAGGACTGATGTCCCTGTACGCCTTCGTGCGCCAGACCCTCGTCGAGGCCAATGTCACGCGGGACCGCACCAAGACCGCCGAGTGCGCCGAGGTGCTGGAGCCGCTGCGCCAGGCCTGGCACGAGGCTGCCCGCACGGGCCAGCCGGCCGCCGTCGCACCTTCGGGCCACGAGGCGCCGCGGGCCCTCGGAGTACTCGGCATTGGCTGACGACGCACGGCCGGCGGAGCACGCCCGGCCCACCGACACGGCAGCCCTCCTCGCCTGGACCTCGGTCCTGGACGCGCTGGAGGCGGCCGTCGACGACGCCGCGGCCGGTGACGTCGCGCCCACCGCGCTCATGCGGCAGACCGCGGTCCTCGGCAGCTGGACCCCGCCGGTCGTCGACGGACCCATCCCCGGCGCCCTGGTGGCACGCGCCCGGCGCATCAGCGAACGCCAGCGCGCCGCACTCGCCCGCCTGACCGCCGAGGCCGGGACCCTGCGGCGGCATCGTTCGGCCCTCGGCTCGGTCCGGGCGGCCACGACGGCGCAGCAGCCCGCCGTCTACGTCGACGTCACGGGCTGAAAGTTCCTCCCGGAAGTACCTAACGACTGCACGGAGACCATCCGATAGTCGCCACCGAGCATGGATCGCTCACCCCCCAGGCCATGGATCGGCCGCTCAGCCTTTTCCAGAAGGTCCTGCCGCCGTGCTCGATTCCGTGTCCTCGCTCGCCCTCCGCAGCGCCCTCGATGGGCTCGCCCTGCGCCAGCGCGTGACGGCGAACAACATCGCCAACGTCAACACCCCCGGCTTCCACGCGCAGCGCGTGGACTTCGAGGACGCCCTGGCCCGCTCGGTGTCGATGGGGAACGGCAGCGTCCAGGCCACCACGGACACCTCCCTCGAGCCGACCCGGCTCAACGGCAGCAACGTCAACCTGGACACCGAGACCCTCTCCAACATCGACACCGTGCTGCGCTTCCAGTTCGCCGCACGCGCCGTCGAGGGCCCCTTCACCAGCATCCGCACGGCCCTGAGGACCTCCTGATGACCTTCGACGCCATCGGCATCTCCGGCACCGGCCTGACGCTGCACCGCAAGTGGCTCGACGCCGTGGCGGACAACATGGCCAACTCCAACACCGTCACCTCCACCGACGGTGCGGCCTTCCAGCAGCGCTACATCACCGCGCGGGCCGACGAGAACGGCCAGGGCGCCTACGTGGCGGGGGCCGAGTTCGGCAGCGCCGAGGGCCGCCTGGTCCACGAACCCGACCACCCGCTCGCGGACGAGGACGGTTACGTCCGTTACCCCGACATCGACATGAGCGCCCAGATGGGCCAGCTCATCATGGCGCAGCGCGGCTACCAGGCCAACGCCGCCGTCGTCGACCGCGCCAAGGCCACCTACGAAGCAGCCCTCCAGATCGGACGCTCCTGATGCCCGTTCCCGCCATCGGCGCGGTCCAGCCCGTCGCCACCTCCTACCTGCCGTCCGCCGGTGCGGTGTCCGACGCCGGAGGTTCCGGCTTCGCGACGTCCCTCACCTCGGCGGTGGACAACCTGCAGTCCCTGCAGTCGACGTCGAACGGGCTCGCCGTGCAGGCCGTCACCGGCGACCTCACCGACATCCACAACGCCACGCTGGCCTCGACGCGCGCCCAGGTGACGCTCGAACTCGTCGCGGCCGTCCGCAACAAGGGCGTTGACGCCTTCAACGAGATCATGAGGATGCAGGCCTGATGCCCACGCCGATGTCCACCGCCGCAACCCGCCTCGGGGATGCCGTGAAGAGCTTCACCATCGCCCAGCGCACCATCGCCATCATCGGCGTCGCCGTGCTCGTGCTCGGCGGTATCGCGCTCACCTCCTGGCTCTCCAAGCCGTCCTACACGCCGCTGTTCTCCGGGCTGAGCGGTGAGGACGCGAGCACCATCGTCGACCAGCTCCAGACCGACGGCGTGCCGTACGAGCTCACCAGCGGAGGCGGCACCATCCTCGTGCCGGAGAACGCCGTGTACGACCAGCGGATCAAGGCCGCCTCCGCAGGCCTGCCGTCGTCGTCCACCGGAGGCTACTCCCTGCTCGACGACATGGGAGTCACGTCCTCCGAGTTCCAGCAGTCCACCACCTACAAGCGTGCACTCGAGGGCGAGCTCGCCGCGACCGTCTCGGCGATCGACGGCGTCAAGACCGCCACGGTCCGTCTCGCCATCCCCGAGGACACCGTCTTCGTGGCCGAGCAGGGCAAGCCGACCGCCTCCGTCTTCGTCGAGACCAATCCGGGTGCAACCCTGTCCAGCGACCAGGTGCAGGCGATCACGCACCTCACCTCCGCCTCGATCGACCGCATGGACGCGGCGGACGTCGCCGTGATCGATGCCGAGGGCCGCGTGCTCTCCGCCGTCGGTGTCGGCGCCACCGGCGGGACGGACCAGCAGGCCTCCGACTACGAGAAGCGCGTCCAGGGTTCCGTGCAGGCCATGCTGGACCGCGTGGTCGGTGCCGGCAACGCCACCGTGGCCGTGGCCGCGGACATGAAGCTCGAGAGCGCGGAGCGTGTCGAGGAGACGTTCACGACGCCGGAGAACGCCCCTGCCCTGAACGAATCCACCACCACCGAGGCCTACGAGGGAGCCGGCGGCGGCAATGCCGGTGTCCTCGGCCCGGACAACATCGCGGTGCCCGCGGACGGCGCGGCCGGCGACGGGACGTTCAACTCCGAGTCGAGCACGCGCAACAACGCCGTGAACAAGACCACCGAGTCCACCACCGTGCCCGCGGGCGGGATCAACCGCCAGACCATCTCCGTCGCCGTGAACCGGGGCGCCACGGCCAACATGGACGTCGCGGCCCTGACGGCGCTCGTCGGCAGCGCCGCTGGTGTCGACGCGGCCCGCGGGGATGTCGTGACGGTCGAGGAACTGCCGTTCAACCGGGCCGGCGCGGATGCCGCCGCGGACGCCCTCGCCCAGGCGGAGGCGGCGCAGGCGGAGCAGCAGCGCGCCGAGCTGATCCGCACGCTGTCCATCGTCGCGGCCATCCTGCTCGTCGCCATCGTGGCGCTGATCATCTACGCCCGCCGGTCCCGCCGGCAGCGGCGCGAACCGCTGGACCTCGGCGAACTGCAGGGCGTCTACCCCGCGATCCCCGGCCCCGTGGCACCCGCGATCGATCCCGCCGTGGGACTCCTCAGCGCCGTCGAGCCCGCTCCCAGCACCACCACGATCGACGTCGCCGCCGTGCAGCAGGCACTGCAGGCAGGGTCCGCGGAATCGGACCTGGAGCGCATGCGCGCGGACATCGACGCCCTCGCATCCCAGGACCCGGCGAAGACCGCCGAGTTCCTGCGCAGCATGATGGATGACAGGCAGAGCGTATGAGCACCGTCGCACGCACATCGGTGACGGGTACGCAGAAGGCCGCGATGGTCCTGATGCAGCTCGACCAGGGCAGGGCCGCCGAGATCCTCAAGCAGATGTCCGAGGCCGAGGCCGAGGAGATCGTCGCGGAGATCGTCCGCCTGCGGCGGGTCGAGCCGGCGGCCGCGGAGGAGGCACTCGCCGAGTTCCACGAACTGACCATCAGTGGCCGGCACCGGACGCGCGGTGGCATGGACGTGGCCATCGGCCTCCTCGAATCGTCCTTCGGTGCCGAACGTGCAGCCGGCGTGGTGGGCCGCCTCGCCTCCACCGCAGCCGGCCGGTCGTTCGACTTCCTCGACAGCGTGGAAGCCGGCCAGATCCAGACCGTTCTCGAGGGCGAGCTGCCGCAGACCATCGCCCTCGTCCTCGCGCACCTCAAGCCGGAGCGCGCCTCCGCCGTGCTCGCCGGGCTCAACCCCTCGAGCCGCACCGACGTCGCCCAGTGCATCGCGACCATGGGATCCGCGACCCCCGAGGCCGTGTCCGTGGTGGCGGACACCATCAAGATCAGGGCCGGTGGCGTCGCCGCACCGCGCCACGGCATCTCCGCGATCGGCGGCATCCAGCCCCTCGTGGACATCATCAACCGGGCCGACGTCCTCACGGAACGCGAGCTGCTCGACGGCCTCGAGGACCGCGATCCCGCCCTGGCCGAGGAGGTGCGCGCCCGCATGCTGACCTTCGCGGACATCGTGAACCTCGAGCGCCGCGACGTCCAGCAGGTGCTGCGCGGCATCGACTCCGCCGTGCTCGCCCTCGCGATGAAGGGCGCCGCCGAGGCCGTGGTGACAGTGATCCGGGCGAACGTGTCCGAGCGGAACCGGGAGATCCTCGACGACGAGATCCGCGGCGTCGGGCCGGTCCGCATCTCGCAGGTGGAGGAGGCCCGCGCCGAGGTGGTGCGTGCCATCCGCGACCTCGAGGCGCAGGGCGTCATCACGATCCAGCGCGGGGACGAGGACGAGTATGTCGACTGATGCACTGACCCCCGTCACCTTCCCGTACCTCGGCCGGGGTTCCGGGCAGGCCGCACACGACACCGCCGTGGCGCAGGGCCACTCCGCAGGCTATGCCGACGGGCTGGCGCTCGCGCGCGCGGAACTCGCCGAGCACCGGGCTCGGCTCGAGGCCGAGGCCGCGTCCGCACGCCTGCAGGCGGAGGCCCTGCTCGCACAGCGGCTGCGGGTCCTCGACGCCGCGGCGCGTGCCCTCGAAGCCCGGACAGCGCCCGTGCTGGACCAGGCCCGGGAGCGCATCCTCGACGCCGCCTTCGGCATCACCGAGGCCCTGCTCGGGCGCGCCCTGGCCGACGGTCCGACCTCCGCCCGGAACGCCGTCGCGCGTGCCCTCGAGGGTGCGGACGGCGAGGACGTGCGGGCCGTCCGCCTGCACCCCGCCGACCTCGCCCTGCTGGCGCCGGGTGACGCTCCCCAGGGCGTGACGCTGGTGCCCGACGCATCCCTGGGCAGGGGCGATGCCGTCGCCGAGTGCCCGAACGGGTCCATCGACGCGCGGCTCGGTACCGCCCTCGCGCGGGTCCGCACCGCACTGGCGGGAGGGACGGCGTGACGCTCGCCATCGACGACGCCGTCCGCCTCGCCCGCCTCGCAGCCGCACCCCAGCGCGTGGGACGCGTCGCCTCCGTCGTTGGCCTCGGCGTCGACGTGGTGGGACTCGACTGTGCCATCGGGGACCTCGTGACCATCGGTGACGACGCACCCGTGGACGCCGAGGTGGTCGCCGCCTCCCTGACCGGGCTGCGCTGCATGCCCTACGGCCATCTCTCCGGCATCCAGGCCGGAGCGCCCGTGCGCGCCCAGGGTGCACCCCTGCTGGTGCCGGCGGGGCCCGGACTGCTCGGGCGCGTGCTCGACGGCGTCGGGCGGCCCATCGACGGACGTGGTCCGCTCACCGACGTGACCTGGGTGTCCCTGGACAACACGCCGCCCGGAGCCCTCGAACGCACGCGCATCACCGAGCCCCTGCAACTCGGCGTGCGGGTGATGGACACGCTCACCACCGTGGGCCGCGGGCAGCGCATGGGACTCTTCGCGGGATCCGGCGTCGGCAAGTCCTCCCTGCTCTCGATGATCGCGCGGGGCACCGACGCGGCCGTCTCGGTGATCGCCCTCGTGGGCGAGCGCGGCCGCGAGGTCCGGGATTTCCTCGAGGACGACCTCGGGCCCGAGGGCCTCGCCCGGTCGATCGTCGTGGTCTCGACCTCGGACGAGCCCGCGCTCCTGCGCCTGCGCGCCGCCTTCGTCGCCACGCGGATCGCCGAATCCTTCCGCGACGGCGGCGCCGACGTCATGCTCATGATGGACTCGCTGACGCGCGTCGCCATGGCCCAGCGGGAGATCGGCCTCAGCGTCGGCGAGCCCCCCGCCACCCGCGGGTACCCGCCGTCCACCTTCTCCCTGCTCGCCCAGCTGCTCGAACGCGCGGGGACCGGGGCCGTCGGCTCCGTGACCGGGATGTACACGGTGCTCGTGGACGGTGACGACCACAACGAGCCGGTCGCCGACGCCGCGCGGTCCATCCTCGACGGGCACGTGGTGCTCGACCGCAAGCTCGCCGTCGCCGGACATTTCCCGTCCATCGACCCCCTCGCCTCCATCTCCCGCGTCGCCTCCCGTGTCACCACGCGCGAGCAGGCCGGCGCAGCCGGTGCACTCCGCAGGACGCTGGCCGCGCGCAAGGCCGCCCAGGACCTGATCGACGTCGGCGCGTACCACCGGGGGACCAACCGGCTGGTGGATGCCGCCGTCGACCACGAAGCCGCGATCAACGCCTTCCTGCAGCAGCGCATGGACGAACAGACGCCGTCCGGCGACGCCTGGAACCGCCTCGCCCACCTCACCGCATCGATGGGAGTCTCCTGATGCCACGACAGTTCCCCCTCGCCGGCCTGCTCCGGCTCCGACAGCTGCGTGAGGACGAGGCCGCAGGGTCGCTGGCCGCCGCCAACGAGCGGCTGCGCGCCTCGCGGGCCCGCACGGACGGCATCAGCGATGCCCTCGACGGCACGGACCTCGACCCCGCGGAGTCCGCGTCCCTCTACGCCGTGGCCGCTGCTCGTGCCTCCGCGCGCAGCACGCTCGCCGACCTCCACGCCCTCGAGGCCCAGCTCCAGGCGGACCAGGAGCGTGCACAGGACCACTACCGGGCCGCACGCGCGGCGACCGTGGGCCTCGAGAAGCTCGAGACACGGCACCGGGACACCGAGGCGACGGCGCTGCTCGGCGCCGAGCAGCGCGTGCTCGACGAGATCGCTGCCGCCGGCCGGCGGCAGCACACAGCAAAGGACCGGACATGACGATGACCGACGCGGTGGGCCGCATCCAGCAGATCCAGTCCACCCTCACCATGCTCTCCGCCCCGGCAGGGCGGACGCAGGCCGGCGCCACCCCCGGTTCGACGACGGCCACCGGTTCGGCGACGGCAGCCGGTACCCCTGCGGCGTCTGCGCCGACGGCGTCCGCGGACCTGTTCGCCGACGCCCTCGCCGGCGCCGCAGCACCGTCCGCCGTAGCGGATACCGGCAGTGCCGCAGGTGCCTCCGGTGCCGCGCCGCTGCCTGCCCCTGCTTCGGCCGACGCCGCCCGGCTCATCGAGGCGGCGCGCGCGTACGAGGGCGTGCCCTATGTCTGGGGCGGCACCGACCCGGCCTCGGGCCTCGACTGCTCGGGATTCGTACAGCGTGCCTATGCCGACATCGGCATCCAGATCCCGCGCGTGACCTGGGACCAGATGAACGCGGGTACGCAGGTCCCGTCCCTCGCCGAAGCGCAGCCCGGTGACCTCCTGTTCAGCCACGACGGCGGACACGTGTCCATGTACCTCGGCGGAGGCAAGGCGATCGACGCACCGCAGCCGGGCCAGACCGTGGCGGTCCGCGACATGTGGGAGACGGACGCGAACATCACGACCATCCGCCGCATCCTGCCGGCCGCGCCGGAGGGCGCCGCCTCGGTGGCACCCGCAGACCTCACCTCCGCCTCCGTGGCGCCGGCGTCCGCGGCATCGGGCGCTGCCGATACCGCGTACGCGGCCCAGGCGGCGTTCCTCGCGAGCATGGCGCGATGAGCCCAGTGCAGCTTCCTTCCACCGTGGCGCCTGCCCGCGACGCCGTGCATGTTCCCAGGCTGTCCTCCGGTGCGCGGGGCCCGGCCGACGGCGCACCCTCGTTCGGTGAGCTGTACCGCCGCCACGCGGCGGACCGTCCCGGCCCGGGTCCCGTCCCTGCCGGTCCGCGCCTGTCCGCGTCACCGTCCGCCTCCCCGTCGGCTCCGCCCGACGCGCCTTCCGCCGTGTCGACACTTTCCGCCGTGTCGGCTCCGTCCACCGCGTCGGACCCCATGACCGCGACCGTACCGGGCGCCGTCCCTCCCGCCGGAACGGCACCTGCCGCCCCCGATGCCGGAGGCAGCGTTCCTCCGCCGCCGGTCGACGGCACCGCTGCCCCCGACCTGCCGGCGACGCCGCCCCCTGCTGTCCAGGCTCCGGCTCCGTCGGCGGGTGCGCCGGTGGGCGGAGCCGCGGTGCAGGGGACCGGGAGCCCGTCCGCCGGACCGGGAACGGCATCGGCTCCTGCGGCATCCGCTGTGGCATTCTCCGCGGCGAGCACGGCGGCCCCGACGGCCGAGCCCCGTTCCGCCTCGACTGCAGGACCGTCGGACGGGGGAGCGGTGCTCGCCTCGCCGGAGGTGTCAGCCGGAGTCGTGGCTGGTGCGCAGCCGGCTCTCCCGACGTCCGGAGCGACGGCGTCGACGGCCACCCCGGACGCCGCTCCCGGCGGTGTCCCCGCAGCAGCGGTGGCGTCCAGCGCACCCGGCGGTGGAGCCGGAACCGGGATCGCCATGTCAGGCTCCCCGTCGGATCCCGTCGACCAGGCTCCGACAGCGACGGGCACCCCTCGAACCGCCTCCGCCCCGCGCGCCGGCGTCCCGAGCGAGCAGGTCTCGGCGCCGGCCGGCGCCGCAGGGTCGGTCGGCCCCGACGCGACCGGTCCGGACGTGGTCAGCCCCGACGCGACCGGCCCCGACGTGACCAGCGGTACGGGCGGCGCCGCGCCGTCGGCCGCGGTGCCGGATGTGCCCGCGGCGCCGGCCGACGCCGATGCTGTCCCTCCTGCCGCCGCGCGCATCGAGATGCCGGTCGCCGCACAGCCGGTGGCCGCAGCCCCGGGCGGCGCCACGGAGTCGCAGGCGCCCGTCCGCGCAGGGACCGCACCGCTGCCCCAGCAACTCGGTGCCCCCGCCTTCGCGCTCGCCCAGGCCGCAGCCGATGCCCCGGGCGGTACGAGCACCATCACCGTCACGGTCGCCCCCGACGACCTCGGGCCCATCACCATCCGCGCGAGCATCTCCGCGGACGGCACGAGACTCGAGTTCTTCTCCACCACGGACGGCGGCCGAGACGCCCTCAGGCAGGCGCTACCCGACCTGCGGCGCGAGGCGTCGTCGTCGGGCCTGTCCGCGTCGCTCGACCTCGGGACCGGCACTCCCGACGAGGGCAGGGACGGGCCGCGGGACGACAGGCCGCGGCACGCCCCGCCCGGGGGAGAACGACCAGTGCCGACCCCCATCCCCTGGACCAGCCGCCCAGCGGCGGGCTCCCCGACCCTCGACCTCTTCGCCTGATCCGGAAGGACTGCCATGCCCGTAGATCCCGTCGCCTCCGCGACCTTCGCCCCTCCCGAGGCATCCGCCACGGGAACCCGCAAGCAGGCCATGGACTCCGAGGTCTTCATGTCGCTGCTCGTCAGCCAGCTCCGCAACCAGGACCCCAGTGCGCCGATGGACACCAACCAGATGATCTCCCAGACCACGCAACTGGCCATGATGGAGAAGATCACGCAGATGACCGGCATCAGCGAGGAGAACTTCCACCTCCAGATGCGCTCCTCGGCCGCCGCGCTGCTCGGCAACGAGGTCTCCTACACCGGGACGGACGGCGTCGAAGCGCGCGGCACCGCGACCGCGGTCTCCTACAGCGGCCCCGTCCCCACCGTCACGATCGGCGGCAAGAGCATCGCGCTCGACCTCGTCTCCGGGGTCGGGACAGTGCCCGCGCCCACCCCCACGACCTGATCCCGCCGATTCCTTCCTGATCCTGCACCGAACCTCCCGCACCTCCCGCTCCGCACCGAAAGGCACCACCATGCTTCGCTCGCTCTACTCCGGTATCTCGGGGCTCCGCTCCCACCAGACCATGCTCGACGTCACCGGCAACAACATCGCCAACGTCAACACGACGGGCTTCAAGGCCTCGGCCACCCAGTTCCAGGACACGCTGTCCCAGATGACCCAGGGAGGGGGCGCTCCCCAGGAGGCCCTCGGCGGTACCAACCCCGCCCAGGTCGGCCTCGGCGTGCAGGTGGCCGGTATCGTCACCAACTTCTCGCAGGGCTCGGCCCAGGCCACGGGCCGGGCCACCGACATGATGATCTCCGGCGACGGCTTCTTCATCTCGCGCCTCGGCGGCGAGACCCTGTACACCCGGGCCGGCGCCTTCACCCCCGACGCCGAGGGCAGGCTCGTCACTCCGGACGGTTCGCTCGTCCAGGGCTGGCCCGCCGTCAACGGCGTCGTGCAGCAGGGCGGGGCCGTCGGTGACCTGCGGATGCCCAAGGGCGCGGTGTCACCGGCGCAGGCGACGACGACCGCCCGCGTCACGGGGAACCTGCCCTCCGATGCCGCAGTGGGCACCCAGATCACGCAGGAGGTCGAGGTGTACGGCGCGGACGGCGCCGCACGCGATCTCACGCTGACCTTCACCCGCTCGGCAGCGGGCTGGAACGTCGCGGGCCAGGACGCGAACGGCGCGACCGGCGCCGGCCAGCTCGTGCTGCCCGACGGCCAGGCCTCGGCGGGTTCATCCGTCGCCGTGGGCGGGATCGCCGTCGACCTCTCGGCCGTCACGGGCTTCGCCGAGCTCAGGACCGTCTCCATCTCGGAGCGCAACGGACGCACCGCCGGCACCCTCGACTCGTTCACGGTCGGCGCCGACGGCACCCTGGTCGGTGCCTTCAGCAACGGCAGCCGGCAGCCCCTCGGCCGGGTGGCGCTCGCCGGCTTCGTCAACCCCGCGGGCCTCGAGAAGGCGGGCGGGTCCTCCTACCGTGCGACGGCGAACTCGGGGGCCGCGGAGATCGGCACGGCCGGCTCCAACGGTCTCGGGTCGCTCGACGCGGGCACCCTCGAGATGTCGAACGTCGACCTCTCGCAGGAGTTCACCAACCTGATCGTCGCGCAGCGCGGTTTCCAGGCGAACGCACGCATCATCACCACGTCCGACGAGGTGCTGCAGGAGCTCGCGAACCTGAAGCGCTAGCCGGACCGGCCGATCAGGGGCGGACCTGACCGGGCAGGGTCAGGATCTCCGCCCCGTCGTCGGTGATGGCGATCGTGTGCTCGCTGTGCGCCGTCCGGCAGCCCGTGGCGCTCCGGAGCGTCCAGCCGTCGGCGTCGGTGACCAGGGCGGCGGTGTCCACCATGACCCAGGGCTCCAGCGCCAGCAGGAGCCCTGGGCGCAGGACGTAGCCGCGCCCCGGCCTGCCGGTGTTGGCGATATGCGGGTCCTGGTGCATCGTCGACCCGATACCGTGTCCGCCGAAGTCGGTGTTGATGGGATAGCCCGCCTCGCCCAGGACCGAGCCGATCGCGAAGGAGATGTCGCCGATGCGGGCTCCTGGTCCGGCTGCTGCGATGCCTGCGGCCAGCGCGCGTTCGGTGGCTCCGATCAGCGCGAGGCTCTCCGCCGGCTGCGTCTCGCCCACGACGAAGCTGATGGCGGAGTCCGCGGCGATCCCGGCCTTCGACACGGCGAGGTCGAGTGTCACCAGGTCGCCGTCGGCGAGCGCGTAGTCGCGGGGCAGCCCGTGGAGGACGGCGTCGTTCACGGAGGTGCAGACGTAGTGGCCGAACGGGCCGCGCCCGAAGGACGGCGCATAGTCGACGTAGCAGGACTCCGCCCCGGCCTCGGCGATCATGTCCGCGGTCCACCGGTCGATGTCCAGGAGGTTCGTGCCGACGGCGCTGCGGCCCTTCAGCGTGTGCAGGATGTGCCCGACGAGCGCGCCGGTCTCCCGTGCCCTGTCCAGTTCGGAGGAGGTGAGGATCTCGATCATGCGGTGCCTTTCCGGGGAACCCAATAACTATACCGGTAATAGTATCCCGGTACTAGACTCGGAGCCATGGTCAGACTGCCGCTCACGCCGGGGGAGGTCGAGCGCGGACAGCGCCTCGGCGCCCTCCTGCGGCGCGCCAGGGCCGAGCGCTCCATGCTCGAGACGGCACTCGACGCCGGCGTCTCGCCGGAGACCCTCCGTAAGATCGAGTCGGGTCGTGTGGCCACTCCCGCCTTCCCGACCATCGCTGCCATCGCCGACGTCCTCGGTCTCTCCCTGGATGTCGTGTGGGCCGAGATCAACCAGCCCGAGCGCGACGTCGAGCAGGCCCGCCGCGACGGGCGGGAGCGACTGGCGTCCTAGGGGCGTCCTTACGAAGCTGCGGCACGTGCCGACAGTGGAGGAAAGAGGCCCCGCCGGGGCGTCCCGACTCCAGGATGTCCGATGATCGTGGTGACCCGGCTCAACGAGAGCCAGTTCGCGGTGAACCCTGACCTCATCGAGCGCATCCACGAGAATCCGGACACCACGCTCGTGATGGTCGACGGCGCGAAGTACATCGTGACCGAATCCCTGCACGAGGTGATCGACCTCATCGCGGCCTATCGGGCCCGTATCCTCTCACTCGCCCGGTTCCAGCCGGTGGAACCCACGGATCCGACCGGGCAGCGACCGCTCGGGCTCGTCCGCGATCGCGACGCCGCCGCGGCGCCTGCCCGCCCGGGCACCGACGTCGATCCCGGCGCCGGCACGCCCGTCCAGCTCAGACCAAGGAACAACTGATGGATCCCGCAACACTCGTCGGCATTCTCCTCGCTTTCGGTGCGCTGTACGCGATGATCACCCTCGAGGGTGCCCACGTGCAGTCACTCCTCCTGCCGGCGCCCATGGTCCTCGTGTTCGTCGCCACCCTCGCGGTCGGCATCGCCGGTGGCACCCTGAAGGACTTCATCGTCGCGGTGAAGGCCGTCCCGCCGGCGATCATGGGCAAAAGCACGCCTCCCCAGGACACCATCGACAGCGTGGTGGTGCTCGCGGAGAAGGCCCGCAGCGAGGGACTGCTCGCGCTCGAGGAGGAGGCCACCACGGCGAAGGACCCGTTCCTCCGGGGCGCACTGCAGAACATCGCGGACGGGACGGACGGCGAGGAGCTGCGCGAGATGCTCGAGGACGAGATCGATTCCGCCTCCTCGACCCACCGCACGGCGTCCAAGTTCTTCATGAGCCTCGGGGGCTATGCGCCGACCGTGGGCATCGTCGGGACGGTGGTGTCCCTGACGCACGTCCTCGAGAACCTCTCGAAGCCCGACGAACTGGGCCACATGATCGCCGCGGCGTTCGTGGCCACCCTCTGGGGCCTGCTCTCGGCGAACTTCCTCTGGCTGCCGATCGGTACCCGCATCAAGCGCCTCGGTGACATGGAGACCGCCCGGATGACCCTCCTGATGGAGGGCGTGCTGGCGGTCCAGGCCGGCAGCCAGCCGCGGCTGCTCGGCGAGCGGCTGAAGGCCATGGTGCCGCAGCACGCCCTGGGCAAGGGCGGGAAGGGCGGCAAGGACGACGGAAAGGCTCCGAAGGCCGCCAAGGGCGCCAAGGGAACGGGCGACGGCGCGGCGCAGGGCAAGGCCGCGGCGTGAGCAGGCGCCCCCACCGGAAGAACCGGGGCGAGGACCACGCCGACGAGCATCCGGACGAGCGCTGGATGGCGTCCTACATGGACATGGTCACCGTGCTGATGTGCATGTTCATCGTCCTCTACGCCATGTCCACCGTCGACCAGGCCAAGTTCGAGCAACTGCGCGTCTCCCTCGCCACGGGTTTCGGGGCGGTGGAGACGGCGACCGTCGACACGGCCGAGGGCACCGTGGTGCCCGCCGAGTACGCCAACGAGGAGGGGGAGTCCTTCACGGGGGGCGCGGCCCTCACGGATGCGGAGCCGGAGACGGAGCAGGAGGAGCCCGGTGCTGCGGCGGTGGCCGCGCCGGCGCCGTCGCCCTCGCCGTCGGCCGGTGGTGACACCGCCGAGCCCGTGACGGACCGGGAACGCGCCGTCGAGGAGGTCGAGAACCTCCGGGCCCTGCAGGAGCGCATCGATGCCGGGCTGAAGGAGCGCGACCTCGCCGAGGCCGTCCGCTACGTCATCGACGAGCGCGGCCTCACCATCCGGCTCGTCAGCTCGGAGACCTTCTTCCTCCCGGACAGCGCCCAGCTGACCGACCAGACGCTGCGCATCCTCGAGAGCGTGGGCCCCGTCCTCGCTTCGATCCCCAACGAGGTGGGCGTCGAGGGCCACACGGCACGCCTGCCCGACTCCGTGCCGCGGCCGCTCGACTGGGAGCTGTCCACCGAGCGGGCGGTGAACGTGGTGCGCCACCTCATCGACACGGGTGGCGTGCCCGCCCTCCGGCTCTCGGCCATCGGCTACGGCGAATCCCGTCCGCTCGCCCCCGGGACCAGCGAGGCGGAACTCGAACTCAACCGCCGCGTGGACATCGTGGTGCACTCCGACCAGCCCGAGAGCGTCCGCGGCCTCATGCCGGAGATCGCCGCCGGCGGCTGAATCGCTAACGGCCCGCGCAGGCCGGCCGATAGTGGCTGGTGTGACGGTCCAGGAACAACTCTCCTTTGGCGTGCCCTCGGGCTCCGCCAGGGCGGTGGATGTCTATGACTTCCGCCGGCCCACCACTCTCGCGCGTGAACACTCACGCGTGCTCGAACTCGCCTTCGAGACGTTCGCGCGCCAGTGGGGCACGCAGCTCACCGCGAAGGTCCGCGTGATCTCGCAGGTGACCAGCGAGCAGGTCCTCATGCAGACGTACAACGAGTACGCCGCATCCCTGCCGCCCACGACGGCGATGGTCCTCTGCGCCATCCAGGAGCATGCCAGCAAGGCGGTCATCCAGTTCCCCGCGTCCGCGGGCCTGTACTGGGTCGACTCCATGCTCGGCGGCCACGGCACGGTCCCTCCCGGCGAGCGGAAGTTCACGCAGATCGAGCAGGCGCTGATCCGGCGCCTCATGGACGACGCCCTCGAGGGACTCCACTACTCGCTGGGCTCGGTCCTGACCCAGCAGCTGGGCATCGACTCGATCCAGTACAACTCCCAGTTCGCCCAGGCGGCGTCGACCACCGAGCTCATGATCGTCGGGACCTTCGAGATCCGCGTCGGTGAACGCTCCTGCCCGGCCACGGTCGCCATCCCGGCGCAGCTGCTGCTCGCGCAGCTGGGCGACGCGAACCCCACCGCCACCGGCGAGGACGCACGCGAACTGATCGAGCAGCAGGTCACGCACGTGCCGGTGGACGTCGCCGTGCA
The DNA here is from genome assembly GCF_054511015.1 of Arthrobacter sp. MDT1-48-3. Classification (NCBI taxonomy): domain Bacteria; kingdom Bacillati; phylum Actinomycetota; class Actinomycetes; order Micrococcales; family Micrococcaceae; genus Arthrobacter; species Arthrobacter sp. MDT1-48-3. The sequence goes on from NZ_JBTNDL010000003.1 coordinate 451,310, forward strand.
GCTCGCGGCGCTGCCCGTCCTGCCGTCCCGCATCCTCGACCTCGCCGTCGGGGACGTCCTGAAACTGCCGCACCCGCAGCACCGGCCCTTCGAGCTCGCCGTCAACGGGCAGCGGCTCGGCGAGGCGGCCCTGGGCCAGAACGGCTCCCGCCTTGCCTGCGTAGTAGTGACCACCGAGGAGAACACCGCACCATGAACACCACCACCGCCGAGCACGAGGCCGCAGCGTCCCTCGCAGCACGACTCCCGCTTCCCGGCCCCCTCACGGCCGAGCCCTGCAGCGCCTCCGAGGTGCCGTCCGCGAGCGCGTCCACCGCGATCGTCGCGTCCTTCGTGGGCGCGTCCTCCGCGGATCTCGCCGTCGTCCTGATCGACGCGCAGCCCCTCGCCGCCGCCGCCGGCACGTCGTCACCCCTCGTCTCCCCGGCCGACGTGCTCGTCCCCGCGCTCGAGGCGGCGTCGGCCGCACTCGGCGACGGCGTGCTCGGCGTCCCGGCGGTGCAGGACGCGCTGCCGCTGTTCCGCGACGCCGAGACCTCGGTGTTCCGCCTCGCCGGCAGGTCCGGTGCCGTGGGCTGGTTCGCCGTCCGCCTCCGCGGTGCCCGTCCGGGTGCAACCTCCCGCCGTTCCGCCGCCTCCGCCGGTGCCGCCAACCTCGGCCGCATCAGCAATGTGGAGATGGCCATGACCGTGGAGATCGGACGTACCCGGATGTCGGTGCGCGATGTCCTGGACCTCGAACCCGGCGCCGTGATCGAGCTCGACCGCTCGGCCGGCGCCCCGGCGGACGTGCTGCTCAACGGGCGCCTCGTCGCCCACGGCGAGGTGGTCGTCGTCGACCAGGACTACGCCGTCCGCATCACCCAGATCCTCGACGTCGCCGACGGCGCCCTCTAGTGGACGTCGTGGTCCTCGCGCTGAGGGTGCTCCTGTCCCTCGGCGTGGTACTCGCGCTGCTCTTCGTGCTGCACCGGAAGCTCTCGAAGGTCAACGGCGGCCGCGCCGGAGCCGGCCTCGTGTCCGTGGTGGCACGCCAGGGCATCGGCGCGAAGGCATCCCTCGTGGTGGTGGAGGCCGAGGGCACGCGCTTCTACCTGGGCGTGACCGAGCAGTCGGTGTCGGTCCTCCACTCCTCGGCCGCGCCACGCGCGCTGCAGGCCGTCCCGGAGTCCGACGACGCCGTGCCCGCGGTCCAGGCGCGGGCGGCCGCGACCTCCGCGGGACCGGGCACACCGGAACCGGCCGACGCCCGTTTCGCCGCATCCCTGCGGCTGGCCGCTACGGCTCCCGGTCCGGATCGCACCGCCGACGCCGAGCCGATCAGCCGCCGTGCCGCACGTGCAGCCCGATCAGCGGAGCCGGCGCATGCCGCCGCGACCCTCCAGGGGTCGATCCTGTCGCCCACCACCTGGAAGCAGACCGCAGCCTTCCTGCGCCAGGGACGGGCCGGGTGACGACGGCCGTCCTGCCGTCGGCACCCTCCGCACGCGGAACCCGCCTGGCCCGGTTCCCGCTCCTCCCGGCAGTCGCAGCCGTGCTGCTCGCCGTCGTCGTCGTCCTGCTCGGAGCCGCCGCCGGCCACGCCGGCGAACTGGATCCCGCCGTTCCCTCGCCCACGGCACCGTCCGTCCCCGCCGACCCCACGGCACCGGCCGAGCCGGGCAGCGGGGACGGGCTGTCCGTCGAGATCAACGGCGTCAACGGGGAACCGAGCTCGGCCGTCCTCACCCTCATCGGGATCACGCTGCTGTCCGTGGCGCCGGCACTGCTGCTGATGATGACGTCCTTCACGAAGATCTTCGTGGTGCTCGCGATGACGCGGAACGCGCTCTCGCTGCCGTCCATCCCGCCCAACCAGGTACTCGCGGGGCTGGCCCTGTTCCTGTCGCTGTTCATCATGGCGCCGGTCCTGACCGAGATCAACGACCTCGCCGTCCAGCCCTACCTCAGCGGCGCGACGACCTTCACCGAGGCCCTCACGGACGGCGCCCGCCCCCTGCAGACCTTCATGATGGCGCACACCCGTGAAGAGGACCTGGCACTCATGACGCGGGCCGCCGGCCAGCCGAACCCCGAGGACGCCGCGAGCGTCCCGCTGACCACCCTGATCCCGGCGTTCATGATCTCCGAGCTGCGGGCCGCCTTCATCATCGGCTTCGTGATCTTCGTGCCGTTCCTCGTGATCGACCTCGTGGTCTCCGCGGCGCTGATGTCCATGGGCATGATGATGCTCCCGCCGGTCATGATCTCGCTGCCCTTCAAGATCCTGCTGTTCGTCCTCGTGGACGGGTGGGGACTCATCATCACGTCCCTCATCAACAGCTACCAGGGCGGCTGAAGTGGATACCAACGCCGTCCTCGACATCGGGCTCGCCGGCATCTGGGCCGCGGCCAAGCTGTCCGCACCCGTGCTCCTGACCGCCCTCGTGGTGGGGTTCGCGATCTCGCTGCTGCAGTCCATCACGCAGATCCAGGAGGTCACGCTCTCCTTCGTGCCGAAGGCCGCCGCCGTCTGCCTCGCCCTGCTCGTCTGCGGCCACTGGATGATCTCCGAGATGATCTCGTTCACGCACGAGATGTTCGAGCGCATCCCCGGGCTCCTCGGGGGCGGCTGAGATGGAGATCGAACTCGACCAGGGCCGGATCGAAGCCGTCATGCTCGCCGGCGTGCGGATCGTCGCCTTCCTCGTGATCGCACCGCCCTTCTCGTACAAGGGCATCCCGGCACGCGTGAAGGCCATGCTCGCCGTCGGGCTGGCGCTCGCGGTGTCCCCGCAGGTCGCCGGGAGCTACGAGACGGGCGGCACGGGCCGGTACATCGGTGCCCTGGTCCTCGAACTCGTGGTCGGCGCCGCCCTGGGCTTCCTCGTGCTGGTCGTCTTCTCCGCGATCCAGTCCGCCGGGAGCCTGATCGACCTGTTCGGCGGGTTCTCCCTGGCCCAGGGATTCGATCCGCAGTCGATGGTCAACGGTGCCCAGTTCGCGCGCCTGTTCCAGCTCACGGCCCTGACGCTGCTCTTCACGTCCGACGGCTACCAGCTCATCATCGGAGGCCTGGTCCGGACCTTCAGCGCGCTGCCGCTCGGCGGGGGGCTGGATCTGGCCGAACCCGTCGAGGCGCTCACCGGCGCCGTCACCGGACTCTTCCTGGCCTCGGTCCAGATCGCCGGTCCGCTGATCGTGGTCCTCTTCCTGGCCGACGTCGGCCTCGGGCTCCTGACGCGCGTCGCACCGGCACTGAACGCCTTCGCGCTCGGGTTCCCGCTCAAGATCTTCATCACGCTCAGCCTCGGCGGCGTGGTGTTCGTCGCCCTGCCGCGCGTCGTCTCGACCCTCGCGGACGACGCCGCAGCACTCCTGATGGGGGTGGGCTGACATGGCGGAGGATTCCGGCGAGCGGACCGAGCAGGCCACCGACAAGCGGATGAGGGACGTCCGCTCCAAGGGCCAGCTCGCCAAGTCCGAGGACTTCACGGCGTGGGTGGGCGTCGGAGCGGCAGCGCTGATGCTGCCGTCCCTCATCTCCCGCTCGTCCGACGCCGCGACCGAACAGCTCGTCCGCGTGGCCGACACCATCGCGAACCCCGATCCCGCGTCGGCCCTCGACGCCCTCGCCGACGGCGGCGCGTCCCTGGGTGTCATCCTGGGCCCCTTCCTGGGTGTGCTGCTGGTGGCCGTGCTCGGTACCGCCGCCCTGCAGGGCGGCATCCACGTGAAGAAGTTCTCCGGCAAGCTCGAGCAGTTCAACGTGGTCAACGGCCTCAAGCGGATCCTCGGCGGACAGGCCCTGTGGCAGGGCGCGAAGGCGCTCCTGAAGACCGCCGTGGTCGGGCTGGTGCTCGTCGTCGTCGTGCAGAACCTCATGCCGGTGCTGATGGCCGCCGGGGGACTCTCGGTCGCCTCGCTCTTAAACACCGCGGGCGACGGCACCGCCGCGCTCCTGCGGGCCGCCGTCGTCGCCGGTCTGGCACTCGCGGCGATGGACGTCCTCGTGGTGATGCGCCGGAACCGCAAGAAGACCCGCATGACCAAGAAGGAGGTCAAGGACGAGAACAAGAACTCCGACGGCGACCCCCTCATCAAGTCCCAGCGGCGCTCCCGCCAGCTGGCGATGAGCCGCAACCGCATGATCGCCGCCGTGGGCGGCGCCGACGTCGTCCTCGTCAACCCGACGCACGTGGCGGTGGCGCTCACGTACGAGCCCGGGCGGTCCGCACCGCGCGTCGTCGCGAAGGGTTCGGGCGTGATCGCCGCGAAGATCCGCGAGGAAGCGGAGAAGAAGCAGGTGCCGATGGTCTCCGACATCCCGCTGGCCCGTGCGCTGCACGCCGCCTGCGAGCTCGGCCAGGAGATCCCGTTCGAGAACTACGACCAGGTGGCCCGCATCCTGGCGTTCGTCATGTCCCTCAGGACCCGGGGGGCCGCCCGCGGCCTCCACACCCTTCCCGCCCGACCCTCAGCCGCCGGAGGCTTCTAGACCATGCGTTCCTCCCTCCCGAAATTCCTGGTCCCGGTCGGCGTCGTCGGCATCATCCTGCTCCTCGTGGTGCCGGTGCCGTCGGTGCTGCTGGACGTGCTGATCATCGTCAACATCCTGCTGGCGCTCGTGATCCTGCTGAACACCATGTTCGTCCGCAAGCCCCTGGACTTCTCCGTGTTCCCCTCCCTGCTGCTCGTCGCGACGCTGTTCCGGCTCGGCCTGAACGTCGCCTCGACCCGGCTGGTGCTCGGAGACGGCTACGCGGGGGAGGTCATCGCGGCCTTCGGGCACGTCGCCGTCGGCGGCTCGATCATCATCGGCGCGGTGGTCTTCCTGATCCTCGTGGTGATCCAGTTCGTGGTGGTCACCAAGGGTGCCGAACGCGTGGCCGAGGTGGGCGCCCGCTTCACCCTGGACGCCATGCCGGGCAAGCAGATGGCCATCGACGCCGACCTCAACGCCGGACTGATCACGGACACGCAGGCGCGCGAACGCCGCGCGGAGGTGTCGGCGGAGGCCGACTTCTACGGGGCCATGGACGGTGCATCGAAGTTCGTGAAGGGCGATGCCATCGCCGGGATCATCATCATCATCATCAACATCGTCGGCGGCCTCGCGATCGGCATGCTGCAGGACGGCCTGCCCATCTCCGAGGCCCTCACCACCTACGGGCTGCTCACCATCGGCGACGGGCTCGTCACCCAGATCCCGGCACTGCTCATGGCCGTGTCCACCGGCATGATCGTCACGCGGTCCAACGCCGAGGCGGACATGGGCTCGACGGCGGCCCAGCAGCTCGGGCAGTCGCAGAACGCGCTGCGCATCGCGGGTGCGGCGGCGATCGTCATGGCGCTCATCCCGGGCATGCCGAAGCTGCCGTTCATCGTGGTGGGCGCAGGCCTGATCGTGATCGCGCAGCGGCTCAAGAAGTCCGACGACGACGCCCGCACCGCGGCGGCGGCCCTCGAGGCCGAAGCCGCCGCTCCGTCCGCCGACAGCACGGACGACCTGCTCGAGCAGATGCGCGTCCACGCCCTCGAGGTGCTGCTCGCACCGGACCTGGTGGACGTCGTCACCGGCGCTCCCGACGACCTCCTCGGACGCGTCCGCGCCCTGCGCCGCAAGGTCGCGCTGGAACTCGGGGTCGTCGTGCCTCCCGTCCGCACGCGGGACAGCATCGACCTGCCGCCCGCCACCTACGTCATCAAGATCGCGGGTGTCGAGGCCGGCCGGGGCGAGGCTCCGCGCGGCAAGGTCCTCGCGCTCGGCGACCACCTCGCGCACCTGCCCGGTGCCGCCGTCGTCGAGCCCGTCTTCGGACTCGCCGGGAAGTGGGTGCCCTCGGAGCTCCGGCACAATGCGGAGCTCGCCGGCGCCACCGTGATCGACCGCGTCTCGGTCCTCGTGACCCACCTGTCCTCGGTCATCACGGCCAACGCCGCACGGCTGCTGACGCGCGAGGACGTGCGGGTGCTGACCGACGGCGTCCGCCAGGTCAGCCCCTCCGCCGTCGAGGAGCTGGTTCCCGGACTGATGTCCCTCGCCGAGGTGCAGCGTGTGCTGCAGGGGCTGCTGTCCGAGCAGGTGCCGATCAACGACCTCGCCCGCATCTACGAGGCACTGACCCTGAAGGCGAAGTCCTCGTCCGATCCGGAGGGGCTGGTCGAGGCGGCCCGGCTGGCACTCGGGCCCGCCGTGACCCAACAGTATCTCGACGGCACGCTGCTGCGGGTCATCATGATCGATCCGCTGCTCGAGCAGTCCATGCTCGAGGGGCTGCGCCCGTCCGACCAGGGCACGCAGATCCTCCTCGATCCCGCACGGACCGAAGCCGTCCTCGCCTCGATCCGCTCCACGGTGGCCGATATCGAGGCCACCGGCCGTTCCGCGGTGCTGGTGTGCGCGCCGGCGCTGCGCCCCGCGCTCAAGCGGCTCGTGGGTCCCCAGGCGGCGGGGCTGCCGGTGCTCTCGTACCAGGAAGTGACGAGTGCGAACGTCGCCATCGAGACCATAGGAGTGGTGCGTGGCTCCGCAGTTATTTCATCTTGAGGGTCCCTCCCTCGAGGAGCTGAAGACCCAGGCCGCGGCCCTGTACGGTCCGCGGGCACTCATCGTGTCCGCGGAACTCGTCACGGTCGGCGGTATCCGCGGCGTACTCGCCCGCAGGCACTACGAGATCGTGGTCGAGGTGCCCGAGCCTGCCACCGGACACGCCGACGGCTACCGGTCCACGCCCGGTTCATCCCCTGGTTCCACCCCCGGTACCCGGCGGGGACGCCGCAGCGCCGCAGCGCCGGCGGGTATCGACGCCCTGCTCCAGCAGGCCGAGCTGGACGAGGTGCGGATAGCGGGCGGGTCCGCTCCCGCCGGGTCGCCGGCGGCAGGATCCCGGGGTGCCGCAGCCGGTGCCGGTGCCGCAGCCGGTGCCGGTGCCGGTGCCGCAGCCGGTGCAGCAGCCGGTGCCGGTGCTGCAGCCGGTTCCGGCAGGCCGGGATCCGGTGTGTCCGGCGCCGGTGCGGGGGAGCCCGCCGCCGTCTCGACGGACTCGGGCCTCTTCGCGGCGCTGATGGACAACCTCACCTTCGCGACCTCTCCCTCGACATCCGGTCCAGGTGCCGACCCGTCGGCCGCGCGGCGCCGGTCGGGCGACGACGCGCCGCAGGCACTCCCAGACGTCGGACCGACCCGGACCGGACCTCCCGCCGGACCGGTCACCACCGACCCTGTCGAGCCCGGATCGTCCGGATCGACGCCGTGGGGCGCGCGCCCGGACGACCGGCCCTCGACCGCGGCGGGTAGTAGTGAGGCATCCGACGGTGCACCCGCCGTCGTACCGCACCTTGCTGCGCACCCGGGCGACCCGGCACAGCTGCCCGACCTCGCGGGCCACGTCGTCGACACCTCCGCTGCACCCGACCCCGCGCCCGCGGTCCTCTCGGCACCCGGCGACCTCGTGATCATCGTCGGAGCGCCCGCCGTGGTCTGGGAGGTCGCGGCGTCCATGGCGGCGGCGTTCGGCCGGGGGGCCCCGGCCGCGGTCGCCGTCGCCGGACCGGAGGGCTGGCTGACCCGGGACGCACGCAGGATCGACGACCGCCTCGACGCCAACGCGGCCCGTGCCGCCGGAGTGGACGGCGGGCATCCGGTCTTCCTGGCGCTGTCCTCGGAGGATCCCGTGACCGACGCCCGGCTCCTGCTCGCCCTGCGCCCGGACCAGGTGTGGCTCGCGGTGGACGCCGGACGCAAGGAAGCGGACACTGCCGCCTGGGTCGGAGCCCTCCGCAGGAGCATGGAGCGCGCCGAGCTCGCGCCGTCGGGGCTGGCGGTCGTGGGATTGGGGTCGACGGCGACGCCGGGCACGGTGGACGCGCTCGGTCTGCCCGTGGGCTGGCGTGACGGCGGGTCCCCGGAATCCCCGACGCGGCGCCGCGCTGCCTCCGTCGGTCGACGCCGGGCCGAGTCCGCCGGGATAGAGTGAAACGATGCTTGTTCTAACGCGAAAGGTCGGCGAGCAGATCCTGATCGGCGACGACATCGTCATCACGGTGCTCGATTCCCGCGGTGACGGCATCCGCATCGGCATCGATGCCCCGCGCGGCGTGAAGATCCAGCGCGAGGAGGTCCTGCGTGCCGTCACGGAGGCGAACCTCGCCGCTGCGGCTGCCGACGCCGAGGCCGCCGATGCGCTCAAGGCGCTGCTCCGGTCCGGTGCGGTGGTCGCGGCGGAGGATCCTGCCGACGGGCCCGCCGATGCCCGCCGCGGTCCGGCCGACGGCGCCTAACAGACTCTCCCCGCACTGGCGAGCAATCCGGATCCCTGATTCTGCGTTGTCGCCCGAAATCCGCCGGACCTAGCCTGACACCACCTGTTCATACCAACACGGAGGTGCCTCATGGCTACTGGAGAAACCGGATTCGACGACGTCTCTTTCGACCTCATCTCGCTGCAGTACCACTCGCTCAAGGCAGGGCACGACTACGGGCAGTACGTGCGTGACGCCCGGAACGCCGGTCGCGACGACATCGCCGAGTTCTTCGAGCAGGTCATGGCCCAGGACTCCGAGCGCGCCGCGAAGTGCCATGCGTTCCTCGGTGAGCTGACGAAGTCCGACGAGTCCGGTCCCGCGATGAGCTGACCATCGTCCGCCGGCAGTGGCAGGTGCCTGCGGGCGCCCGCCACTGCCGTGTCTCGGGGGAACGGACGCACGGAAAAGCCCCGGCGGCGTACCGTCCGGGGCTTAGGTGGAGCCTCCTGCCAGAGTCGAACTGGCGACCTTCTCATTACGAGTGAGACGCTCTACCGACTGAGCTAAGGAGGCAATGCTTCCCGGTCCGGGCGATGCCCGGGGCCGATCCACAAGCCCCAACTTTATAGGAGGTTCCGGCCCGGGGTCAAAATGGGCGCGAGGTCCCGGAGCCGGCCCTCAGCAGCGGGTCCCGTCCTCCGGCACCGTCCCGTCGATGAAGTAGGAATCGACGGTGTCCCGGATGCAGTCGTTGGACCGGCCGTAGGCGGTGTGCCCCTCACCCTGCCAGGTCACGTGCACACCGGATTCGAGCTGGTCCGCCAGCGCGGTGGACCAGGCGTACGGCGTGGCCGGATCACCGGTGGTGCCGATGACCACGATCGGGTCGGCGCCTTCGGCCTGCAGGGGGGCCGGGCCAAGCACCGGCGGATACGCCCACGGCGCGCACAGCACGCCGCCGTAGGCGAGGAACCGGCCGAACGTCGGCGACGCCGCCAGGAGCTCCTGCTCGTCGGCCCGCATCTGCGCCGGATCGCTCGTCATCGGGTAGTCGAGGCAGTTCACGGCGAGGAACGCCGCCGTCGAATTCGTGGCGTAGGTCCCGTCCGGCCGGCGCTCCGCCGAGAGATCGGCGAGGCGCAGCATGGCGTTCATGTCACCCGCCAGGGCCGAGGCCACGGCCTGCGTCAGGGTGGGCCAGTTCCCGTTGTCGTAGAGCGGCAGGATGAACCCCTGGACGAACGTGCTGATCGGGACCAGCCGTCCGTCCTCGGCCCGCGACGGCTCGCGTTCGACCGCGGCGAAGAGGTCCCGGATCCGGGCCACGCCGTCGTCGACCGTGCCCGGATAGGGGCAGTCGGCGCCCTGCTGGCAATCCGCGACGTAGGCGCGGAGGGCGTTCTCGAACCCGCTCGCCTGGCCGAGCGTGATGTTCTCGTTGCTCAGGGACGGGTCGATCGCCCCGTCGAGGACGAGCCGGCCCGCCCGCTCGGGGAAGAGATCGGCGTAGGTCGCCCCCAGCTGCGTCCCGTAGGAGAACCCGAGGTAGTTCAGCTTCTCGTCGCTGACCACGGCGCGCAGGATGTCCATGTCGCGGGCCGCCGATTCCGTGTCCACGAAGCCGAGCAGTTCCCCGGTGCGCTGGGCGCACAGGCCGGCGTACTCCTCCGCGTCGGCCGTCATGAGCGCCATCAGTTCCTCCTCGGAGGCGTCCACGGGGTAGCTCTCCTGCCGCGCCTCGTCGAGCTCCGCGTCGGTGTAGCACTTCACAGCACTGGACCGGTTCACTCCGCGGGGGTCGAAGCCGAGGACGTCGAAGTCCTCGCGCAGTCGCTCACTCGTGACGTAGTCGAGCGAGTCCCTGACGATGTTGAAGCCGGAGCCGCCGGGTCCGCCGTGATTGACCAGGACGGTTCCCTGAGCCTCGCCCGTCGCATCCGAGCGGATGGCGGCGATCTCGATGCTGCTGCGGCCGGGGTCGCTGTAGTCCAGCGGGACCTCGATGGTGGCGCACGAGAAGGATCCCTCGCAGCCCTTCCACTGCACTTCCTGCGTGTAGAAGTCGCGGAGGTCCTCGTCCACCTCGCCGATCGCGGCGGGATCGGCCGTCTCCACGCCGGTCGCGGGCGCTTCCTTCCCCGAGGGGGAGAACAGCGTGCAGCCGGAGAGCCCGAGCACGACGGCGGCGGACGCCGCGAGGAAGGCCATGCTCCGACGGCGCGGTGTGCGGTCGGGGGAGTCGAGCGGTCCGAGGGTCATCGGTCGAGGTCCTTCCGGGACAGGAGGCTCACGGTCATGGCTTCGATCGCGAGGAGCGGGGACACATTGGTGCTGACGAGGCGTGTGCGGACCTCGTTGATGGCTTCGAGCCGCAGGAGGGTGTCCTCGGAGCTCTCCCTCCGGGCGAACTCCTCGAGCTCGGGTCGCAGGGGCTCGTTGACGAGCGATTGCCCGCTGGAGAGCTGCAGCATGAGCACGTCCCGGTAGAAGGAGATGAGATCCGTCAGGGCGCGGTCGAAGTAATCGTTCTTGGAACGCTTGGCGCGCCGGGTCTGGTCCTCCTCGAGGCGCTTGATCTGTGCCCGCATGGACGGCGGCAGGGTGCCGGTCTCCGGCGCCCCGAGGGTGGCGAGCAGTGCGGCCCGCTCCTCGGCGTCGCGCTGCTCGAAGGAGCTCTGCGCCTCCGCCTCGGCGAGTTTCACGAGATCCGCCGCGGCACGCATGGCTCCGGCGACGGAGCGCAGCGTCAGCGGCAGCCGGACGATCTGGTTGCGTCGTTCCCGCGCGCCGTCGTCGGTCGCGAGCCTCTTCGCCACCCCGACGTGGCTCTGCGCGGCCCGGGCGGCCGCTTCCGCCGTGGCGGGGTCGATGCCGTCGCGTGCCACGAGCAGGTCCGCGACGTCCTGCACCGGCGGCAGACGGAGTCCCACGGACCGGCAGCGCGACCGGATGGTGACGAGGACGTCGCCGGGACTGGGGGCGCAGAGCAGCCAGATGGTCCGCGGGGGTGGCTCCTCGATGGCCTTGAGCAGCACGTTGGTGCTGCGCTCCTGCATGCGGTCGGCGTCCTCGACGATGATGATCCGCCAGCGGCCGGTGGACGGCTTGTCCTGGGCCTTGCGGACGAGTTCGCGCGCCTCGTCGATGCTGATCGTCACCTTCTCGGTGGTGACGTTCGTGAGGTCGGCGTGCGTTCCCGAGAGGACCGTACGGCACGCCTTGCAGGTACCGCAGCCGCGGTCGCCCAGCGACTCGCGGTCGCAGAGCAGCGCGGCCGCGAAGGCCCGGGCGGCGTTCGACCGGCCGGAGCCGGGCGGTCCCGTGAACAGCCAGGCATGGGTCGGTGCGCCGGACTCGGCGGCCCGACGCAGCTGCTCGACCACCTGTTCCTGTCCGCGCAGCTCGGCCCACACGCCGGTCGCCGGGAGACTGTGCCCGATGGTGCTCATGCCGCTACCCGGGGCAGCGCTCCGAGGATCGCCCGGTGGAGTTCCTCGGGCGTGTCGGACGCGGCCAGCACGAGATAGCGTCCGGGCTCCTGCCGGGCGAGGTCCAGGAACGCGGACCGGATGCCGGCGTGGAAACCGTCGGGCTCGGACTCGAGCCGGTCCTCCGCGGCGGCGCCGGCCGTACGGCGGCTGCGGCCCTCTGCGGGGTCGACGTCGAGCAGCACCGTCAGGTCGGGGCGGAGGCCGTCCGTGGCCCAGAGGTTCACGTCGAGCACGGCCTGTGCCCCGAGGCCGCGTCCCGCCCCCTGATAGGCGACGGAGGAGTCGATGTAGCGGTCGCACACGACGACGTCGCCGCGCTCCAGGGCCGGCACGATCACCTGCTGCACGTGCGCGGCACGGGACGCCGCGAACAGGAGGGCCTCCGTCCGCGCGTCGATCTCGCCGTGCCCATGCTCGAGGACGAGGGACCGCAGTTTCTCGCCGATGACGGTGCCGCCCGGTTCGCGGGTACGCACGACCGTGCGGCCGCTGTCCGCGAGCGCCCGGCAGAGCATCGCCGCCTGGGTGGACTTGCCGGCGCCGTCACCGCCCTCGAGCACGAGGAAGAGCCCGGGAAGCCCGTGCGGGAGGGGAAAGGTCACGCGCCAAGCCTACCGAGTGCGGAGGACGTTTACCCGCGGTAACACTCGCCCGGCACGTGCCGGTCCCACGGACCCGGCGCTAGTCTCGTGGAATGGCACTCGAGCTCACGGACCTGGCCCCGGACACCCTCACCGTCGCGGCAGGACGTCCTCCCCGCGAGCACGACTCGCCCGTCAACGCACCGATCGTCCTCTCGACGACGTACCACGAGACGCGCGCACCGGAGGCGGGCGACCGCATCTACGCGCGCGGCTCCAACCCCACCTGGGACCCCTTCGAGGAGGCGCTGGGCGCACTCGAGGGGGCGGACCTCCCCGCCCTCGTCTTCGGCTCGGGTCTCGGGGCGGCCGCCGCCGCGCTGTCCCTCGTGCCCACCGGGGGAGCCGTCGTCATGCCCCGCCACGCCTACGCCGGCTCGATCAGCCTCGCCGCGGACCTCGCCGCGCAGGGCCGCTTCGAGCTGCACGCCGTCGACATCGCCGACACCGCGGCGGTCCTCGCACTCCTCGACGCGCTCGCCGGGCGGTTCGACGCCGGCCAGGTCATGCTCTGGCTCGAGAGCCCCACGAACCCGATGCTCGAGGTCGCGGAGCTGTCCGTCCTGACCGACGCCGCCCACGCGACCGGCGCCGTCGTCGTCGCGGACAACACCTTCAACACGCCCATCGTCCACCGGCCGCTCGAAGCCGGCGTCGATGTCGTCCTCCACTCCGTCACCAAGTGGCTGGCCGGCCACTCCGACGTCGTCCTCGGTGCACTCGTCACCTCGGAGGCGGACCTGCGCGCGCGGCTCCTGGCGCACCGCACCCTGCACGGCGCCATCGCCGGGCCGTTCGAGGTCTGGCTCGCCCTGCGCGGACTGCGCACGCTCGCACTGCGGATGGAGCGGAGCCAGTCCACGGCCGCGTCGCTCGCGCACCGGCTCGCCGACCATCCCGCCGTGCGCCGTGTGCGCTACCCGGGGCTGCCGACGGACCCGGGCCACGAGCGCGCTGCCGCCCAGTTCAACGGCTTCGGCGGCATCGTCAGCATCGAGCTCGAGGACGTCGCCACGGCCGACGCCCTGGTCTCGGCGGTGCAACTCTGGCTGCCCGCGACCTCGCTCGGCGGCGTGGAGTCGCTGGTCGAACGGCGACGGCGCCAGCCCGCCGAACCGGTCACCGTCCCGGAATCGCTCGTGCGCCTGTCGGTCGGTATCGAGAACCCCGACGACCTGTGGGCGGACCTCGAGCAGGCGCTCCGCCGTGCAGTGGGCGGGCGGGACGGCGGTCTCTGATCCTGCAGGGCGCCGCGGGCACGCCGGGCGGCGTCCCGGTGCGCCTCGGAGTGCAGGCCAGCTAAGCTGACTGCGTGGCTCTCGTATACGGCATCCAGTACTACCTGTACCTCGCGCTCGGCCTCGTGGCGCTGGGGATCGAGGTGTGGGCCTTCTCCGACTGCATCCGGCGTCCCGGGACGTCCTTCGAGGCGGCGTTCAAGCGGACCAAGGGTTTCTGGCTCGCCCTCACCGGTGGTGCCGTGGTCGTCGGACTGCTGTCGGCCCTCAGCGGCCGCGGCGGCTTCAACCTCTTCCAGCTGGTCGCCATCGTCGCTGCCTGCGTCTACCTCGCGGATGTGAAGCCCGCCGTGAGCCAGACCTCCGGCCGCGGCGGGAACCAGGGCCCGTACGGTCCCTGGTAGGCCGCCGCTAGCCGGGCGCGACCGCGCTCCAGGCCACGGTCACCTCACCCAGCCGCCAGCGTGACGCGTCGCCCAGCAGAGGCCACCCGTCGCCCTTCATCGCACGGCACGTCTCGACCCACCGCTGCCGGTTCCCGAACGATGCGAGCGCTGCGGCATCGAGCCAGGCCCTGTCCAGGGCGCGCAGGTAGCCGTGGACGCGTTCGCCCTCGACGTTCCGGTGGATCAGCGCCTTCGGGAGACGTTCCGCCACATCGGACGGGAGCGTGAAGGCACCGAACCGGAGCGAGATGCTCAGCGACACCGGTCCCTCCGGATCGAGAGCCGCCCACGTCGACCGGCGCCCGATCTCGTCGCACGTCCCGTCGACGAACAGCCCGCCCGGCGCCAGTCGGGAGCGCACCTCGTCCCAGTAGGCCGCGTACTCCTCCTCGCCGTACTGCCGCAGCACGTTGAAGGCACGCACGAGAACGGGCCGCCGCCCGTCGAGCGGCAGTTCGAACCCGCCCTGCCGGAAGGCTAGGCCCGGGCGGGCGAGGGGTGCCGCCGCCGCCACGCGTGCCGGATCGATCTCGATCCCGACCACCTCGACGTCGTCGCGTACGGCCCGCAGGCGCGTGAACAGTTCGACGGCGGTGACCGGAGCCGCTCCGTACCCGAGGTCGACGACGAGCGGATCGACCGCACGGCGGAGGCGGTACGCCTCGGGGCCGGCGAGCCAGCGGTCCACGCGGCGCAGGCGGTTGGGGTTCGTGGTGCCGCGCGTGATGGTCCCGAGGGGCTTCGGGGAACGGGGACGCGGGGGCACCCATCAAGGGTAGGACACCCGCTTAACACTGGGCGGAACAGGCCGCCTCCGGCATGACCCGTGCAGCGCGATACGGCAGACTAGGACGCATGACCTACACACTGATCCTGCTGCGCCACGGGCAGAGCGAATGGAACGAGAAGAACCTCTTCACCGGCTGGGTGGACGTGGCCCTGACGGAGAAGGGCCGCGAGGAGGCCACCCGCGGCGGCCACCTGCTGACGGAGGCCGGCATCCTCCCCGACATCGTCTACACGTCCCGGCAGAAGCGCGCGATCATCACCGCGAATCTCGCGCTCGAGGCCGCCGACCGCAGCTGGATCGACGTCAAGCGCAACTGGCGCCTCAACGAGCGCCACTACGGCGCGCTGCAGGGCAAGGACAAGGCCCAGACCCTCGCGGAGTACGGCGAGCAGCAGTTCATGGAGTGGCGCCGGTCCTACGACACCCCGCCGCCGCCCCTCGACGACGCCAGCGAGTACTCGCAGGTGAACGACCCGCGCTACGCGGACCTCGGCGACGACGTCCCCCGCACGGAGTGCCTCAAGGACGTCCTCGAGCGCTTCCTGCCGTACTGGGAGTCCGACATCACGGTGGACATCCGGGCCGGCAGGACCGTCCTGATCGCCGCCCACGGCAACTCGCTGCGCGCCCTCGTGAAGCACCTCGACGGCATCAGCGACAAGGACATCGCCGCGCTGAACATCCCCACCGGGATCCCCCTCGTGTACGAGCTCGACGACGACCTCAAGCCCGTGAAGGCCGGTGGCACCTACCTCGACGCCGATGCCGCAGCCGCGGCCATCGAGGCCGTCGCGAACCAGGGCAAGCACTAGTCCCGACGCCCGGACAGGAACGACGGCGGTCCCTGCGGGGGCCGCCGTCGTTCTCGTCCTGTCCGGGCCTCCCGGCCCGGTGGATCAGCTCAGCGGTGCGCTGGGCTGCCACTCGCCCGTGACGAGGTAGGCGACCTTGCGGGCCACCGAGACGCCGTGGTCCGCGAAGCGCTCGTAGTAGCGGCTCGCGAGCGTGACGTCGACGGTCGTGGGCGCGCTCTCGTTCCAGTCCTCCGCGGCGACGGCCTTGAAGACGCTGGCGTGCAGCTCGTTCACGCGGGCGTTGGCGGCATTGATCTCGTTGCTCAGCTCGAGGTTGCGGGTCTCCAGGAGTTCGGTGACCTTGGCAGCGATCTGCACGTCCAGCTCGGCGAGCTCGTCGAACGTGGGCCGGATCCCCTCGGGGATGACGTTCGCGGGGAAGCGCAGCCGGGCGAGCTGCGCCACGTGGCGGGCGAGGTCGCCCATGCGCTCGAGCGATGCGCTCATCCGCAGGGCACCGACGATCATGCGGAGGTCGGACGCCACCGGCCCCTGGAGTGCGAGGACGTCGATCGCACGCTCGTCGAGGGAGTTCTGGAGGAAGTCGATCCGCGCGTCCGCGGCGATGACCTCCTGCGCGAGCTCGGTATCGGCACCCTGGAAAGCGCTGTTGGCCTTCTGGATGGCCTCGGACACCAGCTGCGAGATCTCGATCAGCTCCTCGCCGATCTGGTGTAGCTCGGCCTGAAAAACCTTGCGCACGTGGGCTTCCTTCCCTGGAAGTTCGAATCGACCGTTGTCACAGTTCCGCCGACGACACTTCCAGCCAGCGGTGAACTGTTTCCCCGCTTCCGATGAACGTTAGTTGAACCCCTTATCTATTGCCACCGGATCGGCCGGGACCGCCGGGGACAGCGCATAAGCTATGTCCGTGGACCCCCTTCTCCTGACGCTCGTGGCCGGGCTGGTCGGCCTCGCCCTCGGCGTGAGCGGCATGGCGGCGTTCCGTGCGAGCGAGGCGCAGCGGCTCCGGCTCCTCTACGAGGACGAACCCACGCTGCCCGACGGCGCCGCGGAGGTCCTCTCGATCATCGGACGCGCGTACGTCATCGTGGACGCGATCGACGGCGTGGTCCGCGCGAGCCCGGCCGCGTACGCGTTCGGCCTGGTCCGGGGACACACCATGGTCCACTCGGAGCTGCTGGACCTCACGGCGCGCGTGCGGCGCGACGGCGTGATCGAGCAGCAGCAGCTCGAGCTGCCCCGCGGGCCGCTGGGGCAGGGCACCATCGTGGTCCAGGTCCGCGTCGCCGCCCTCGGCGCCGAGTACATCCTGATCCTCGCGGACGACCGCACGGAGATCACGCGCAGCGAGGAGATCCGCAACGACTTCGTCGCGAACGTCTCGCACGAACTGAAGACGCCGGTGGGTGCCATCTCCCTCCTGGCCGAGGCCATCGACGAGGCCGCCGAGGACGAGATCGCCGTGCGGCGCTTCGCCCAGCGCATGCACAAGGAGTCCGGGCGCCTGTCCGCGCTGGTCCAGGACATCATCGAGCTCTCCCGGCTGCAGGGCGCCGACGTCGTGCGCCGCGGGAAGCCAGTGGACGTCAACTCGGTGATCGCGGAGGCCGTGGACCGCAACAAGCTGCCCGCCGAGAGCAAGCAGATCGACATCGTGGTCGGCGGCTCCGTGGCGACGCCGGTGTACGGCGACCGCGAACTCCTCATGACGGCCTTCCGCAACCTCATCGACAACGCCATCCGCTACTCGCCCGAGGGCACGAGGGTCGGCGTCGGGGTCCGGGCCAGGGACGGACTGGTCCAGGTGTCGGTCACGGACCAGGGCTCGGGCATCACGCCGGAGGAGCAGGAGCGCATCTTCGAACGGTTCTACCGGATCGACGCCGCACGGTCACGGCAGACGGGCGGCACGGGCCTGGGCCTCAGCATCGTCAAGCACGTCGTGTCCAACCACGGCGGTGAGGTGACCGTCTGGTCGCAGGCCGGCCAGGGCAGTACCTTCACGGTCCGCCTGCCGGAGATGGAGGGGACCCCCGACGACGCGGTCGGCGACGCGGTCCCGGGTGGAGCCGCCGCGGCGGCTGCGGACCGGGCCGCGCAGGGGCCGGACAGGACGTCAGGGAAGAAGGACAGCGCCGCTGTCCATGAGCAGGGAGTCAAGGCTTGAGCCGCATTCTGATCGTCGAGGACGAGGAGTCGTTCAGCGACCCGCTGTCCTACCTCCTCGGCAAGGAAGGCTTCGAGGTGTCCGTCGTGGACAACGGCCTCGACGCCGTGACCGAGTTCGACCGCACCGGTGCGGACCTCGTGCTGCTGGACCTCCAGCTGCCGGGGCTCTCCGGGACGGAGGTGTGCCGCCAGCTGCGCCAGCGCTCGAGCGTCCCGGTCATCATGCTCACGGCGAAGGACGCCGAGATCGACAAGGTGGTGGGCCTGGAGCTCGGCGCCGACGACTACGTGACCAAGCCGTACTCGTCGAGGGAACTGGTGGCGCGCGTCCGGGCGGTCCTGCGGCGCCAGGGCGAGCCCGAGGAGCTGATCCCGAACACCATCCAGGCCGGACCGGTCCGCATGGACATCGAGCGCCACGTGGTCAGCGTCGACGGCGAACAGGTGGCGCTTCCCCTGAAGGAGTTCGAGCTGCTCGAGATGCTGCTGCGGAACTCCGGCAGGGTCCTGACGCGCGGCCAGCTCATCGATCGCGTCTGGGGCTCCGACTACGTGGGGGACACCAAGACCCTCGACGTCCACGTCAAGCGGCTGCGCGGGAAGGTCGAACCCGACCCCTCGAACCCCCGCTACCTCATCACCGTGCGAGGGCTCGGCTACAAGTACGAGCCCTGAGCCGCGCGGGGCTCCCGTGGTCCGGCGGGGAGCCAGGACCGGGACGCCCCGGTGCTGCGGCACGGACACGAATGCCCGCCTCCGATCGATCGGAGGCGGGCATTCGTGTCTGCGGGAGTGGGCGGAGGGGCTACTCGCCCTCTTCGGCTTCCTCGGTGGCGGCGGGCTCGCTCGGCCGCGGCGTGTAGCCGCCGGGGACGAATTCGCGGTACTCCTCCAGTGTCCCGTCGAGCACGGGAACCTCGAAGGTCGCCTCCTCGCCCTCGACATCGAAGTCGACGTCGACGAGGGACCCCGGGAGATCCTCGATGCCGTCGAGGGTGGCGTCGTCCGTGGTCTCGTCCTCGAACGTGAACTGGCCCTGGCCCTCGATCGTGACGCTGGTGGCGGCGCCGCCGGCCTGGATGGACAGGTCCACCGGATCATCGCTCGTGTTGAAGACGGTGCCCACGAGGCGGCCGGCGGTCTCGTCGTCGCGGCCGACGATCAGGATGTTGCGCAGCAGAACCGGGCCGAGATCCTTCACGATGCCGTCCGACGCGGCGTACGGATCGGCCGTCGACTGGTCCGCGGTGAAGCTGCAGCCGGAGACGCCCAGCATCAGCAGCACGGCGCCGGCAGCAACGGCCTGCTGCGCTCGGTTCTTCGGTGCACAATTCACAGCACAAACTCCTGGGGGTTCAACAGGTGGGACAGGGACGTAATCCGGTGCGGACCTATCCAACAGACTATCGGCAACGGGCTCGAACCGTGGTGTCCGTTTCGACGCACCCGCGCGTGGAGGATCACCAAAAGCACGTCCCGTCAAGAGGCGAATCATAGCCAAATGGGCTTGTTTCGGCGGCCTGACCTGCGAAAACGCGGGGTCGGGCGTGTCGTTGCCGTGATAAACTGACTGGCGGGAAAGGGGAAAGTCCACATGGTTTTTGAGGTCGGCGAAACAGTTGTTTACCCTCACCACGGCGCAGCGAAGATCGAAGAGATCAAGATGCGCGTCATCAAGGGCGAAGAGAAGATGTATCTCAAGCTCAAGGTGGCACAGGGTGATCTAACGATAGAAGTACCAGCAGAGAACGTTGACCTCGTAGGGGTTCGCGACGTGGTGGGCAAGGAAGGGCTCGAGCATGTGTTCGACGTCCTGCGGGCCGAATTCACGGAAGAGCCCACCAACTGGTCGCGCCGCTACAAGGCGAACCTCGAGAAGCTCGCGTCGGGCGACGTGATCAAGGTGGCCGAGGTCGTCCGCGACCTCTGGCGCCGCGACCACGACCGTGGGCTCTCGGCCGGGGAGAAGAGGATGCTCGCGAAAGCGCGCCAGATCCTGATCTCCGAACTCGCACTCGCGGAGAAGACCGACGAAGAGAAGGCGGCAAGCGTTCTCGACGAGGTCCTCGCCTCCTAGGAGTCGGACCGCACGGGAAGAGGGACCTTCGGGTCCCTCTTTTTTGTTGCTCTGTCATAGGGTGACGGAGTGTCCGAGAACAACGTGCCTCCTGCCACCGATGCCCCGACGGGCGTCATCGTGGTGGCCGCCGGTTCGGGTCAGCGCCTCGGGCAGGGCATCCCGAAGGCCCGCGTCCTCTGCGGTGGCCGCACCCTCCTGCAGCACTCCCTGGAAGCGGTCGTGGCGTCGGGGGTCGCAGCGGTCGTCGTGGCGGTCCTGCCCGCCGGCGACACCGTGCTGTCCGACGTCGTCGCGCGCGCACAGCAGGCCTCCGGGGACTCCGGGCCGCGCATCTCGGCCGTGACCGGCGGCGCCACGCGGTCCGCGTCCGTGCGCGCAGGGCTCGAGGCCCTGCCGCCGTCGGTCGGCGTCGTCCTGGTCCATGACGCGGCCCGTGCCCTGACCCCGCCCGCGGTCTTCCAGCGGGTCGCCGCAGCTGTCCGATCCGGCGCACCGGCGGTGATCCCGGTGCTGCCCGTCGTGGACACGGTGAAGACTGTGGAGGGCGACGTCGTCACCGCGACTCCGGATCGCGCCACCCTGCGCGCCGTGCAGACCCCGCAGGGCTTCGCCGCCGACCGCCTGCGCGCGGCGCATGCCGGTCCCTCTGCGGGCGACCCCGGTGTCACCGACGACGCCATGCTGATGGAGGCGGGGGGCACCACGGTGCGCGTCGTCGACGGCGACGCCCTCGCCTTCAAGGTCACCACGCCCCTCGACCTCGTGGTCGCGGAGGCGGTGCTCGCGCAGCACACCGCGGCGCTGCCGGTGGCCGACCCCGGACGCACTCCCCGCCCCGCCCCACCGACCCAGCACAGGAGCGCACATGTACCTGAGTGAGCACGACCGTCTTCCCCGGACCGGGATCGGCGTCGACGTCCACGCCTTCGCGTCCGACGACGCCCCGCTCTGGCTCGCCGGCCTGCTCTGGGAGGGGGAACGGGGGCTGTCGGGTCATTCCGACGGCGACGCCGTCGCCCACGCGGCAGCCGACGCGCTGTTCTCCGCGGCGGGCGTGGGGGACCTCGGCACCCACTTCGGCACGGATCGCCCGGAGTACGCAGGCGCCTCCGGACATGCCCTGCTGTCCGCCGCCGCGGGAATCGTGAGGGAGGCGGGCTTCGACATCGGCAACATCGCGGTGCAGCTCATCGGCAACCGGCCCAAGTTCTCCCCCCGACGCGCAGAGGCGGAGGCGGCGCTGTCGGATGCCGCGCAGGCACCGGTCAGCATCTCGGCCACCACCACCGACGGCCTGGGCCTGACCGGCAGGGGAGAGGGCATCGCTGCCATCGCGACCGCCGTCGTCGTACGTTCCGCACACCGCCCGACGCCGGCGGGACCGGCAGCCTGACCGCCCCCGCCGGGTAATCTGGACCGGTGAGCCTGCGATTCTATGACACCGCCCGCGCCGAGGTGCGCCCCTTCGAGCCCCTCGAACCGGGCCGGGCGAGTCTCTACTACTGCGGGGCCACCGTCCAGGGCCTGCCCCACGTGGGCCACGTGCGGTCAGCGATCGCCTTCGACCAGCTCACGCGCTGGCTGGAGGCGCGCGGACTGCGGGTCACCGTCGTGCGGAACGTGACGGACATCGACGACAAGATCCTCGCCAAGTCCGAGGACTCGTTCCGCGAGGGGGCCGCGGAGCAGGACCCCTCGGTGGTGCCCGAGGAACCGTGGTGGGCGCTCGCGTACCGGTTCGAGCAGGAATTCCACCGCGCCTACGCGGCCCTCGGCGTCCGACCGCCCACGTACGAGCCGCGCGCCACCGGGCACATCCCGGAGATGCACGCACTCATCCAGCTCCTGATCGAGCGCGGTCATGCCTATCCCGCGCCGGACGGGTCGGGCGACGTCTACTTCGACGTCCGCTCCTGGCCCGCCTACGGCAGCCTGACGCGCCAGGACATCGACGACATGCAGGCCGCGCCCGACGCCGATCCGCGCGGCAAGAAGGATCCGCGCGACTTCGCGCTCTGGAAGGGTTCCAAGGACACCGATCCCGCGACCGCGTCGTGGACCAGTCCCTGGGGTACCGGCCGGCCGGGGTGGCACCTCGAATGCTCGAGCATGGTCACGAAGTACCTCGGGACGGAGTTCGACATCCACGGCGGCGGCCTGGACCTGCGCTTCCCCCACCACGAGAACGAGATGGCCCAGTCGCAGGCGGCCGGGCACGCCTTCGCCCGCTTCTGGATGCACAACGGGATGGTGACATATGGCGGCGAGAAGATGTCGAAGTCGATCGGCAACACCGTCAGCCCCCAGGAGATGATCGAGGCGGCAGGCCCCCGCGTGGTCCGCTACTACCTCGGGCAGGCCCACTACCGCTCGGTCCTCGACTACCGCGCGACCTCGCTGCAGGAGGCGGCGTCCGCGGTGGCGCGGATCGACGGCTTCATCGCCAAGGCATCCGCCCGCGTCGGCGCACCGGCGCGCGGACCCGTCAGCGCGGGAAGCCTGCCGCCGGAGTTCGCCGCCGCGATGGACGACGACCTCAACGTGCCGCAGGCCCTCGCGGTGCTCCACACCACCGTGCGCAGTGGCAACACCGCCCTGGCCGCCGGGGAGGACGCCGCCACCCGGACCGGCCTCGCCGCCGTCGTCGCCATGACCGCGGTCCTCGGGCTCGACGACGCCGCGGACCCCGCCGCGCCGACCGTGGCGGGGGCGGGGGCGTCGAGGGCCCTCGACGCCCTGGTCCAGGACCGCATCGCCGACCGTGCGGATGCACGGAGTGCACGGGACTGGGCGCGGGCGGACGCCATCCGGGACGCACTGGCGGCCGCGGGGATCACCCTCGAGGACTCGGCGGACGGCGTCACCTGGTCCCTCTCGGGGGACTGACGGCGGGGCGTCCGACGCCGTCCCGGCCAGGGCGGATCACGTCCGGATCGCGTCCGGATCGCGGATGCCGGGGCACTGCACCGGCTCCGCGTAAACTGGTGGGGATTCTTCTTCTATATAAAGGTGTTCTCTCCATGGCCAGTCACGGACGTCCAGGCGCGGTTCGCAAAACGAAAAAGGGCCCCACCATCGGCACCGGCGGCCACGGACGCAAATCGCTCGAGGGCAAGGGACCCACTCCGAAGGCGGAGGACCGCCCGTACCACAAGGCGTACAAGAACAAGGAGCTCTCGGAGCGTTCCGCGGCCAAGCGCGCCGGCGGGAAGAACGCCGGCACGGGCCGCACCAAGGGCAAGGCCGCCGAGGAGGTCGTGACCGGTCGCAACTCGGTGGTGGAGGCCCTCCGCGCGGGCATCCCTGCGAAGGCGCTGCACGTCGCGATCCGCATCGAGATGGACGACCGCGTGCGGGAGTCGCTGAAGATGGCGGCCGAGCGCGGCATCCCGGTCATGGAGACGGGCAAGCCCGAACTCGACCGCATGACGGACGGCGCGGTGCACCAGGGCCTCATGCTGCAGGTCCCGCCCTACGAGTACGCCGATGCGCTGGACCTCGTGGACGAGACGATCGAGCGGTACAGGCGCGGCCACATCGGGAACGCCCCGCTGTTCGTGGCCCTCGACGGCATCACCGATCCCCGCAACCTCGGGGCCATCATCCGCTCGGCATCCGCCTTCAGCAGCCATGGCGTCATCGTGCCGGAGCGGCGTTCCGTCGGTGTGACGGCGTCGGCCTGGAAGACCAGCGCCGGTGCCGCCGTCCGGGTCCCCGTCGCGCGCGTCGGCAACCTGAACTCGGCCCTGAAGTCCTTCAAGGACAAGGGCATCTTCGTCCTCGGGCTCGACGGCGACGGCGACGTCTCGCTGCCCGAGCTGTCCCTGGGCCGCGACCCCATCTGCATCGTCGTCGGCTCCGAGGGCAAGGGCCTGTCCCGGCTCGTCCGCGAGAACTGCGACCAGATCGTCTCCATCCCGATCGACTCCGCCATGGAGTCGCTCAACGCGTCGATGGCGGTGGGGATCACGCTGTACGAGGTGTCCCGCCAGCGTTCGGCCTGACCCGGGCATGGTCAACCCCGCACCGCTGACGCGCGCCTCCCGCGAGTTCCCGCTCGGGCTCCACTCCGTCAAGGGGGCATGGAGCCAGGACGGGCACGCGAATGTCGCGGTGTGGGCGCCCGGCATCGCCTCCATGGACGTGCACTGGTGCCGCGCCGACGGCACCTGGACGTCCGAGACGCTCGTGGGGCTCGACGGCGGCGTCCACCACGGTGTGGTGGGACCGGTGGCGCCGGGGGCGCTCTATGCCTTCTGGCCCACCGGCGAGGACCTTCCCGGAGCTCCCGGGACGGCCCAGCTGCTGCTCGATCCCTACGCGCGCGCGGTCGAACCGATCGGACCCGCCGCCGGGGCCGATGAGCCGCCGTCGCGCTCCTACTACTCGGTCTTCCTCGAGCACACGTTCGACTGGGGGACGAGTGAGCACCCGCGCACGCCCTGGCGCGACAGCGTCATCTACGAAGCGCATGTGAAGGGTCTCACGAAGGCCCACCCCGGGATCCCCGAGGAGCTGCGGGGCACCTACGCCGGACTGGCGCACCCGGTGATGACCGGATACCTCCGCGATCTCGGGGTGACCGCGGTCGAGCTGCTGCCGATCCACTTCTCCATCGACGAGCCGCACCTCGAGCCGCTCGGCCTGGGCAACTACTGGGGCTACAACACGCTCGGATTCTTCTCGGCGCACTCCGCCTATGCCACAGCGGCCGCGCGGGAGGCGGGACCGGACGCGGTGCTCGACGAATTCAAGGGCATGGTCCGCGCCCTGCACGAGGCCGGCCTCGAGGTCCTCCTCGACGTCGTCTACAACCACACGGCCGAGGGTGAGCAGCACCGCCCGGCCCTGTGCTGGCGCGGGCTCGGGGATCGGGACTACTACCGGCACGACGACGCCGGGCGGTACGTCGACACGACCGGGTGCGGCAACAGCCTGGACTTCTCGCAGCCCCGGGTCGTGGAGTTCGCGCTCGACTCGCTGCGCTACTGGGTCGAGGAATGCCACGTGGACGGCTTCCGCTTCGACCTCGCCGTCACCCTCGCCCGCGACGAGAACAACAGGTTCACGCCGCGCCACCCCTTCCTGGTCGCGGCCGGCGCCTCTAAGGCCCTGCGCGGTACGAAGCTCATCACCGAGCCGTGGGACCTCGGGCCGGACGGCTGGCAGACCGGGAGGTTCCCGGTGGGCTGGGCGGACTGGAACGACGGCTTCCGGGACACCGTCCGCGACTTCTGGCTGCGGGACGTCGCGTCCATCGCGGCCGGTGGCACGGGGTCCTCGCCGGCACGCCTGGCCGGCCGGCTCGCCGGGTCGGCCGATACGTTCGCCGGATCCGGCCGGAGCCCGCTGGCGTCGGTCAACATGGTCACGGCCCACGACGGCTTCACGCTGGCCGACCTCACGGCGTACGAGCGCAAGCACAACGAGGCCAACGGCGAAGGCAACCGCGACGGGTCCAACGACAACCGCAGCTACAACCACGGGGCCGAGGGCCGCACGGAGGACGAGGGCATCCTCGCAGCCCGTGAGAAGAGCGCCCGCAATGTGATGGCCTCGCTGCTGATCTCGCTCGGCGTCCCGATGATCACCGCCGGGGACGAACGGGGCCGGACGCAGCGCGGCAACAACAACGCGTACTGCCAGGACAACGACCTCGCGTGGGTGCAGTGGTCGGACGACGCCGCGTCCCGGGACATGCTGGCCGCCACGCGCACGCTGCTGTCCATCCGACGCGACTTCCTGGCCGCGCAGCCCGCCACCTTCCCGTCACGGAGCGACCAGTCCACCCTCCTGTGGTTCAACGCCGCGGGCCTCCCGATGACGGCGCAGGAGTGGAACGACCCGGCCACCCGGACCGTCCAGCTCCTGCTGGGCTCCACGGGCGGGAGGATCAACGGCCTCGTGGTGATCAACGGTTCGCTCCGCGAGACGCGCATCCATCTGCCGTCGGCCTGGATCCTGCAGGGGCAGGGCGTGGCCGGCGAACAGCCGCGCTCCTTCACGCAGACCTTCGACTCCGCGGTGAGGGGTGCGCCGACCGACGCCGGCCGGCTGCTCTCGGGCGAGGCCGACACCGTCGCCGCCGACTCGGTGCGGATCTACCGCTGCTGAGTCCGTCCGGCCCACGCCGGGAACGACGAAGCCCGGGACCGTCCGGTCCCGGGCTTCGTCGCGTCCGGAGGGGCGCGTCGTCGATCAGGCGTTGACGACGAGTCCGAGCTCGGCCTTCGTGGCGAGGGTCGCGTGCTTCGGGAGCACGCGCACGGTGTAGCCGAAGGACCCCGAGTGGTCGATCCGGATACTGCCCGTGAAGAGGTAGCGCCCGCTGCCGAGGTTCTCGGCGACGGTGAGGTCGTCGACGGCCACGTCGCTCAGCTCGTCGCTCTCGAGTGCGCGGCCGTAGGCCACCTCGACGGCCACGTCGTCCGGGTCGAGCCCGCCGAGTGCCACGTAGGCGTTCACGGTCAGGGAATCACCGATCTGCGGGTCCTCGGACACGCCGGTCGAGTCCACGTGCTCCACCTGCACGGCGGGCCAGCTGCCCTGGACGCGTGAGCGCCAGGCCGCGGTCCGCTTGGCGAGGGCGAAGGAGTCCGACGCCGCCGCCTGGCCCGAGCGCCAGGCGGGACGGTAGAGCTTCTCCACGTAGTCCTGCAGCATGCGGTCGGCGGACACGGCGGGGCCGAGCGTCGCCATGGTGTGCTTGATCATCGCGATCCACTGGTGCGGCACGCCGTCGCGGGAGGGCTCCGACGGACCGGCGGCGCCGGCCCCCTCGGCGGGGACCAGCGAGTAGAAGCGCGGGCCCACCTGCGTCTCGAGGAGGTCGTACAGTGCTGCCGCCTCGATGTCGTCGCGCTCGTCCGCGGAGGCACCGTTGTTCGCGGTCGGGATCGCCCAGCCGTTGTCGCCGTCGTACATCTCGTCCCACCAGCCGTCCAGAACGGACAGGTTGAGCCCGCCGTTGATGGCCGCCTTCATGCCGGAGGTGCCACAGGCCTCGAGCGGGCGCAGCGGGTTGTTCAGCCAGACGTCGCAGCCCGGGAAGAGCGTGAGCGCCATCGCGATGTCGTAGTTGGGCAGGAAGACGATGCGGTGGCGTACCTCGGGATCGTCCGTGAAGCGGACGAGGTCCTGGATCATGCGCTTGCCCTGCTCGTCGGCGGGGTGCGACTTGCCGGCGATCACCAGCTGGATCGGGTGCTTCGGATGCAGGAGCAGCGCCTTCAGGCGGGCGGGGTCGCGCAGCATGAGCGTGAGCCGCTTGTAGGTCGGCACGCGGCGGGCGAAGCCGATGGTGAGGACGTCCGGGTCCAGCACCGAGTCCGTCCAGGTCAGCTCGGCGTCCGCGGCGCCGCGCTTCTTCCAGGAGGCACGGAGCCGGCGGCGGACATCGTCCACGAGATTGGAGCGGAGGCTTCGGCGCAGGGCCCAGATGTCCGTGTCGGGCACGTCGTAGACCTTGCTCCACTGCGCGTCGAGCACCGACTCGGCGCCGAAGTGGGACAGCGCGAAGTCCGCGATCTGCGGGTCGACCCAGCTCGGGACGTGGACACCGTTGGTGACGGAGGTGATGGGCACCTCGCGTGCGTCGAATCCCGGCCAGAGACCCGAGAACATGCCCCGCGATACCTCGCCGTGCAGCTTCGCGACACCGTTGGCCCGCTGCGCCAGGCGCAGGCCCATGACCGCCATGTTGAACTTCGTCGGATCGCCGTCCGCGTAGTTCTCGGCGCCGAGGGCCAGGACGCGGTCCGTCGGGACGGCCGGCGCGAGGCCCGCGTGGAAGAAGTGCTCGATCTGGGCGCGGTCGAAGCGGTCGATGCCCGCAGGAACCGGGGTGTGGGTGGTGAACACGGTCGACGCGCGGCCGGCCGTCAGGGCTTCCTCCCAGCTCATCGGGGACTCGTTGGACGGGTCCATCAGCTCGCGGATGCGTTCGATGCCGAGGAAGCCCGCGTGGCCCTCATTCGTGTGGAACACCTCGGGCGCCGGGATCCCGGTCAGCCGCTGGAAGATGCGCAGCGCCTTGACGCCGCCCATCCCGAGGAGCAGTTCCTGCTGCAGGCGCTGGTCCCCGCCGCCGCCGTAGAGGCGGTCGGTGACGTTGCGCGCTGCGTCGTCGTTCTCCGAGACGTTGGAGTCGAGCAGCAGGAGGGGGACGCGTCCGACGTCGGCACGCCAGATGTGCGCGGACAGCTGCCGGCCGTTGGGCAGGGGGAGCACGACCTTCGCCGCCGAGCCGTCCTCCTCACGGAGCAGGGTGAGAGGGAGGCCATCGGGGTCGAGGACGGGATAGGTCTCCTGCTGCCAGGCGTCCCGGG
Source organism: Arthrobacter sp. MDT1-48-3 (assembly GCF_054511015.1). Taxonomy (NCBI): domain Bacteria; kingdom Bacillati; phylum Actinomycetota; class Actinomycetes; order Micrococcales; family Micrococcaceae; genus Arthrobacter; species Arthrobacter sp. MDT1-48-3. The sequence continues at coordinate 479,536 of NZ_JBTNDL010000003.1, forward strand.
AGAGCGACTGCTTGAAGTAGCCGGCCTGGTACAGCAGGCCGACGCCCACCAGGGGCACACCGAGGTCCGACGCGGACTTGAGGTGGTCGCCGGCCAGGATGCCGAGGCCGCCGGAGTACTGGGGGAGGACGGCGCTGATGCCGTACTCGGGGGAGAAGTAGGCGATGCTGCGGGGCGCGTCGTCGCCGAGGCCCTGGTACCAGCGCGGCTCCGTGAGGTAGCTCTCGAGATCGGCGCCGAGCTCCTGGATACGCCGCACAAGCTTCTCGTCGCCTGCGAGCTGCTGGAGCTGCTCGCGCGTGACCGACCCGAGGAAGGACACCGGATCGTGGCCGCTCTCCTCCCACGCCACCGGGTCGATCTCCTCGAAGAGACGCGAGGTCGGCAGGTGCCACGACCACCGCAGATTACCCGCGAGTTTGCCGAGCGGCGCGATGCTCTCGGGGAGGACGGTTCGGACGGTAAATCTGCGGATTGCCTTCACCCCGGTTACGCTAGCGCACTTGCCCAGCGCTGGGGAGGGCTTCCCGCGCAAACGCTTGCGTTCTCCGAAGTACGCCCCGATGTTACGCAAAGCTCCCTTAGCATTTCGGCCCATTACTCGCTAACGTCGTACGGGTGACGACTCCTACCGAGCAGAATCGAAATGCCCCGTACCCCGAAGGACTGCGTTTCGGCCGCATCCCCATCACCGCCGTGACCCCTGTCATCGAGGATGGACGCTTCCCCGCCAAGGGGATCCCCGGCTCGGACATCGCCGTCGGTGCGACCGTGTTCAGGGAGGGCCACGACCAGCTCGGCGTATCGGCCGTGCTCTACGACCCCCGCGGCAAGGAGGTGCAGCGCGTCCGCATGACGCCGGTGGGGTCCGGACTCGACCGGTGGGCCGGCACCCTGACGCCGCGCGCCAAGGGCCTGCACACCTTCACCATCGAGGGATGGTCGGACCTCTTCGGGACGTGGGAGCACGACGCGACCATCAAGATCGCGGCAGGGGTCGACGTCGAGCTCATGCTCGCCGAAGGCGCCGCGCTGTTCACACGGGCAGCCGAGGAGCGCACCGCGCGGGACGCGACCCTCTTCCGCCGCGCCGCCGCGACCCTCGCCGACACCTCGCAGAGCGTCGAGGCACGTCTCGCCGCAGGGCTGTCGGCGCAGATCCACGAGGCGATCGCACGCCAGCCCATCCGCTCGCTCGTCACCGCCTCCCCGGCGTACCCCATCAACGTCGAGCGCGAACTGGCCGGGCGTGCCGCCTGGTACGAGTTCTTCCCGCGGTCCGAGGGCGCGACCTACGACCCGGAGACGGCGCAGTGGACCTCCGGTACGTTCCGTGAGGCGACGAAGCGCCTCGACGCCATCGCGGCCATGAATTTCGACGTCGTGTACCTCCCCCCGATCCACCCCATCGGACGGACCCACCGGAAGGGACCGAACAACACCCTGACCGCCGGGCCCAACGATCCCGGATCACCGTGGGCCATCGGGTCCGAGGCCGGGGGCCACGACGCGATCCATCCCGACCTCGGGACGTTCGACGATTTCGACGCGTTCGTGGCGCGGGCACGGGAGCTGGACCTCGAGGTCGCACTCGACCTCGCACTGCAGGCAGCGCCCGACCATCCCTGGGTCACGAGCCATCCCGAGTGGTTCACCACGCGGGTGGACGGGTCGATCGCCTACGCCGAGAACCCGCCGAAGAAGTACCAGGACATCTACCCCATCAACTTCGACAACGATCCCACGGGCCTCGCGAAGGAGATCCTGCGGATCGTCCTCATGTGGATCCAGCACGGCGTGAAGATCTTCCGGGTCGACAACCCGCACACCAAGCCCGTGCAGTTCTGGGAATGGCTGATCGCCCGGGTCAACAGGAAGCACCCCGACGTCATCTTCCTGGCGGAGGCCTTCACGCGTCCGCCCATGATGCACGCCCTCGGTCGTGCCGGTTTCCAGCAGTCGTACTCCTATTTCACCTGGCGCAACACGAAGACGGAGCTCGAGGAGTACTTCACCGAGATCAGCAAGGTCTCGCCGTCCTACTTCCGGCCCAACTTCTTCGTGAACACCCCGGACATCCTCACGGAGTACCTCCAGTACGGGGGCCCGGCCGCCTTCAAGATCCGGGCCGTGCTCGCGTCCATGGCCAGCCCGCTGTGGGGTGTCTACTCCGGCTACGAGCTGTTCGAGCACGTCGCCCGCCCGGGCGCCGAGGAATACATCGACAACGAGAAGTTCCAGTACCGCCCCCGGGACTACGCCGCGGCCGAGGCCGAGGGGCGCTCGCTGGCGCCGTTCATCACCCGGCTGAACGCCATCCGCCGCTCGCACCCCGCGCTCGGCGACCTCGAGAACCTCAGCATCCACGGCAGCAGCGATCCCGCGACCGTGGTCTTCGCCAAGCACAAGCAGACGGCGGAGGGCAAGGACACGATCATCGTCGTCGTGAACATCGACCCGCACAGCACGAGGGAGAGCACGGTGTCGCTCGACCTCGCGCGGTTGGGTCTCGATGCCGCGGACTTCGACGAGAACGGCACGTTCCTCGTGGACGACCTCATCACGGGACAGACCTTCACCTGGGGCGAGCACAACTACGTGCGGCTCGACGCCCACGTGGAGCCCGCCCACATTCTCTCGATCAGGAGGCAGCGCTAGTGCCCAACCCCTTCCAGCTCAACGCACCCGGACTGGCCCACGACCCCCACTGGTACCGCAAGGCGGTCTTCTACGAGGTCCTGGTCCGCGGATTCGCCGATGCGAACGGGGACGGCTCCGGTGACCTCTCGGGTCTGATCGACAAGCTGGACTACCTCCAGTGGCTCGGCGTGGACTGCCTGTGGCTCCCGCCCTTCTTCAAGTCCCCGCTCCGCGACGGCGGCTACGACATCTCGGACTACTACGACGTCCTCGACGAGTTCGGGTCCCTGGGTGACTTCAAGCGGCTCGTCGCCGAGGCTCACGCCCGCGGCGTGCGGGTCATCATCGACCTGCCCGTGAACCACACCTCGGACCAGCACCACTGGTTCCAGGAGTCCCGCAGGGATCCCGAGGGCCCGTACGGCGACTTCTACGTCTGGAGCGACACCGACGAGAAGTACCAGGACGCGCGCATCATCTTCGTGGACACCGAGGAATCGAACTGGACGTTCGACCCCGTGCGCCGGCAGTTCTTCTGGCACCGGTTCTTCAGCCACCAGCCCGACCTCAACTTCGAGAACCCCAAGGTGCAGGAGGCGATTTTCGACGTCGTGAAGTTCTGGCTCGACCAGGGCATCGACGGCTTCCGCGCGGATGCCATCCCCTACCTGTTCGAGGAGGAGGGCACCAACTGCGAGAACCTGCCGAAGACGCACGAGTTCCTCAAGCGGCTCCGCGCGATGGTGGACGAGAACTACCCGGGCCGCGTCATCATCGCCGAGGCGAACCAGATGCCGGACGAGGTCGTCGAGTACTTCGGCGACGAGGACGGCCCCGAGTGCCACATGTCCTTCCACTTCCCGATCATGCCGCGGCTCTTCTACGCGCTGCGTGACCAGAAGTCGGCACCCATCATCGAGACGATGAAGGAGACCCCGGACATCCCGGCCGGCGCGCAGTGGGGCACGTTCCTGCGCAACCACGACGAGCTCACGCTCGAGATGGTCACCAACGAGGAGCGCGAGGCGATGCTCGGCTGGTACGCGCCGGATCCCCGGATGCGGGCCAACGTCGGTATCCGGCGGCGCCTGTCGCCGCTGCTCGACAACTCGCGCGCGGAGGTGGAACTGATCCACGCCCTGCTGCTGTCCCTGCCGGGCAGCCCGTTCCTCTACTACGGGGACGAGATCGGGATGGGCGACAACATCTGGCTGGAGGATCGTGACGCGTCACGGACCCCCATGCAGTGGAACCCGGACCGCAACGCCGGCTTCTCCCCGGTGGACCCCGGGAAGCTCTACCTCCCGGTCGTCCAGTCCCTCGTCTACCACTACAACCACGTGAACGTCGAAGCGCAGATGGCGACGTCCAGTTCGCTGCTGCACTGGGTCCGCCAGATGCTGGCCGTCCGCAAGGCCCACCCGGCGTTCGGGCTCGGTACCTACCGCAACGTCCCCGTCGAGTCGGAGCACGTCCTGGCGTTCCTCCGAGAGGTCGATGCCGACAACGCCGAGGGCGAGCCCGAGGAGTCGGTGCTGTGCGTCTTCAACCTGTCGCAGCACCCGGTGGCGGCGCGGATGCGCCTGCCCGAGTTCGGCGGCCGCGGCCTCCGGGACCTGTTCGGCGGTTCGATCTTCCCGGCGTTCGCGGAGGACGGCGAGATGACCCTGACGCTCGGCAGCCACGACTTCTTCTGGCTGCGCGTGCGCTCCGCCAGTTCGAACACGTCATCCCCGCACACGCAGGCGATGCCCGTCATCCCCGTCCCGGAGGCGATCCGATAATGGCGACCCACACCCCCTTCATCCCGGAGATCCTCACCGAATGGCTTCCGTCCCAGCGGTGGTTCCCCGCGAAGGGACGCGAGGTCGCTCTGACGGTCGTCGGCGGGACGGTCATGGAGGACCCTGCCGGCGCTGCAGGCTTCGAGGTGCACTTCCTGGCCGTCGAGTCCGGACGGCGCACCGACGTCGTCAGCGTGCCGATCAGCTACCGCAGCGAACCGCTCGACGACGCCGCCGGGCTGATCGGGCAGGTCGAGCACCCCGGGCTCGGGACACGCTGGGCGTACGACGCCACCCACGACGCCGATTTCGTGCGCCTCTGGGTGGACTTCATGCTGTCCGAGTCCGGTACCCCTGACGGGCGGCTGACCGGCGTCGTGGTCAAGAAGCCGGAACACCAGGAATCCGGCTCGGCCCAGCCCGTCAAGGTGCTGCAGGGCGAGCAGTCGAACACCTCGGTGGTCTACGGCTCCGGTCCCGGCTCCATGATCGTGAAGTTCTTCCGTGTGCTGGCGGCCGGCGACAGCCCCGACGTGCAGATCAGCGCCGGCCTCACCGCCGGCGGGTCCACCGACACCCCCGACACGTTCGGGTGGGTCACGGGCACCTGGCAGGAAGCCCATGCGGGTCCCGGCCACCACGTGAGCGGGCACGTCAGCGTCCTGCGCGATTTCGTCGAGGGCAGCACCGACGCCTGGCGCACGGCTTCCCTCGCCGCCTCGACCGCCGCCGACTTCACCGCCGAGGCGCGCGGCCTCGGCCGGGCCGTCGCACGGATCCACCGGCAACTGGACGGCGCCTTCGGAAGCCGCACGGCGACCGCGGAGGAGGAGAAGGACTTCAAGGAAGCCCTCGCGCAGCGGATCCGGTGGGCCTGGGAGGAAGCAGGCGACGCCGTCGGCCCCCTGGGCGCCGAGGTGGACCGCATCGTGCGGGACATCGAGGTCCTCGAGGACATCCCGCCCCTCCAGCGCATCCATGCCGACCTCCACCTCGGCCAGGTCCTCCAGGCCCCGGACGGCACCTGGCTCGTCATCGACTTCGAGGGTGAGCCGCTGCGGCCCACCGCCGAGCGCAGCGTCCCGGACGTCCCGGTCCGCGACGTCGTCGGGATGGTCCGCTCGCTGGAGTACGCTGCCGCCTCGCGGGGAGCAGCGCCGGTCGGTTCGCCCGAGGCCGCCGTGACCGAGCAATGGTCCGACGCCGCGCGGAAGGCCTTCCTCGACGGGTACGCGGAGGAGTCCGGCGCCCCCGTCGACACCTCGGGTCCGCTGTTCCGGGCGCTCTGGCTCGACAAGGCCCTGTACGAAGTCGTCTACGAGATCCGCAACAGACCGGACTGGGTGGAAATGCCTGTCCGGGATGTCCGACGCGCACTGGGGGCACACCCCGGAGCGGACGCTATGAAAGCAGCTGACATGAATTCTCCGAAGAACCCCGACGAGGGCCCGGCCGAGGAGTCGCTCGCGGCCAAAGCCGCCAAGGCCGCCAAGACCGTGACGGGCACGGCGAAGGCCGTGGCCGAGACCGCGAAGAGTGCGACGGCCGGCCTGAAGGACAAGGTGCGGGAGACCGTGGGGGACACGGCGCCGGATGCGGCCGCCCCGCCCTCCGCCGACCTGACTCCCGCCTCCGTCGATCCCTCCGTGCTGCAGCAGGTCTCGGAGGGCGTCTACCACCAGCCGCACGCGGTGCTGGGTGCACACCTCGACAGCGACGACGTCGTCACCGTGCGGACATTGCGCCGCCTGGCGCAGTCCGTCGTCGTGGTCACGGGTACCGGCCGTACGGAGCTCCAGCACGAGCACAACGGCATCTGGGTCGGTGCCCTGGCGGCCGAGAATCCCGGGCACGTACCCGACTACCGGCTGGAGGTCACCTACGACGGCGGACCGACGATCGTCGACGACCCCTACCGGTTCCTGCCGACACTCGGTGAGATCGACATGCACCTGATCGGCGAGGGCCGGCACGAGACCCTGTGGACCGCCCTCGGCGCCCATGTCCGCCACTACTCCTCCGTGCTCGGCGAGATCGAGGGCGTGTCCTTCGCGGTGTGGGCGCCCAACGCGCGCGCGGTCCGCGTCATGGGCGACTTCAACGGCTGGGACGGCAGCGTCAACGCCATGCGCGCGCTCGGCAGTTCGGGCATCTGGGAGATCTTCATCCCCGGCGCCGGTGCCGGCACCTGCTACAAGTTCGAGATCCTCGGCAGCGACGGGCAGTGGCGCGAGAAGGCGGACCCGATGGCGCGCGGAACCGAGATCCCGCCGCTCACCGGATCGAAGGTCGTCGAGTCGACCTACGTCTTCGGCGACGACGAGTGGATGCAGGCCCGTGCGGCGAACGACCCCCACAACGGCCCGATGAGCGTCTACGAGGTGCACCTCGGATCCTGGCGCCAGGGCCTGAGCTACCGCGAACTGGCGGAGCAGCTGGTGGAGTACGTCACCTGGCAGGGCTTCACGCACGTCGAGCTCATGCCCGTGGCCGAGCATCCGTTCGGCGGGTCGTGGGGCTACCAGGTGACGTCCTACTTCGCGCCGACGTCACGCTTCGGTTCGCCGGACGACTTCAAGTACCTGATCGACGCGCTCCACCAGGCCGGCATCGGCGTCATCATGGACTGGGTCCCGGCCCACTTCCCGAAGGACGCGTGGGCGCTGGCCAAGTTCGACGGCGGCACCCTGTACGAGCACGGCGACCCGTTCCTCGGCGAGCACCAGGACTGGGGCACGCTGATCTTCGACTTCGGCCGTCGCGAGGTGCGCAACTTCCTGGTGGCGAACGCGCTGTACTGGCTCGAGGAGTTCCACATCGACGGGTTGCGCGTGGACGCCGTCGCCTCGATGCTCTACCTGGACTACTCGCGTGAGGAGGGACAGTGGCGCCCGAACAGGTTCGGTGGGCGCGAGAACCTCGAGGCCATCTCCTTCCTGCAGGAGGTCAACGCGACCGCCTACAAGCGGGCGCCGGGCATCGTCATGGTCGCCGAGGAGTCGACCGCGTTCGACGGCGTGACCAGGCCCACCAGCTCCGGTGGTCTCGGGTTCGGCATCAAGTGGAACATGGGCTGGATGCACGACACCCTCCAGTACATCTCCGAGGACCCGATCAACCGGGTGCACCACCACGGCAAGGCGACGTTCTCGATGGTGTACGCCTACACCGAGAACTTCATGCTGCCCATCAGCCACGACGAGGTCGTGCACGGCAAGGGATCGCTCCTGCGCAAGATGCCTGGTGATCGCTGGCAGCAGCTCGCCAACGTCCGTGCCTATCTCGCCTTCCAGTGGGCGCACCCGGGCAAGCAGCTGATCTTCATGGGATCCGAGTTCGCTCAGGAGTCCGAGTGGGCCGAGCACCACAGCCTCGACTGGTGGCTCACGGAGACCCCCTCCCACAAGGGGGTGCAGGAACTCGTCCGTTCGCTCAATACGATCTACCGGGATACCCCGGCCCTCTATGCGCGGGACAACGAGCCGGCCGGCTTCCAGTGGATCGACGAGAACGACGGCGAGCACAACACGCTGTCCTTCATCCGCTGGGACCACCAGGGCAACCCGCTCGTCTGCATCGCCAACTTCGCCGGGGGACCCCACGAGGGCTTCCGGGTCGGACTGCCGTGGGCGGGGGAGTGGACGGAGGTCCTCAACACGGACTCCGAGGAGTTCGGCGGCTCGGGTGTCCGCAACAGTGGCTCCATCACTGCGCAGGAGGGTGCGCACAACGGGCAGCCGGCGTTCGGCGACGTCCGAGTACCGCCTCTCGGCGTGCTGTACCTGAAGCCGGCCGCATCCTGATGATCGCCGCCTGACCGCAGCCTCCGACAGCAGCGGCGGACCCCCTTCCCGAAGGAGATCCGCCGCTGTTGGCATTCCGGGCGAACCGGTGCTATCGTTTATATCCGCGCTGATGAAGTCATCTGGTCGGCCGACAACCACAGAATCGAAGCTCTCCTCTCGTCCGTATGGATGGGAGCGGGAGCGGAGGACATGGGAACCGGCCGATTTGGACAAACGAAGTCAGAGCGGGTAAGCTTGAAAAGTTGCTTCGGAGCGAGGACATGGCGGTTTGGTCGTGTTTGGTGCCGGTAGCTCCTGTTGTTTGAGAACTCAATAGTGTGCCAAGTTTGTTGATACCGATTGTTTTTTGATTGGTTGAATTTGCTGGTTGCCGCACCCCGTGTGGTGGCTGGTTTTTTTGGCT